>DATGIQ010000082.1:0-12972 GCA_035295665.1 Gemmataceae bacterium | reverse complement strand
GCCAGCCCGTCGAGAACTCCGTCGCCCCACCGCTCGAAAAAGGTGTCCTGGGCGTGCCGGGCAGTGAATATGTGACCTGAAGGCAAGGACGCTTCGGGGTTGGCTGGTTCGTCGGTCTTCGTTTCCACCTGCCATTGCTGCACGAGGCTAGGCGAGAGGTTGGTGAAGGTCATGGAGAGTCGGTGTTCGGCTTCAGAGTTCGACGCAGGCAGCAGGGCGGAAACCGGCGCTATCGGCCGTTGGCTGGGGAGAGGCCGGTCGGGGCCAGGTCTGCCAGGGGGACTTGGCGCAGGCCCCCCGCCCCAATCCGCCGCATTGAGTAGCACGCTTACGCCACCCTCGGCGGCCACGGCGAGGTCGGGAAAGCCGTCCCCGTTGAAGTCCCCCACCGCCACGGATCTGGGATAGAAGCTGGCGGCATAGCTTTGGGCATCCTGGAAGGTGCCGTCGTCCTTGCCCAGCAAGATGCGTACCGTCCCGTTAGAAGGATAATACAGCTCGGCGTGGGCCACGGCGAGGTCCAGATGGCCGTCTTGGTCGAAGTCCCCTATGGCTAGGGAGGTCAGTTCTTCGCCGGCGGCGTAGGTTTGAGCATTCTGGAAGGTGCCGTCGCCCTTGCCCAAGAGCACGCTTACGTTTGCACCGCCGTAGTACCCACAGTTGGCGGTGGCGAGATCGAGATGGCCGTCGGCATCAAAATCCCCCACTACCACCGAGCAAGGAAGGCGGCCATCGCTTGGGTAACTTTGAGGGGCCTCGAAGGTGCCGTCGCCATTGCCCAACAGCACATTCACGCTATTGCCCCCAACCACTGTCGCATAGTCGCCATTGGCCACGGCGATATCGGGCTTGCCATCACCGTTGAAGTTCCCCACCGCTGCGGCGGTGAGAACGCCGCCAACAGGATGTCTTTGGCCGGACTGGAAGGTGCCGTCGCCGTTGCCTAGCAAAATGTGTATGGACCCGTCGTTGGAATTGGCCACAACGATGTCGAGATGGCCATCGCCGTTAAAGTCCGACACCGCTATGGAGACGGGCGTGTAACCAGCGGCATAACTCTGGGATCTCTGGAAGGTGCCGTCGCCGTTGCCTAGCAAGATACTCACCGTGGCAGAGCCGAAATTGGCCACGGCGATGTCGAGATGGCCATCGCCGTCAAAGTCCCCCACCGCAAGGGAAGAGGGAGCGGAGCCGACGGCGTAACTCTGGGCGGTCTGGAAGGTGCCGTCGCCGTTGCCCAACAGCACACTCACGTTGGCGCCGAAATAGTTGGCCACGGCGAGGTCGAGATGGCCGTCTCCGTCGAAGTCCCCCACCGCCACGGATAGGGAAGTGGAGCCGACGGCGTAGCTAACCGGCGGTAGGAAACTGAGAAGATTTCGGTTCTCCAACGCTTCAACAAACGGGTGATACAGATGCAATCTCGAACGGCGCACAATCAGGGAACGCCAGAGAGACATGGAACCAAGCCCTCGTTGTGGGCTGCCCGATTGATTAAGCGACTCTCCCCAACGCTGGGAAGGGATGGCTAAAGAATCAGGCCACCCGGTTCCAGGAAACGGCACGATTGTCCTTCAAGGAAAACGGAGCGCCAAGAGGAATTGTGCACTGCTATCCATCCTCTCTGGGTTGCCTGAGAGGGCGCGATGCGCGCGGCCCAGTTCTTCCTTAACCGGAAAGCTGTACTTGCCAAAGACGTTGAGATGTACATGGCGCGCGGGTGAGAGGTGCTTCATATCGGCTTCTTCGATCACATGTCCTTCTCTTTTCAACTTCTCGATCGCTTCCCACATATAGACGGTATTCCAGGCAATGACCGCATCGGTCACCAGACTCAGACACGCCGCCTGAGTGAATTGCTCTTCCAGATGGCGTTTGCGAATCTGCCCCTCCTGGGCGACGAACAAATAGCGTCGCAACCGGTGCAGCGCCTCACCCTTGTTGAGCTGGAGATTGATCTGGCGACGAAACTCCTCGCTGCCTCAGGTAACTCTCCGGGTTGGTGTACCGGCGCGAGCCTTCGATCCAGACATTGCCGGTGCGCAAGGCTCCACGGATTTCCCATAGCAGGCATAATTCGTAATAGCGCCGGCTGCACTGATCTTCTTCATCCAGGACGTACGGTTCCCATTTGGCCGGAATGGATGCTCGCGGCGCATCCTCAGGAACTTTACGCAGGCCTGCCGCATTCATTGCGCGCATCCCGGCAATCGCTCCGACCAGCGCAGCATCCGCCTGATTGGCCCGCCAGGTGAAGGTCTCCAGGAATTGCGGCGCGAACTGTCGCAGATGGCTATAGCGCGTGGCCAACAGGTCAAAATAGGAGTCATCGAGCGGACATATGATCTGCTCGCATTCCTCCACGGCCAACCGCAGCGTCTCCGGCGCGATCTGCTGATAATCCAGTCCACGGATTTCGGCATCCCGGACGGTCGGATCAAGCAGGGTGCGCCCGACCGTCTGAAAGAGCCTCACCTTTTCATTAGTGGATCTCGCTACGCTCTGCCGGAATTCATCCAGCTCGCGTCCAGCCCGCGCGTACGCCTCTGCCAGACAGCGGTCATAGGGGTCGACGGCTTCGTCGATCGTATCGGTCAGCGATTGAGGGCGGTCAGATCCCATTGTGCTAACCCCAGCGCCCGCAGCTGCGTGATCTTCTCCAACACGCTCAGAATCGCAGCCGCCGAATGCGCCGTCGCACTGGTCCGATACCACGTCAGCGGCGTCAGTCCGTACTTCTCCTCCACCACGAGCAATCGATCCAGCTTGGTCTGATCGGCCGTACTGAGCCATGGTGCGATCAGTTCCCAGGTCGCGGCCTGTGCCTGCTGCCGCGCGATCGTGACCGACGGGATACTACTTGGCCAATCGAGGGTGTGACACCAGGCTGGTGCAGGACTATCTGGGGCACAAGAACATCACGCATACGGTCAAGTACACGCGTACGGCCGCAGCCCGCTTCGAAGGGCTCTGGCGGTGAAAAAGGCGTTGTTTTTTGTCCGGTTGCTAAACAATCCCCGTGAACTGTTTGGCATCGCGCCCGTGGCGCTCATCGGATATCTGGCGCTGGTGGCCAGCTTGATGGGTGTCAAGGCGTTCTACTGGATGCCCGGCATGCCCACGGGGACGCACGGAGTCCCGTTTACCAGCGGCGAGTTCATGCAGATGTTCACGTGGGTCCCGTTGGCCTTCGCCGTGACGGTCGGTTTTCGCCAATTGGCGTGGGAGTCGGGACGTGGGACGTTTCTATTCCTGCTGGTCCTCGGTGTATCCGATCCGGTGCGGGGGACTCCCCATCGGCCAGTGGCCAGGACCGACGACGCAGTGCTCGTACTCGACGAACAGGGCCAGCTACGGGAGTCTCCGGGAAGCAGCAATCACGCTGCCATGGGACGGGGATGTACGACAACTGCGGACCCTTGGCGCGGCGGTGGTGCCGTCGCCCCTCGTACTTGGCGGCCTGATCACGATTGCTATTACAGCAACGTATGCGGCAACCTTGGGGCGGATGCTCGCCACGTTTTGGCCGGCGCTCCGGATCACCCAGGTACTCGCCGTCGGACTCGCCGTCTTGTGCTAGCGCAGGCAGGTCCGCTACCAGACGCGCGGTCCGGAGCGCGTTGTCTGGACGCTGTGCGTGATGTTTCTTGGTCTGCCAGGATGGATCGGCTACCGTTTCGGTCGGTCCTGGCCGGTCCTCGAATCGGGCCCCGAATGCGGCGCGGGTGTTCTGAGGGACCGCGAGGATTGTGCTTGCTGCGCGGCCGATTTTCCTGGACCGGCGTTCAAGGGAACGGAAGTGTTTGCGTGATCTGGCTGCACGCAGAGCGGCGACTCGGTGAGCCGCCGCTCTGCGTGGAATCTAAGGGCGCTTTTCCTTGCCGTAACGAATCGCCAGAAGCGATCCCGTCCCCGGGTGAAATTCGCGGTCGATCACCCACGCATCGCGGACCAGGACGTATAGCGTCCCATCCGGGCCGAACCGCAAATCCACAGGCCGCCGTAGTCCCGCGGCAAACGGCTTGGCCTCGGCAGGCCGATCGGGATCGAGCGTCTTGATCCAGCCGTGAACGAAATCCATGAAGAAATACCGGCCGCGATATTCTTCGGGCCAAGCCAACTCCGCCGGCGCGAAGGCGCCACCCACAATCGAGGCCGTGGGATAATAATGGATTGGTCCACGGAAGCGGGGGTCGGACGTGGGACCATGCTCCACCGTCGGCCAGCCGTAGTTGGCACCGGCGAAGCCCTCGTTGATCTCCTCGCAAACGCCGCCGACATCGTTGATGAAGATCCGTCCCGTACCCGGCTGCACGGCAAAGGTGAACGGATTGCGCAGCCCCAACGCCCAGATAGCCCGGTACTTGCCCGTGGTCCGATCGACAAACGGATTGTCCGGCGGGATCGTACCATCGGGGTTGAACCGCAGTAGCTTGCCCAGCAGGGAATGGAGGTCCTGGGCCGGTGTGGCGGCGGTCTGCTCGCCGATGGACACGTAGAGTTTTCCATCCCGGCCAAAGTGAATCGCCCCGCCCTGATGGCCGGCCGGCACGGAGCCGCCTTGCTGGGTTTGATCATCCCCTTCAAAGAGAATCGTTTCGCTGCCGGCGACGGCCCGATCTCCGGCAGCGGTGAAGCGGTTGATGCGATGATGGGGGTAAGGTTTCGGGGCAATCTGACACATATAGACGAACGGTTGCCGGGGAAATTCTGGGTCCACCGTCACGCCCAGCAAGCCGCGCTCCCAGGTACTGTCCACCACAAGCCGGACGAACGGCTCCGGTAGCAGTCGTCCCTCTTTCACCACCCGGAGCGCGCCGGTCTGCTCGCAAACGAAGATCCGACCATCGGCAGCGACTTCCAAGGCGGTCGCCCCGGTCAACCCGGTGGCGATGGGAACCGCCGTGAATCCGTGCGGCAACGTCAGCGGATCCGTGATTCCTTCGCCGGGCGTCGGTTTGCGTCCGTCGCGGAGGCTCTCCAGATAGGCGATCAGGTCGGTAAACTGCTGCGGCGTGAGAGTGTCGGCCAAGCCTTCCGGCATGAGCGAGACGTCGCTCAGACGGCGTTCTTCGATGCGCGACTTGGCCACCTGCTGGCGCTGGCCGGCTGCGTCCACGATCGTTAAGCGGTCGGCCAATTCTTCCCGCACAATGCCGGTGAGGAGCCGGCCATCGGTAAGGGCGAGGATGGTCGTCCGGAAACCCTCCACAATTTGGCGCGACGGTTCCAGAATCGATTCAACCAGATGCGCCCGGTCGAACTTGCCGCCGATGAGTGAGAGGTCCGGGCCCATGTCACCGCCTTGACCGCGGACCCGGTGGCAGGTCAGGCAACTCGTTGGCCGAAGCGTTTGGAAGAGTTGCTGGCCGCGTTTGGGATCGCCGCCATGGTTTAGCGCGTGCTGCCGCAGCAGAAAGGTACGCTTTGCATCGGGCGGTATCTCCGAGGGAGCGGCCCGGCCGGGGCAGGCAAGGGACAGACCGATGCCGAGAATGAGAATTCGGCGATATCCCATCTCTATTCCCTCACGCACGGTTAGCCGCGACTACGGCGGTGATCCCCCCTGCCCTTTGCAGCCAGGCCTCTTGGGTGGATTATAAGCCGAATCGCGTTGATGAGGGGAGATTGCCCCCAATCACGGAGAGATAACCGGAAATGCCCGAAGCGAGTGTTAGGGCCTTGGACTGGACTTGGCGCGTCGTGCGAATGTCTGCCATGATCCTGCACAAGCTTGACGCGCCAGCGAAGGTCGCGCGACCCTTCACTAGTGCGTCAGGCTTGTTTGCGGCCGAGTTCCGAACGGGGATAGAGTGAAGGAGGATTCCCATGACTCAGTCACCGGCAGGCCCTTTCCCGGGCCTGGAGCCCGGCCGGACGGCTTTCTTGTTCGACCTGGACGGGACCCTCGTGGACAGTGTTTATCAGCATGTTCTGGCCTGGCACGAAGCGTTGGCCAGTGTGGGCATCAAGCTGGCCGTCTGGACCATTCACCGTCGCATCGGCATGAGCGGCGGGCTGATGGCCAATGCCATCCTCCGAGAAACGGGCCACGCGGTGACCGCGGAAGAGGCGAGCCGGCTAATGCGCTTGCATGGAGAAGCCTACGCCCGCCTGGCCGACCAGGTCCGTCCGCTACCTGGCGCGCGCGAACTGCTAGCCTATTTGACGCAGGCCGGTGTCCCGTGGGCCATCGCCACCAGCGCGCGGATCGACAGTGCTCGTCCGACCTTAGAGTCACTCGGCGTCCCAGCGGGCATTCCGATCGTGACCCGCGATCAGGTCGCACACGCCAAGCCCGATCCGGATCTGTTCCTGGCGGCGGCAGAACAGCTTGGGATTGCGATTGCCGATTCGGTGGTAGTGGGGGATAGTGTGTGGGACTTGCTTGCGGCACGGCGGGCGCGGGCGTTGGGCGTGGGCTTGCTTTCCGGCGGCTATGGCCAGGATGAATTGGAGCGGGCGGGAGCTTACCGTGTTTATCAGGATCCGGCAGACTTGCTACGCCATGTGGACGAAATCGGAATCCGGGCGGCACCGGGGACCGATAACCCCGCAACCACTTGATGCCACCGATTTCGGCAGATTCCTCACCGGCTAACCGGCGCCTGTCGCTCATCGAACCGGCGGATGACATCGTAGAACACCGGCGTCAAGAAGATTCCGAAGAGCGTGACCCCGAGCATGCCACTGAATACGGCCAGGCCCAACGCCTGGCGCATCTCAGCCCCGGCTCCGATGGCCAGTACCAGCGGCACCACCCCCAGGATGAAGGCGAACGAGGTCATCACGATTGGCCGCAGCCGTAACCGCGATGCCTCCAATACTGCCTCCCGCCGGGATACCCCCGTCTCTTGGAGCTGCTTGGCGAACTCGACAATGAGGATGGCATTCTTGCACGCCAGCCCGACCAATACCACGAATCCAATCTCGGTGAAAATGGTCACCTCCGACCCGGCCAACTCCACGCCGCCGATGGAGCAGAGCAGGCACATGGGCACGACCAGGATGACGGCCAAGGGCAGCGACCAGCTCTCGTACAGGGCCGCCAACACCAGGAACACGAATACCACCGCCAGCGCAAAGGCGGCCAGGGCAGTGTTGCCTGCCTGGAGCTGGAGGTAAGTCAGCTCCGTCCAGTCGTAAGCCATCGACCGTGGCAATGCCTGGTCGGCGACCTGCTGCACCAGCGTGATCGCCCGGCCCGAGCTGGTGTTCGGCCCGGGGTTGCCGGTGACCGCCGCCGCGGAATAGAGATTGTAGCGCAGTAGCATCACCGGTCCGCTCGTATCATGCACATCCAGAAGCGTCCCGAGCCGAACCATCTGCCCTTGGTTGGTTTTCACCTGAAGCTTGCGGATATCGGCTACGCGATCACGGAATTCCTGATCGGCCTGGACGACGACCTGCCAGGTCCGGCCAAAACTATTGAAATTGTTGACATAGTACGAGCCCAGGTAAACCTGAAGCGTGTTGAACACCTCGCTGACCGGAATTCCCAGGGCCATGCACTTGGTCCGGTCGATGTCGAGGTAGAGCCAGGGTGTGCTGGCCCGCGAGCCACTGAAAAGGCCCACCAAGCCTGGCGTCCGATTGCCCCGGCTGACAAGTTGCTCGGTGGCCCGCTGCAATTCATCCTGGCCGAGACCGCCCCGGTCCTCGACGATGAGCTTGAAGCCGGCGGTCGTCCCCAATCCCTCAACTGGCGGTCCCCCGAACGTCGTTACCAGCCCGCCCCGGACCTCTTTTTGGCAACGCTCTTGCAATCGAGCGGCAATGGCGTCCGCACTCAGCCCACCGCGTTCCCGTGCGCTAAACTCCTTGAGAATGACGTACATCGAAGCGAGATTGGGTGCGTTGGCGTTCAGGATCAGCGACCGGCCCGCCACACCGAGCGTGTGTTCGACCCCCGGCGTATCCAGGGCCACCCGCTCAACGCGGTCGAGAATGCGTTGCGTCCGGTCCACCGCGGCGGCATCCGGAAGCTGCACGTTGAGGATCAGGTAGCCTTTATCCTGCTGCGGAATAAAGCCGGTCGGAGCACGGGCAAACTGCCAGCCGGTGAGCACGAGCAAGCCGCCGTAGAAAACCAGAGCGACCACGCTCACGCGCAGCACACCAGCGACCGTTCGGCCATAGAATGCCGTGACGCGGTCGAAGAGGCGATTGAAGCCACGAAAGACCCAACCCAGCGCGGCGTTGATCGGCCGAATCAAAAGCCAACCCAGCACCCCACCAACCAGCGCACCCGGGATGAACCAGGCCGCGGACACAAGCCAGGAGGACCTCTCCGTACTGAGTATCGAGTACTCGGTACTCAGAAACGCCGGCCCGAAGGTGAAGGTGAGCCAGCCACCGACCACGCCGAAGATCCACCACGGCAGCGCCTCGCGCCGATGCTCGTGGCCGGCCGCTGTCTGCTCCGTCTTGAAGATCAAGACGGCCCGGGAAGGGGTCATGGTCAGCGCGTTGATCGCGGAGATAATCGTCGAGGCGGCGATCGTCACCGCGAATTGCCGGAAGAATTGCCCGCTGACGCCCCCCAGGAAGCAGCAAGGGATAAAGACCGCACTCAGGACGAGCGTGATGGCGAGGACGGGACCGGTAATCTCCTCCATCGCCTTGATGGTGGCCGTGCGCACCTCCAGGCCCTTGGCCATCTGCCGCTCGATGTTTTCCAATACGACAATTGCATCATCGACGACGATGCCGATGGCCAGCACCAATCCGAACAATGTCAGGTTGTTCAGAGTAAATCCGAGGGCGGCCATGACGGCGAAGGTGCCGATGAGCGAGACCGGCACGTCGATCATCGGCAGGATCATCGCCTTCCAATCCTGCAAGAAAAACAGCACGACGATGGCCACCAGGATCACGGCCACGACCAAGGTGCGGCGGACCTCGGCAATCGATTCACGGATGAACGGTGTCGTATCATAGACAATCTGGTAATCGATTCCTTCGGGAAAGCCGATCTTGAGTTCCTGCATCTTGGCACGCACCCGATCGGCCGTGGAAAGAGCATTGGAGCCAGGGAGCTGGTAGATGGACAAGGCCACGGAAGGGTGGCGGTCGAGCGTGCAGATCTGGTCATACTGCTGCGAGCCGAGCTCGATGCGTGGCTGGCCGTCGGGGGTGTGCGTTACCACATCACGCAAATAGACAATGCCAGTCGCAGGGGGCGTGCTGCCATTCGCGCCGGTTGCGGTCCCGGCGGAACTCGAGCCGCCTTGCGGGCTGGAGCCGGTCTGGTCGCTGGAGCCACTCGTCGAGGACTGCACCGTCGGATTGACCTGGGCGGCCTTGACGACGATCGCAGCAAATTCTTCCGGCTGGGTGAGCCGGCCCCTGGTATTGATGGTGAGCTGAAATTGCTGGGCACGGGAAGCGGGCGGCTGGCCGATCTGCCCCGCCGCTACCTGGATATTTTGCTCGGCGATGGCGGTGACGACGTCCATAGCTCCCAGCTTGAGCGCCGCCAGCCGATCGGGATCGAGCCAGGCGCGCAAGCTGTAATCGCGCTGGCCCAGGTAAGTGATGCCGGCGACGCCATCCAGCCGGCCCAGCTCGTCCTTCACATAAATCGTGGCGTAGTTGCTGAGGAAGGTGGCATCATGGCTATTGTCCGGAGAGACGAGGTTGACGATCATCAGGGTGCTCGGGGACATTTTGCGAACGGTGATGCCCTCGTTTTGCACCAGCGGCGGAATGACTGGCAAGGCCAGAGAAACGCGGTTCTGCACCAGCACCTGGGCCATGTCTGAATCCATGCCTGCCTTGAAGGTAACGGTCAAGGAATAGGTGCCGTCGTTGGTGGAAGTGGAAGACATGTACAACATGCCCTCGACGCCGCTGACCTGCTCCTCGATGGGTGCGGCCACGGTGTCGCGGACCGTCAGGGCATTGGCTCCGGGGTAGGAAGCGGTCACCTGCACCGTGGGCGGAGCCACCTCCGGGTACTGCGCCACCGGTAGGGCTGAGTACGCCACCAGCCCTGCCAGGACGATCACCGCGGAGACGACCGTTGCAAAAATCGGCCGATCGATGAAGAAGCGCGACAGCACGACTCAGGACCTCCCTGTGCCGGGCGGCGGTTCCGGCGTGGTGGGTGGCGGTTGGCGGGTGGTCGAAAAACCAATGGGCTCTGCCACCCGCCAGCCGCCGCGCGCCACCCGCCACCCATAAACGGCCAGCACGCCCAGCAGCCCGACGCAGCCGCCCACAACAATGGCCCCGAGCCGCGGGAACACGCCGAGCCGGCCCAGCAGGTAGCCGCCGGCCAGACCGAGAAGCAGACCCAACGTGCAGGACACGGCCAGGCGTGTCTGCGGTGCGGCGAAGAGTCTGGTTTCGCCGAACCCTTGAATGACATAGAAGAACACCGGCGTCAGAAAGATGCCAAAGACGGTCACCCCCAGCATGCCACTGAACACCGCGGTCCCCAGCGAGCGGCGCATCTCGGCTCCCGCCCCCGAAGCGAACACCAGGGGCACAACGCCCAGGATGAAGGCGAACGACGTCATCAAGATCGGCCGCAACCGTAGCTGTGCGGCTTCCCGGGTCGCTTCCAGGACGGGAGCGCCGGCTTCATGCTTTTCCCGAGCGAACTCGACGATGAGGATGGCATTCTTGCACGCCAATCCCACCAGTACCACCAGGCCCACCTGGACGAAGATGTTGACCGATGTATTCGTGACCCATACGCCGGTAACCGAGCAGAGCACGCACAGGGGCACGACGAGAATGACGGCCAAGGGCAACGTCCAGCTTTCGTACAGGGCCGACAGCGCCAGGAACACGAACAGGACCGACAGCGCGAACACGACTTGCGGCGGCGTGGTGTTGCCTTCCAGGATTTGCAGGAACATCAGCTCGGTCCAGTCTGCCTTCATGGAACGCGGCAAGACATCGCGGGCCGTCCGGTCCACTTCTGCGATGATGGTCCCTGTGCTGGCTCCCGGCCGGAGACTGCCGGTGATGGGGGCGGCAGTGTAGAGGTTGTAGCGATTGATGAAGATGGGGCCGGTGATCTCACGCACACTCGCCAGCGTCCCCATCGGGACCATCTGGCCCCATTTGTTACGAACCTGGAGCAGGTTGATGTCCGAGATATGCGACCGGAATTGGCCCGCGGCCTGGAGCGTCACCTGCCAGTGCCGGCCGAATTCGTTGAAGCTGTTCACATACGAGGAGCCCAGGAAAATCTCCAACGTCTGGTTGACGTCCGCAGGCGACAGCCCGAGGGCGGCGGCCTTGTCCCAGTCGATGTCCAGGAAAAGCTGCGGAATGCCGGAGCGAAATTGTGTGGAGACTCCAACGAGACCGGGGGCAGAACGTAATTGGCCGATCAGCCGATCGCTCTGTGTCTGTAGCATCTGCACGCCGAGTCCGCCCCGGTCCTCGATGATCACCTTGAAGCCGCCCGCGACGCTCAGACCCGGGATCGGCGAAGCACCGAACACGACCGTCTGCGCGTCGATCACTTCGCTGCGCCAGCGCCGCCGCAGCTGGGCCATGATTGCCTCATCCTTCAGCTCCGGTCGCTGTCGCTCGGCAAATGGTTTGAGGACGATGAACAGGGAGCCGAAATTGGGGCCGTTGGCCTGCTGCACGAACGAGATGCCACAGATGGCAATGGTGTGATCGACGCCCGGTATCTCGCGGGCGATCTTTTCAACGGCAAGCATGATTTCCTTGGTGCGTCCCAGCGAGGCCGAGTCGGGGAGCTGGACGCCGGCCAGGCATCGACCCATATCCTGTTGCGGGACGAACCCGGTGGGCGCGCGCTGGAACTGCCACCAGGTCAGGACCAGCAGCCCGCCGTAAAACAACAATGCCACAGCGGCCAGGTGCATCGCCTTGCCAATGGTCCAGCCGTAGGCTCTCGTCATTCCCTCAAAGAGGCCGTTGAAGCCACGGAAGATCCATCCGAGCACTGCATTCACGCGGCGAATGGCGAACCACCCAAATACCAGGCCGGCCAGCATGCCCGGCACGAACCAGGCGGCAGACAGCATCCACGAGTTCCTCTCCGTACTGAGTACGGAGTCCCCGGTACGCAGCAGCGATGGCCCGAAGGAGAAGGTTAGCCAACCGCCGGCCAGGCCGAAGATCCACCACGGCAACGCCTCCTTCTTGACCTCGGATTCCGGACTCCGGACTCCGGACTTGAGGATCAAGAGCGCCCGGGAAGGGGTCATGGTCAGGGCATTGAGTGCCGAGATGATGGTCGAGGCGGCGATCGTCACGGCAAACTGCTGAAAGAATCGCCCGGTGATCCCGCTGATGAACGCGCAGGGCACAAACACGGCACTGAGAACGAGGGTGATGGCGATGATCGGCCCGGTGATCTCCTCCATCGCCTTGAGCGTGGCCGCGCGGACATCGAGACCTCGGGCCATTTGCCGTTCGATGTTCTCCAGTACGACGATCGCATCATCGACGACGATGCCAATGGCCAGCACCAGTCCGAACAGCGAAATGTTATTCAGACTGTAACCCAGGGCGGCCATGACGGCGAAGGTGCCAATGAGCGAGACCGGCACATCGATCATCGGCAGGATCATCGCCTTCCAATCCTGGAGGAAAAACAGCACCACGATGGCCACCAGCAGGATGGCGTCGAAGAGGGTCCTGAAGACTTCGCTGATCGATTCGCGGATGAAGGGGGTCGTGTCGTAGCCGATGGTGTACGCGATGCCTTCGGGGAAGCGCGTGCTCAGCTCCTCCATGCGGGCGCGGACATGGTCGGCAACGTCCAGGGCGTTTGTGCCGGGGAGCTGATAGACGGCCAATCCGACCGATGGCCGGCCATCGAAAAAGACCGCTTGATTGTAGTTGAGGGCGCCCATCTCGACGTGGGCCACATCCCGGAGATGGACGAGAACGGCCGCCGGTGGACGTGGACTGCGCCCTGTGCTCGTGGAGCCGAGCACACCATTGTCCGGGCCGCTGGCATTGGCACCGCCGGTC
>DATGIQ010000081.1:0-7116 GCA_035295665.1 Gemmataceae bacterium | reverse complement strand
ATGCTGTAACCATCCTCGTTCGTCGAGTTGGATTGCCAGTTCAACACGACCTGGCTGCCGACCACAGTCGCGCTCAGATTGCTCGGCGCCGTGGGCAAGTTCGTTGGAGCCTCGTACACCCAGGTCTGGATATCCTGCAGGCAGGTGCCCCCCGCGTTGTTCGGGTCGCTGGTACCGCCCCCGAAGCCGATGTAGGCGGTCGTACTTCCTATGACCATGGGAATATTGATGGTGTACGTGGTTGTAAACGTGCCTCCCGTCACGGTGTCGGTGATGGTCTCGGTCAACGTCGTCCCGTCGTAGGTCAAATCGACTTCCTTGGTGTGCTGGTTGTTGAAATCGACATCCGTGCCGCCCAGGTCGACGTAGACATCGCCCGGCTGAGTGTCGGGGTCGTTATTGGGGGGATCGCCATTGACGTACAGGCCCGTCGAGCTGTGGTAGCCGGAAGGCTTAAACAGATCGAATTTGATGGCGATGCTGTGGCCAATCCCGCTGTAGCCGAGCCCGGGGCCGAACGCTCCGAGCTGGGTCGGGCTGTTCGCCTGGATGATGAACGTAAATCCGTCGGCGCGCGGATCTGAGCCCTCGTGGATGCGGAAATCGAACGTACTGGAAAACGTGGCGACGCTCAACGGGGTGTTCGAAAACACGGTCCCGGCTTCATTAACGGCACCAACAGTCAACCGGGTAAAGCCATCGGCGAACACCGCGCTGCCATTCGCCGTGAGATCGCTGTTCGAGTTAAACCCAGCAGTGTGATCGATCAGATCGGTCGTCAATTGGGCGCTGACCACGTTCGAAAGAAATGACTGATCTGGATTCACGTTGATCGACTGAATCTGGTAGTAATACGTGCCAGGCAACAAGCCCGTATCGCTATAGGTTGTCACCGAGGTCGGAATGGGCGCCGGGTTCACGGCCGTGAAATTCACGCCATCCGTGGAGCGCTCGACATCGTAATGATCGTTCCCAGTCCGGGTCCAGGATAAGTCAATTTCCGTGGAGATGACGCGGGCCAGCATGAGAACGGGCTTTCCCGGTGTGGAGACGTCGGCCGTGTTGCTCGGCGCGCCGTTGCCGAGCTGATTGGTGGCCACGACACGGTAGTGATACGTCGAAGCGGCGGCCAAGGTGGCGGGGTCGGTGTAACTCGTGGTGAATCGCCCCACCGTGGTGAGCAGCGTGAAGTTGACGCCGTCGGTCGAACGGTAAATCCGAATTCCCGTAGCGTTCGTGGCACTGTTGGTCCAGGTCAAATGGACCTGTTTTCCGGTAGGAGCGATTGTCTGGGCCACCAGGTTCGAGGGCGCAATCGGGACATCCGTGACCGGGTCAAACAGCCCAAAGATCGAAACACTATTGCCGCTGCCGGCGTACACATGGCCATTGGTGATCGTAGGCACGGTGAATTTCGTCGCCGGCCCCATGGGATCGCGGAGCCAGGCGGACCCTGCGGAATTCGCGGTTTCCCGGTCGCTGCGGTATAGCTCCTTGGACAGATTCAGGGCGTCGTAGGCGTGGAGAGTCGCGGGAAGGTTGCTGCTGTAGCCATCCGTTTGTAATTCCCACACGATGCCGTTCTGCGTGCCGTTGGAGGAGACACTGGGCTGGGCTCCCGGAAAGTTGAAGCGATCGCTTCCCGACGGGCTGACCGCGGTCAGTTTCCCGTTGCTCAAGCGAAACGCCTTCAGGAGATCGCCGGAGCCGTGGTAGTACACGAGGCCGCTGTTCGTACTCGGATCCGTGAGGAAGAAGGCCGGCGAGGCCCACACGCCTGCGACGCCCTGGGGCAGCTCTTGCACGACGCGGTCAGCACCATTCGTGCCGGTCTTGTACTTGCCCAGGTCGTCGCGATTGAGCAAGTAGATTTTTCCCTCTTTCCCCGTCTCGATCATCAAATGAGGAAATGGCCCGGGCTGATCCGGCAGCAACATGGTTCCACCGGAACCCAGGTCTTCGTCCACTTGATCAAGGGCAGCTTTATTGTTGGGCGTGAAGTAGTCAGCGAGCGTCAATTGGCCACTGGTGGTCAATTCCACGACGCTTTCACCCAAGTCGCCGGGTGGCAGATTCGCGGCCTTGCTATTCCCTGTGGCGAAGAAAATATTACCTGTGTTGGGGTCCACCGCAACCCCGCCCCCGCTTTGCCAAATCCCGCCCAGACCGCTATTTGGGGTCGTGTTGAACCAGGATAAAGCCTGCAGGCTCTTCGCATCAAACGCAACCACCCAGCCGTGATAAGGCCCCTGGTCGCCGTGCGAAGCCCACACCGCGTACAGTGTGCTCCCATCTCCGGAAAGTGCCAAGGCCGAGCGGTCGTTCTCCTTCAGGGCATTGAACGTCAATGTGCCCGCTACGTTGCCGTCACCGGTGCCATGCACGGAGATCATGCTGGTGTTGGTGTTCGTCCCGGTGGTGTCGCCAATCACGAATGGAGCCGTCACATCTTGCCCCGTGGTGATGTCAAGGGCATAGAGTTTTTGCACATAATGGGCCGTAGTGCTCCGGACCTCCTTCGTCTTGGCAATGACGTACAGCGTATTGGTGGCGGCGTTGATCACCGGGGTGCCGGTGATCCCGATTTCCGGCTGAATGTCGCCGCTGTTCACGTCTCCATTGGGAACAGTGGTGATCTTGCTCGCCGAGTTGATGAAGCTGCGGTGCCAGAGGATCCCGTCGCCGTTCGGGCTGTTACTGGGACTGTCGCCATCAAAGGCATAGACGCTATCGTGTTCGGTTGCCACGAAGACAACGTTGTGCGTGCTTCCGTCTGGCAGCGTGAGATTCGACTTGTACAAGGGCTGCGCGTAGACGTAGCCGTCGACCGGATAGTTGTACAACATGCCGAAGTTGGTGGAGCTCACATTGGCCGGGGTAAGGATTTCTTCCTGGTTGTTCGAACCGGATAGCAAGTTGTCATTGTGCCAGCTAAGCACATCGACGTTCGCCGGCACCAGCCGGGGCTCCAATGATTCGACCCGTGGCCGGAACATCTTCCGGTTGGAAAAACGGGAATCGACACGCGACCGTCCATGACGCTTGTTTGCCATCTGAAACACAGTCTTATCTCCCTGGCGAAAAACAAAGATCTGGACCCGATATTGGCAGCAATATGGGACGCCTCTTTCCATCGCCGTTGAACAGAGCGCGAATCGATTAGAACACTGCCCAGCGGTAAGGTCAAGGAAAATGACCGATCGGATCGGGAAATGCTGCTCCGTCCGTCCTGGGAGGCGGCTCGGGGAATCATGCTGCGCGGAAGGTGCGTTCCGCTCATCGCCGCTTCGGTTTGCTAGGAGAGCGGAACGGCGATTGTCGTTTGCGTCGTGCCAGAACGTTTCGTTAGACCGTCCCACCTACGAATTCACATCACCCGATCCTCCGCCCACGGATGACGACGGCCGGTGTCGAATTCCTTGAACGCGTTGTCCGTGGGATGATGGATCGTCTCGGGGTTGTAGGCGGTATTGATACACTTGAGCAGTAGCAGAATGTCGGCATCGGCGTAACCGATGCCACGGATTTCAAAGAAGTCCTTGTTGACATCGATGACGTGCAGCTTATCCGTCCAGACTCGCACCTTACGTAGCTGTCGCAGCTCCGACCGCGTTCGCTTCAGAAACTCCAGGGCCGCAGCCTGGCCGCCCGGCACATAATCGTGCGTAGCCAATGGTGTGCTCATGAGCAGCACTCAATACTCTTCAAAACAACTCCGCTCGGGATTGGAGCATTGCTCCAGCGAAACGGACGCGCCATCGGGGCCTTCGTTCTTGGAAGTGCGCACACACCAGAAATCGGTCATCCCTGCCTGGTAATCCGGATCGCTCTCGAAATCCTCGCCGTAGACCATCATCGACTTGCAGTACAAATTCATACAACGAGGACGGTAAGAAGGGGTATCGGACATACGAAAGTCTCCCGGACGTGGGCGGGGTCAAGAGAACCGCGCCCAGCGCGGTGTCCGTAGTCCGTAGCAGGCTGCTACGGACTACGGACCACGGACCACGGACTGAACACTACGCTTCCCAGTACTTCTTGTGCCCGGCCGCGGTCAAGAGGGCTCGTTTGACCGCCACTTCGATGAGCTTGGTCTTGTAGCCGTTCTGGGCGAGCGGTTTCGCACCTTCGGCAGCGGCCTTGCCGGCGGCCGCGGCCGACTGCTCGGTCAACTCTTTGCCCTCGATGGCGCGAGCCGCCGTCTCGGCAAGAAGCGGCGTGGGAGCGACGTGGCCCAGCACAATCCGCACCCCACTCACCTTGCTGCCGTCCAGCTTGAACGCCACCGCGGCCTGGACCATTGGCCAATCGTACGACTGCTTCTGGCGGACCTCGTAGCTGGCGTTTTTGAGCCCTTCCTTGGGAATGGTAACCGACTCCACGATCTCGTTGGCGGCCAGCACGTGCTCCCGTTCCACGGCGGTCGATGGCGCGTGGAAAAACTTCGCCAAGGCGACGCTGCGCGTCTTGTCGGGACTTCGGACACTGGCGACTGCGTTCAGGGCAATGAGAGCCGGCGCAAGAGTTGAGGGGCTAACGATGACGCACTTGTGCCCCTGCGTGAAAATGGCATGGTAACGGTTTTCGCCATCCAGGGCAAAGCACTTCTCCCCACCCTTGAGCAAACAATGCACATGTTCATCGCGAAAATACCAGCAGCGGTTGCGCTGGCACAGGTTGCCGCCCAGCGTGCCCATGTTGCGAATCTGCGGGCCGCCGATGTCCCCCGCGGCTGTTGTCAACGCCGGAAACAGCTTGCGCAGCTCCGGGTGCTCGGCAATCTCCGCCAGCTTCGTCATGGCGCCGATGATCGCGGCGTTCCCCCCGGGCTTGATGCCCGTCAAGGTATCGATCCCGATCAGGCTAATGACCTTGTCTGGCTGGGCGACATATTCCTTCTGCAAATCGAGCAGGTCCGTGCCCCCGGCCAACAACTCCGCCGGCCCCCATCGATTGTCGAGCAGTCCGACGGCCTCTTCGGTGGTCTTGGGACGATAATAGGTGAAGTTTTTCATCTAGGTGTTCCCTCCCTTCTGCGAGAGAGCTGCGAGTACTCGATCGGGGGTAAAGGGCGCGAACGGCACCCGGACGCCGATTGCATTGTGGATGGCATTGCCGATGGCCGCACACGTTGAAATGGTCGGCGGCTCACCGATCCCGATGACGCCCCGCTCGGGCATGTCGTGCATGTGGACGATGATCTTCGGCATATCCTCGATCCCGCCGAGCTTGTAGAACTCCATGTCCGGATTGACCTGGCGGCCGGTGGTTCGGTCGAGGATATTTTCTTCGAACAGTGCATAGTTCACGCCCATGATCACCCCACCCGCCACTTGCGATTCGCAGCAGAGCTTGTTGATGACCATGCCGCAGTCCTGCACCGCCACCATCTTCGTGACACGAACCACGCCCGTCTCGGTGTCGACAGAGACTTCGGCCATCTGCACACCGCCGACCGAAACATTCGAAAGCCCGGGCGTCCATTTGCCCTTGCCTTGGACCGAGTCCATGCCGAGCTTGGCACAGGCTTCCTTCCAGGACCAGCTCTTGTTGTTGCCCTTATCAGCGATCTTGCCGGGTGTGATGGTCAAATCTTCGGCCTTGGCGCCCAGGCGCTGAGCAATCTTTTGGAAGAGTTCATCGCGCGCTGCACAGGCAGCGTTGAGAGCCGCCGGCGCGGTACCGGGACAGGTCGTGCTGCCGCCCGAGCCGCCGGAGCGGCCGATGGGGCTCTCCCCAATCTTGATGCTGATGTCGGGCACATTCAAGCCCAGGGTCTCCGCGGTCACGATGGCGAGCACGGTTCGTTCGCCCGTGCCGAGGTCTTGCGTCGAGCTGGTGACCAGGGCCGAACCATCGCTGCTGATGGTCACAAAGACATCGTGCTGATCCGAGCCAGCGCCGCCCCAAGTGTGCATGGCCATGCCGATCCCGTGCTTGATCGGACCATTGCCCGGTCCCTTGCCGGGCGGATGCCATTTCTTTCCCCACTCCATCAGGTCGGCGGCAATCTTTAGCTCATCGGTGTAGATGGTGTGGCGGAGCGCGTTCCAGGATTGCGGTGCATTCTGGGCTGCGCTGGAGTCATTTTGCGGCAAATTCTTCATGCGCAATTGCAACGGATCCATGTTGAGCTTCGCGGCCAAATCGTCGACCGCTCCTTCGGTCAAAATGCAATTCTGCGGATGTCCCGGTGCCCGCATGGCCCGCGCACCGCCGTGGTTTAGCCGAACGACCGTATTTTTCCGGCGAATATTCGGGATCGCATACACATACGGCAGCAGGTTCAAGTTGACGGTAGAGCCAGTCCCCACGCCTGGCGATCCGTAGCATTCAATTTGGAAAGCCGTCAACTTGCCTTCCTTGGTACCGGCGATTTTAACCTTGCCATAAGCCGACGGGCGGTTGCCGGCCGACGTGATCTCTTCGGCGCGGTCGAGCATCAGCTTGACCGGACCGCCGGCTCTCTTGGCCAATTCAGCCGCGATCCTTCCTTGCACATCGGCCCCGAACTTGCTTCCGAAGCCGCCGCCCATGTAATGCGTGATGCACTTCACCTTGTCTTGCGGGATCTTGAAATAATTTCGCAGCTCATTGGCCGTACCGGTCGTCGCCTGTGTCGAGGCCCAGACCGTCAAGTTGCCATCCTTGTCCCATTCTGCGACCAGACCATGGGATTCCAGACATTGATGCGAAATCGTCGCGGCACCGTAGGTGCCTTCCGCCACGGCGTCCGCTTCCTTGAACGCGGTGTCGACATTGCCGGTGGTGGCTTCGTTGCCCGCGATCAGGTTGCCCTGACCGCTCAGCGTTTTCTGATCCTTGGCCTTGAGGGCGTCTTCCTCCTTGACCAAGTGCGGGAGGATTTCGTACTCGATCTTTATCGCATGGAGGACATCGGCGGCTTGTTCCTCCGTGCCGGCCGCGACGCCGAGGATCTCTTCGCCGGCGTAATACACCTCACTTCCCGGCTTGGCCAGAACAAACAGGGCCTTGAAGCCAGGAACCTTCTCCGCCGCGGAGGTATCGATGCTCTTGATCTTGGCGTGGGCGTAGGGAGAGCGAAGAATCCGGCCGTGCAGCATCCCGGGCCGGTTGATGTCGAAGCTGTATTTG
>DATGIQ010000080.1:0-8503 GCA_035295665.1 Gemmataceae bacterium | reverse complement strand
CCCATAAGTCGAGATGATTGGTCGGCTCGTCGAGCACCAGAACGTTAACTCCCAGAGCCACCAGCCGCGCCAGGGCAGCCCGGCTGCGCTCGCCGCCGCTGAGACTGCCGACCTGCTGATAGACCTGGTCCCCCATCAGGCCAAAGCGGCCCAACAAGTTCCGCATGGCTTGTTCCGTGGCGTTGGGGTCGGCTTCCGGCCAGATGGCTCGGATAACGGGCTTATCGGATGGTAAACTGGCCAAATGCTGATCGTAGTAGCCAAACTCCACGAGGTGGCCACGCTGCACCGTACCCTTGTCGGGATTTTCTTCGCCCAAAAGGATCCGTAAGAGCGTGGTCTTGCCGCTGCCGTTGGGCCCCAAGATGCCCAGGCGGTGGCCGCGTTGCAACGTAAAGCTCAGGCCCGAAAAAAGCGGCCGGTCATAGGCCTTGGCCAGGTTATCGACCTGGAGAACCACATCCCCAGCGCGGCGAACCTCGCCGAAATGCATCTGCGGAGCATCCAGGATCGTGGGCCGTTCGACGCGCTCCAGCCGTTCCAGGGCCTTCTTCCGGGACTGAGCTTGTTTGTGCAATTGGCCATAGTGAACGCGGCGGATGTAGTCCTCCTGTTTGGCGATGTACTCGTTCTGGGCCTCCCAGGCTTTGAGTTCGTGTTCGTAGCGTTCTTGCCGCAGTTGGGAATAAGCCTGGTAGTTGCCCGGATACGAAGTCAGCCGGCCGGCGTTGAGCTCGAAGATTTTATTCACAACCCGGTCAAGGAAATAACGATCATGGCTGACAATGATCATCGCCTCGGGTTGCTTGACGAGATATTCTTCCAGCCAACGCGTCGCATCGATGTCGAGGTGATTGCTCGGCTCATCCAGGAGCATGACATCCGGAGCCGCCAACAGGAGCTTGGCGAGCATGACCCGGCTCTGCTGACCGCCGCTGAAGATCTCAAGGGAGCGGGCATAGTCGTCGGCCACAAAGCCGAGACCGTCGAGCACATGCTCGACCCGGTGATCCACGTTATAGGCATCGTGATGACGGAGCAGTTCATTCAGGCGATCATACCGGGCAGCGAGGGATTTGTGTTGGGCCTCGTCCGTCGCATGGGCCAGCGCTTCCGCCGTACGCACCATGTCATCATGAGCGGCCACCAGTTCATCGAGGGCGCTGCGGGCTTCGTCAAACAGTGTACGGCCGGGCTCGAAAAGCGGCTGCTGCCGGAGCAGGGCAACGCGAGCACCGGCGTGCAGCCGGACTTCGCCATCATCGGGGCGGTCGTCGCCGGCCAAGAGGCGCAGCAGCGTCGTCTTACCGACGCCGTTCGGCCCAACCAGGCCAATTCGCTCGCCTGCGTGCAGTTCGAACCCGAGATTGGTAAACAGTGGCCCTTCGTCAAAACCGCGGGCCAGGTTTGAGCAGCTCAACAATAACATCGGCAACGGACGAACCGGGGTTCGCCTGCAAGAAGCGTTCAATAAAACGGGGGTCCGACGTCAGGGTCTTCGCCCGCTGGAACAACAACCGGGCTTCATCCTTCCGATCATCAAACCACAATTGGTAGGCGTACAGGAAGGCTAAAAATGGGTCGTCGGGATGCTTGGCCCGCACGCTTGCCAGACGGCTCATCTGATCGGTAAACTCGTTGGCCCGGCCACCGTACAGATCACGAGGCCGAAAAGCGGCGTTCGGCCAAGTGGGCTGGAGGCGCATGCCGGCATAGATGGCGGCTACAGCTTCCGCATACTTGCCGAGAGCAAATTGAGCCTGGGCGAGCAAAAAATGCGCCTGCGGGTGCTCCGGAAAAATCTCCACCGCCTGGTGGAAGCGTCGTTCCGCCCGGCTGTACTGCTGCGCCTTGAAGGCGTCCTTCCCCGACTCAATTTGCCCAGCGCTCGCCAGCTTGGGCTCGGGCGGTACCGCCGGGACGCCCAGAAACGGCCACGGTTCAGGCCGCAGCGACCCTTGTTCTCGTTTGGGCTCTGCCGGGCGGGCCGGTGCAGGTAAGGCCGGCACACCCGCTTGGATGCGATCCTCGGGCTGGATGGGACGAAACACCGAGGCGGGCGCGCCCGGGGCAATCACCTCGGGCACAGACGGCGGTCCGGCTTCCGCACGCCGCGGCGGCGGCACACGCTCAGCCTCCCGGCTTTCGTCAGCGTTCGGCCGTTGCCCCGGCACAAGGACGAGTGGCGGCGACGGCACTGACGCGAGCGGAGCATAGTAGAAATACGTGACCCGGCTCACGGGAACAGTGTAGTACGAAAGAAAAATGGAGCTGCGACTGTTCGAAGAACCGGCACGGTAAACGTACGGGGATGAAGGAAGTCGTTTATCGGGTCCTTTTCCCGGCGCCACGGGCAGATCGCCCGGACGCGGTGGCGTCAGACCGAAGATTCCCTGGCCGCAAACCAACGGAGGGCCCCTGAACGCAATCAGCAGGGCCAGCAGCGCAACCGTCGTCCTCATGGAGGTCCCTTCCTTTCTGCCTGTCCCTCGATTATTGATTCTGCGGGGTGATCGTGCAAGGCAGAACGTGCCGAATTGACAGGATGGATGGAGAACGACGGCCGGTCGGTGGACGATCCGCCGTTTCGCTTTACCGCAATTTCGAAGATTTCGTACACGGAGCCAGGTGTGCCCGTGCGGCCGGCCGGCGTTGGTTCCGGCCATGCTTCATCCGGTGTGGGCTGGGCAGTAAGCGCTGCCAAAGGTGAAGCTGTGAAGCCGGGGCCGCGGTCTCGCGCTTCGCGAGAATCTGCCGCACCTTCTGTAGGAGCTGGCTCGGCGAACCCGTCTTGGTCAAAAAGCCACAGGCACCGGCAGCCAGAGCCCGAGCCGCCAACGACGGGTCCTCCTCGTTGCTGACCATGAGGATGGCTATGCTGCGTGGCTGCTCGAAAATGGACCGGACCAGTTCCAGCCCGGTCATTCCCGGCATGTCGTAATCGCAAATCACGACGGCAACATTTTTCTGGCTCAGCAGGGCTAGCCCTTCAGCTGGATCCGCAGCCGTACAGACCGAAAAACCCTTGGTTTCGAGGTATTCCGCCAAGGCCTCGAGCCAGGAACGATCATCATCGATGAGCGCAATCTGAACCGCATTCATGGCCGGCACCTCACGATGCAGGCCGGGTGCGGGACCACAGTCCAGTCCCGCGCCCAGCCAAGGACAGGTTCGAGGCACGCCCATCCGAGCGTGCCGTGGATCCCGTTATTGGCCACGAACGGTGATCTGCTTCGGACGTGCCTGTTCCACTTTCGGCAAATGAACAAGCAGGACGCCATTTTTGCACTCGGCTTCGATCCGGCTGGCGTCGATCGATTCATGGATGGAGAACGCTCGATAAAAATCGCCCTCTTCGTATTCCTGAAGGGCAAATTGCGCTTCTGGATGGCGCGGCTGGACACGCCCATGCAGAATCAGTTCGCCGCCCTCATAGCGGAGATCGACATCCTTCGGTCCGACCCCCGGGACATCGGCGTACAGGGTCAGTTCATTCTCGGTTTCATAGATGTCCACACGTGGCGTGAAGAACACCCCCCGCGTGCTTTCCGGAACCGTCTGTTCGCCGCGATCTTTTTGCGTTAACGTAGTGCTTTCAGCCATGGGTTTCTGCTCCTTTCAAATCTAAAGCGAAGTCGGCTTCGCGCCGGTTCGTGGACATTCGGATCTTCACTCACTCTTGACGTTGATCTTGCGCGGCTTGGCGGCCTCGTGCTTGGGCAACTTGATCAACAGCACCCCATTCTCAAAGTGGGCATCGACGCGATCGGCGTTCACCGGGGTCGGGAGCGTGAGCACGCGCACAAAGCTGCCGAAGCCGCGCTCCTGGCGATGCACGACTCCCTTTTCGGGAACATTCTGTTTACGTTCCCCTTTGAGCGTGAGCTGGTTGCCGCCGCTCACGTGGATATCCAAATCCTTCGCCTCTAAGCCGGGCAGCTCTGCTTCCACAAAAATGCTCTCGCCGTCTTCCCAGACATTGACCGCCGGATAGGTCGTCGCAAATCCGCGTCCGCTGTTGCCATCCCCCCAGCGGTCAAAGAGTCGGTTCATTTCTGACTGAAGCTGCTGCATCTGGTTCCAAATTGGGCTGAACGGCTGCCATCGTGTCCGCGTCATAAGAATACTCCTCCTTTCAAGGGCCGATTTTTTATTTGACCGTCCGCCAGCCATTCGCTGTGCGATCAGGAAGCCTATTTTGCAAGGTTCATGCCAAAGACCTCGTCGTTGATTCCGCGCCATCCTCTGCTTTTCTAACCCATTGATTATGTTGAACTTGAATTATCCACCTCGACCGGGCCCTATTCTCGGAGCGGTCTATTGCCCGCAAGTTTGGCTGAACCGATGGCTATTGGAAGCCAAATTGGCAGCTTGCCGCAAGGACCTCTTGCACGTCCGGTCGGCGGGCTTGGTGTGGCATGCAAGTTGCCGAACTAGAATAACAGCAGCCAGCGCCATTCCAATGATCCAGTGAGGACCATCCGTGTCGGGGAATCCTGGACTCTGGCGAGGATATCCATTGGTAACCGAGCGCAGCAATTTGCACCGAACCCAAGCCCCAGCGCCCGAAAGCACTGAGGGCAAACAGCCTTTTGACATCCACAGCGTGCTCAAGAAGGTCCGCTCCGCGGTCCGCCCTTTTGCCAAGGCTGCTCTGTTCGAGCTGGCCGAGCTCGGGTTTGATTCCGCGTTTGAGCAACTGCTTGCGTGTATCATCTCCATCCGAACCCGTGATGAGGTAACGCTGCCGACTGCGCAGCGGTTGTTCGAACATGCCCGGACGCCGGCCGAGTTGAGCCGGCTCTCGGTGGAGGAAATCGACCGGTTGATCCATCCCTCCACGTTTCATGAAGCGAAGGCACGGCAAATTCAGACTATCGCCCGCCGTGTCCAGACCGAGTATGGCGGCGACTTGCCCTGCGACGCCGATGTCCTGCTCTCTTTTCATGGTGTCGGGATCAAATGTGCGAATCTTGTCCTTGGCATCGCCTGCAATCAGCCAACCATCGCCGTGGACATCCACGTTCACCGCGTCACCAACCGCTGGGGATATGTGCAGACCTCGACGCCGGAAAAAACGACGGCCGCGCTGACGGCCAAGCTACCGCGCCGGTATTGGATCGAGATCAACCGCCTGCTTGTTCCGTTTGGAAAACACATCTGCACCGGACAACTGCCCCACTGCTCCACGTGTCCCGTTTTGAAGATGTGCCGGCAAGTTGGGGTACGCGCCCATCGCTGAAAAAACTTGCTTCTGTTTGCTCACCGGAAACGGCAGCGCTCACGACCTGCTTGATTGCCGGGGCCTGAACCGATAGGTTCAGTATGTCTAGGTCACAGTCCCGCTGAATGTGTCCGTTTTTGTTTCGCGGCGGTGCGCAGAACCACGCGGGGCGCATCCGCACGCGGTTTTGCGCACCGCCGCGAAACGGACACAACCAACCGGACGATGTCTAGGAGTAACATCGGCTTTACTCATCGGCCCATGCCGGGGTCTGTTCGCACGAGGGGAGATGATTGCCATGCGGCGATTCCACGCAACCTTGGCCATTCTGTTCGTCCTTGGCCTGGTGAATCCGGGACGGGGCCAGTATGGCAGTATCAGCGATCTGAAACTCGCGAAGCCGGAAGACAAGATCGATGTCCAGCCCGTTCCGCCTCCCCAAAGTGCGCTGGTTCTCTTTGATGGCACGAACCTGGACGGTTGGGTCAAGATGGACGGCAAGAGCAAACCGACCTGGAAACTGCGCGAGGGCAAGGCGATGGAAGTCCAAGGGGGCAATATCATCACGCGCCAGAGGTTCGACGGCAGCTTCAAGCTTCACGTGGAGTTCCGGGTTCCCTACATGCCGCAGGCCAAAGGGCAGGGACGTGGCAACAGCGGCGTCTACCTCCAGGGCCGGTACGAAGTTCAGGTCTTGGACAGTTATGGATTGGCCAGCAAGGACAATGACTGCGGTGCGATTTATGAAGTGGCCGCCCCGCGGGTCAACGCGTGCAAAGCCCCGACCGTCTGGCAGAGCTACGACATTGAGTTTCATTCGCCCCAGTGCGCCAACGGCAAGAAAATCGCGCCGGCCCGCATCACGGTTTACCAAAATGGCACCAAGATTCATGACCAGGTCGAGATCCCCGTTGACCACACACGGGCAGGAATGGAAACCGACCCCTGCACCGCCGGACCCATCATGCTTCAGGATCATGGCAACCCCGTACAGTTTCGCAATATCTGGCTGATTCGGACTTGAACCTGAAGCAGGGGCCCGGGGCCAGCATGAGCATTCTGCAACAGGGGCGTTGAAAACTGCCTGCGGTTCGTCATCGCTCCGCTTCACCAACTCCTCGCCGTCCCATCCACAATTTTTTATCTGGTCTGGGTTTGCGTGCAGAGGGCGCGCACCGCACGCATCAACGATAGCTGATGGCATCGATCTTGCTTTAAGTCCTCCTGGATACAAGCAAGTTCGCCCCTCCCCAAAGCAGGGGATACGACCATGGATGCCACTCGGAATCGACGAACGCGAGATAACGTCCGCCGTCAATGGTATGCTTCTTGCCGTTGCCGCCGCTTTGCCCGCTTGCTGGGTTTTCGTGCGCCGGTCCCGGTCCGTGCGAAAAAGCCACAAGCTTGAGCTGGACGCTTTGCTTTCCACCCTCCCTTGCTCGCCCATCATCTGCGGGGATCACCCCGAGACGGCCGAAGTGTCCAAAGGCTCGAGCCGGGCAATATGCAATAGCGCAATTGTCAGATAGCGGTCATAGACTGTGTCCGCTGGGTCGCCCACCAGACCGACTACCGCGGACCGTTTACCCAGTAAGAGCAAACCGGGGTGGCGGATTTCGTAGGTCCTGCCGTCGGTCAACACGATCCCAAAGGGAACGAACGGCCGCTGCTGAAGCTTTTCCTTGATGCCTTCATAAGGCGTGGTGGGTTCCTCTCTTCCCGGTACGATACCAAAGAGATCGTCTGCTGGACATCGTTCGAGACTTCGTCTCGCTTTCCATGCCGCCAAGCCTCTATAATGGTACTTGGTTAACAACCTGCCGGTCGTCCTCTTGATGAGGCGGACCAACCAACCGCTGGATTGCCTTGCCGCGCTGCAACCTGAGGAAATCGATGAAAACATCTCCCGTGCTGCGATCGCACTTCGCCTTTTGCATCTTGTGTGCCGCCCTGGGATTGGCTTTGGTGATGGGGCTCCTGCTCCTGACGCCGTCGCCGGTCTTCGCCCAGTCGCCTTCCGCCTCGAAAGGATCGGTTAGTTTCATCAAGGATGTGGCTCCGATCCTGAAAGAGAATTGTTTTGCCTGCCACAATGCCAAGCAGCGAAAAGGCAAGTTTGACATGAGCACCTTTGAGAGCTTGCGCAAAGGGGGCAGCGGCGATGATCCGATCGTTTCCGGGAAGCCAGACGAGAGCCCGCTCCTGGACCGCCTCACGGCCACGGATAAATCGCGCATGCCGCCCAAAGAGGCCGGGCAAGCGCTGCCCAAAGAGAAGATCGCGGTCATCGAGAAATGGATCGCAGAAGGGGCCAAGCTCGACGCCGGATTGAGTCCCAGCGCAGATATCCTGCGGGAACTGCGGGTGCGCTGGAAGCCACCGGTCCCCCCAGCGAGTTATCCATTTGCAGTGACGATCACCGCCCTGGCGTTCACTCCCGACAGCCAAAAGCTGGTTATTGGCGGCCATCATGAGCTGACCGTCTGGGACGTCGCCCAGGCCAAGCTGGAGAAACGGATCTACACCCGAATGGAGCGTGCCTATGCCATGGTGTTCCTTCCCGGGGGCGAGTTGGCGGTGGCAGGCGGCCGGCCCGGTCAGGAAGGGGATGTCCGCATCTACAACCTTCAGGGTGGCACGCCGAAGTTGGAAAACGGCGTCGCCATCCTGGATGGCGTGAACGATCCGGGTGTGATGGTCAAGCAGCTTCTCGAAACCGATGATTCCGTCCTTTGCCTGGCGCTCAGCTCAGATGGGAAGAAGCTGGCCTCCGGAGGGAGTCAGGATCGGCTTGTCCACGTTTGGAATCTGATGCCCGGATACGCCAACGCCCAGCTGGAACAGACCATCGAAAATCACGCCGACTGGGTCTTTGGGGTTGCGTTTTCACCCGATGGAAAACTCCTGCTTACCTGTAGCCGCGACAAGACCGCCAAGGTCTGGGACCTCGCCGCCAAGGAATCGCTCCTCACGTTCCCCGATCACCAGAACCCTGTCTACGGCGTGGCGATGAAATCGGAGGGCAAGGTCGCCATCTCGGTCGGTGAAGATAACCAGGTCCGTTTTTGGAATGCCACGGCTGAAGGCAAGCAGATCCGCGCGGTCGGCGGCCACACCAAGGCGATTTTCCGGGTTCTCTCCCATCCCAAGCAGCCGATCCTGGCGACCTGTAGCGCCGACGGTACCGTTCGGCTTTGGAACGCGGACAACGGCAAGCTATTGCATACGCTGACCGGCCATTCCGATTGGGTCTACGCCCTGGCCCTGAGTCCGGATGGC
>DATGIQ010000079.1:0-42520 GCA_035295665.1 Gemmataceae bacterium | reverse complement strand
CGTATTTGCCACGAAGTCCTCGATTGACTCGACGGCAATCGCGCTGGCCTGCTCGCCGGCAGGCGCTCCGCCGAAGCCGTCGGCGACAACGAAGAGGTGGCCCCGCTCCTGCCATTGCTGTTCGTCGCCAGCCAGAAGAGTCGCGTGGGCGTCTTGGTTATGGCTGCGCCGAATCCCTACATCCGTCAGGCTCGCATATTCGATCGTATCGAAGCCAAACACCAGCAGTTACCCCGGGCGCCTCATTTGCCTTGTGTTGAATGTATGCTACAACGCAAAGGCAGCGTTGCATAGTGGATCGTGCGTCAGCCGTATAATGACGGTGGAGAGACGGTAGTCCGAGCCGACAGCCCCAACCGGACATGCAGCATCTGCCGCCAGCTCTCCCCGCTGGGTACAGGAGCCTCCATCACCGGCCATGCTCGACAAAGTGCGACACTGGTTTTCAGCCCGCCGGGACGCTCAGCTCCAGCAGCGACTGGATCTTCTGAAAGAGCGGACCCCCGTCCCCGTCATGTGGCTCTTTGGCAAGACACAGAGCGGTAAAACCTCCTTGATCAAATACTTGACCGGAGCCGACGACGCGGAGATCGGACACGGATTCAAGCCATGCACGCGTTACTCGCGGCAATACCAATTTCCGACGGCCGATGCACCCCTGCTCACGTTCCTTGATACGCGCGGCATGGACGAGCCCGGTTATGATGCCGCGGAGGATGTGGCCCGGTTCCACGACCTGGCCCACGTAGTTGTCGTGACGGTCAAAGTGCTCGATCACTCGCAACAACGGATGCTCGCACATCTGCGCCGGATCCGCAAATCGAAGCCGGCACGACCCATCGTGCTGGTCCTCACCTGCCTCCACGAGGCTTACCCGCAGCAGCAACACACCGAACCCTACCCATTCATGAGCTCGGCTCCGGATGCGGAGGCGAACGGATACGTGAAGCAGGATTCGAAACAGGTGCCCGAACCCCTTCTCCGAAGTCTCCGGGAACAAGAAGACAGATTTCAAGGACTTGTAGACCGCGCCGTGCC
This sequence comes from Gemmataceae bacterium, assembly GCA_035295665.1. Lineage (GTDB taxonomy): Bacteria > Planctomycetota > Planctomycetia > Gemmatales > Gemmataceae > DATGIQ01. The sequence continues at coordinate 41,482 of DATGIQ010000079.1, read as the reverse complement.
GGTCGATCTGACGCGGCCAGAAGAGGGCTTTGCCAATCCGACCTACGGCGGCGAGCAGCTCAAGCAGGTGCTTCTGGAGGTGTTGCCCGGTGCGTATCGGCATACCCTGCTGACCCTGGACGAGCTAACCCGGCAATTGCAAGACCTTTACGCCCGGCAAGCGTTACCGCGCATCCTGGGCTACAGCACGCTGGCTGCGACGGCCGGCGCGATTCCCGTTCCCTGGCTCGATCTGCTCATCCTGCCCGGCATCCAATCGCGGATGATCTACCACTTGGCCCGGTTCTATGGGCAGCCCTTGAGCGGCACACGCTTCCTGGAATTGGCCAGCACGCTTGGCCTGGGCGTTCTCTTTCGGCAGGCGTCCCGAGAAGTGGTGAAATTTATTCCGTACGTAGGTTCGGTGGCGGGCGGGGTGATGGCTGGAGCCTCGACGTTCGCGCTGGGCAAGGCATTCTGCTACTACTACAGCGCCATTCATCAGGGCCACGTTCCACAGCCGGAGGATCTGCGCCGCTATTACCAGGAGCAGCTCGCCGTGGCGGAGCGGACCTGGAAATCGTTCCGAAAACCGTAGCGCGGGGATGGTCAGCATGAGCCATTGGCGTGTCCTGGTCTTGCTACTGCTTGCGGCTGCTCCCGTGGTCTTCCTCGCAGGACTCGGTTCGTATTTTCTGTGGGAGCGGCATTGGGGCTTTGCCGCCTGGTGGCCGATGTTTGCCTGCTGGGCCGCCGCCTACGCCCTCGGCTGGTACTGGGCCCGCAAGCAAAGCCTTCTTCGCCGTCCCGATTTTAGCCCGCCGGCTGCAAGCACCGAGCGCGACCGGCAGGCGTGGCAATTGGTCGAAGCCCGCGCTCAACGGAGTGGCGAGCTTCCCCCCGATAGGCTGCTGGAATTCTCCTTCTATGTGGACACGGCCCAGGAAATGGCCTTGGAGCTAGCTCGGTCCTACCATCCTGGTGCGACCGATCCGATCGCCCAGCTAACCATCCCCGAAATCCTGGCCGTGGTCGAGCTGGCGGCCCATGATCTCGCCCAGCTCGTCGATCAGTATTTACCCGGCGGACATTTGTTGACCATCAACCATCTGCGTCAAGCTCGGAAGGCCGCGGATTGGTATCAGACCGCGAACACGGTGTATTGGCTCGTTGCAGCGTTGTTTTCGCCGGTGGAGACCGGCTTACGGTATGCTGCCAGTCAGGTGGGTGTGTCGCGGCCGTGGCAGATGCTTCAGCAAAACCTTCTGGTTTGGTTTTACACTGCCTATGTCCATCGCGTGGGTGCATACCTCATCGAGGTCAACAGCGGCCGGCTGCGCGTCGGCGTCGAACGGTACCGCGAACTGGTGCAGGGCCAACCATCGGATGGACAAGCCCTGGCCGGCGAAACCCGGCCAGAACCTGCGGTGCAGCCGGTGACGATCACCGTGATGGGGCAAGTGAAGTCGGGCAAATCGAGCTTCATCAATGCTCTTCTAGGAGAACAGCAAGCGCAGACCGATGTCCTCCCCATGACCAGTTCCATCACGCGCTATCAGCTCCAGCCGGAGGGGATGTCGGCCCGTTTTGTACTCCTGGACACGGTCGGGTACGGCCATACTGGTCCCAAAGAGGACCAGGTTAAAGCAACGCAGGAAGCCGTCCAGCAATCCGATTTGGTCTGCCTGGTGCTCCACGCCCGCAATCCGGCGCGGCAAGCGGATGTGGAGATGCTCGAAGCACTGCAATCCTGGTTTCGCTCTCATCCTGCGTTGAAGATGCCGCCGATCCTGGGAGTCTTAACCCATATGGACCTGCTCTCGCCGGCCATGGAGTGGGCTCCGCCCTACCATTGGGAGCGGCCGGAACAGCCCAAGGAGCGGCAGATTCAACAAGCTCACGCAACCGTGCGAGAACAACTCGGCCAATACCTGGTAGGCTGCGTGCCGGTATGTACGGCGCAAGGAAGGGTGTACGGGATCGAAGAATGGCTCCTGCCCACCATGGTCGAGCTTTTGGACGAAGCCAAGAGCGTGGCGTTGCTGCGTTGTCTCAAGGCCGAAGCCGACGCCGGAAAAATTCGGAAGGTGTTTCAGCAACTCTTGGCCGCCGGGCAGCAGATCGGCGTCCAGCTCTGGCAGGCCGCTCGGTCGGGGACCGCGCCCTGAGTGACGGTAGATAAACGAGGCACTGAACTTGCCGGTGCCGATGACCGTAATAATATAATGCGTAAGAAAGAGCTTCCGGCTTACGCCGCTTCGGAGAGGCACGTGGTCCGGGAGTTCTTGCATTTCTGCCGCGGTAGCTCGGCCGCGGGCTCATGAGGCGGATCCATGATCCAGGTTGAAAACCTTACCAAGTACTTCGGCCCTGTCTTGGCTGTATCGGAAGTGACCTTTGCCGTGGCGCAAGGGGAAATCGTCGGCTTTCTCGGCCCCAATGGTGCCGGCAAGACGACGACCATGCGCGTGTTGACCACTTATCTTCCAGCCACCAGCGGCACGGCCCGGGTGGCCGGGCACGATGTCCGCACGGAGTCGATGGATGTCCGTCGGAACATCGGCTATCTTCCGGAGAGCGTGCCGCTCTACGCCGAGATGCGCGTGGAGGAGTATTTGAATTTTCGGGCCAAGCTTAAAGGGGTCGATCGGAAACAGCGGCCGCAGCGGATTGATTATTGCCTGGGCCGCTGCCGCATTCGCGAAGTTCGCCGCCGGCTGATCAATACGCTGTCGAAAGGTTATCGGCAGCGCGTGGGCTTGGCCGATGCCATGGTGCACGACCCGCCCATCTTGATCCTGGATGAGCCGACAACCGGCCTCGACCCGCTCCAGATCCGAGAAACCTTGAACCTCATCCGCGAGCTGGGCGAGCAGCACACGATTCTGCTGTCAACCCACATTCTTTCCGAGGTTGAGGCGGTCTGCCGCCGTGTGATCATCGTGAACGCAGGCCACATTGGCCTGGACAAGAAACTATCGGAATTGGCCACGGATGAGGCCGTCATTGTGCTGGAAGTGCGCGGCCCCGCGGAACAGGTCCATAATGTCTTGCGGACCACAGAGGGGGTGGCCCAGGTTGCTCCGCAGCCGTTGGGCGATGGCCTAGTGGGTTTCGAAATCCGCACGCACCAGCATCGCGATTTGCGCGAAACGATCTCGCAGCGCATCGTCAAGAATGGGTGGACCATCCGCCGGCTCGATCTGCGGCGTCGGACACTGGAAGACCACTTCATTGACGTCGTGATGCGCGATGAAGACGCCTACCTCACCCCTTCCTCCGAGCTGCCCGGCGAGGCGGACGGGGCTTCGAGCAGTGAAGGCGCATTGGCTGGACGGAACGAGTAGAGACTGAACATTTCCTTCGACGACTTGGGGATATTTCGATCATGCCAAGCAAGGCTATCACCGAAAACTTAGAACGCAGTGCAACCCCGGACCTTTGGCGGCCGGCGCGGGAAGTTGCGCCCTCTGTTGTCCGCGCGGAAGATCCCACGGTCGCACGGTGGCTCGGCTTGACTGGTTTGCTGCTCGTGACCGTGGGGAGCGTGGCTCTCATCGCGACGGCCTTGGGAAGGGGAAGCTGGGTTGGCCCCATTTGGGGAAGCCTGTGCAGCGTGACCGGGTTGGCGTTGTTGCTGTTTCACGCCACCGTGGATGGGGAAGTGCAAGTCCGGCGGACCTACGGCATGCTTGGCTATCTCTGGCTCGCGGCGGCCGTGCTCGTCACCGTCCTGCCGATCAACGGTCCGCCCGGTACACAGTTCTTTCCTTATGGGTTTCTGTTCCTGTCCCTGGCACTGTTCTTTTTGCTGCCGTTCGCCCATAACGAGACTGAGATGGCATGGCGGCGAAAGACCGTGGCCATCCTTGGACTGGTGGGCGTGGCCTTGGCGCTTACGGGCCTGATCGGAAGCAACGTTTCCCGAGCATTTCTCCTTGGCGAGCATGGCCCATACGGACTGCTCTTGAGTGTGTTGGGTTTGGCATATCTCTGGGCGTATATCGGCATGCGCGGCACGGCCGATGATCTGGCTTACCGGGCGGGGCTCGGCGTGGGAGCAGTCGGTGTCGTTGTCTTCTTGGTGGCATTGATTCGCTCCTTGGTAGCCAGCTGGACCCATTCCGAATCGTACCTGATACCGGCCGGTCTGCTGCTCATGGGGCTTGGGCTTTTGTATGCACTCGTTTCGGCCGGGCTCTGCTCCGAAAACCGGGTGGTGGTCTTGGCACGCCGTGAGCTGACGGCATTTTTCTATTCGCCGATCGCCTACATCGTCATGCTCTGCCTCACATTGGTTGCGGGGCTATTGTTTTACATTTTCCTCAACCTGATCATTCAGCAATCGCAACCGGGCGAAACGCCGCTTGTGGAACCGGTCATCCGGTTTTACATCATCGACTGGTTCCCGATTATTTGCGTTACCCTGGTCGTCCCGGCGCTGACCATGCGTTTGCTGAGTGAAGAGCGCCGTTCCGGAACGCTTGAAGTCCTGATGACGGCACCGCTCGGTGAAGGGGCAGTGGTGCTGAGCAAGTTTCTGGCCGCCCTCATCCTGTACATGGTGGTCTGGATGCCGTGGGGACTTTACCTCGTCGCTCTCCGCATCCAGGGCCGGCAGCCGTTCGACTATTACCCGCTGCTGAGTTTCTTCTTCGCTTTGCTGGCGACCGGAGCGGGGTTCCTGAGTATGGGATTGTTCTTTTCCAGCCTCACGCGCAACCAAATCATCGCCTTCTTCCTTACGGTGGTGGGCATGCTCGCGCTCTTGATGGTCTTCTTCCTGAAGCGCCCCCTGGCGCCCGACAGCGCGGGGTACACAATCCTTTCCTCGATCTCGTATGTGGACCTGTGGATCAATTCTCTGGAAGGAACATTATCGCCCCGGTACTTGATGTTCCATATCTCGGCAGCCGTCTTCTGGCTCTTCGTCACCGTCAAGGTGATGGAAGCGCGGCGGTGGGCGTAAGCGATCCGGCTGAGTAAGCATCGCCTGGACAGCCCGGTGGCAATCCGAGCGGCTGCTCCTCAGACACGTTGGATTGAAACAATTGAGAGACGGACGATATGCAAGATTCGCAAAAAACATTGACCCCGAGTTCCACGGAACGCCACCTCAGTATGCTTGCGATTGGTGGTTCGCTGGGATTTCTCTGCTGGCTGTTCTCCTTGGTCTTGGCTTACCGATGGCGGGCCACGATCTTCGGCGGGCTCGATGCCTGGCAGGGTGCCAATTGGTGGCAGTTGTGGGTCTGCCTGCTGGCGCTGTTTGGTGGCCTGGCTATCATGTTCGTGAGCTTGCTCCCGCTCCGCGCCCTGGAGCGATCCAATGCCGCCTTGCGCCGCCTGCTCTACGGCTACAACGCGGTCCTCACGGGCTTGCTCTTGCTCGCGATTCTCTTGGTCCTCAACGTGCTGGTTTACAACTACGTGACCCCCTCCTTTGACTGGACCGAGTCGGGCATTTACACGCTAAGCGACAAGTCGAAAAACATTCTGCAGGCGCTGGAGAAACCCACGAAAATCTATGCGGTGCTGGTCTCCAGCAGCGAAATCCGGATGCGCGAAGTCAGGGCACTGCTGGAGAATTGCAGGGCTGTCAACGAAAAACTGCAAGTCGAGTATGTGGCCCCCGACATCGACTTCGACAAGATGCGCAAGCTCATGAGCGATTTTCAATTCAACGATCGCCAGGGGCTGATTGTGGTCTACGGAGAGGAAGGGAAGGCGGACTACCAGATCATCAAGGATTCCGATCTGTTCGCCAACGATCCCATGCACCCGGAGAACCGGTTCATCTTCAAGGGTGAGGACGCCTTGATGACGGCACTCAGCTACCTCGAAGAGGGGAAATCGCGTCCGGTCGTCTACTTCACGCAAGGTTTCGGCGAGATGGACCTGAGCGACGCCAGCAATTCGCAAGAGGGACAGGGCCTGGGGGCTTTGCGGGAACGCCTTCAGAAAGGGAACTACGAAGTCAAGGGACTCCAGTTCAGCCCGGTGGGCAACGTAAAGAGCAAGAGCCCATTCACCGTGGTCTCCGACCGCGTACCGGACGATGCGGAAATCGTGGTCGTTGCCGGGCCGCGCATGCCCTTGCCAGATTACGCCCTGAAGGCCTTGCGTGATTACATGAACCCGCCTCCCGACAAAGCGCGCAAGAAGACAGGCAAGCTGGTGGTGATGTTAGATCTCGTTTTGAACCCGGCCAAGGACCTCGTCAAGACGGGAGTGGAGGATTTCTTGGCTGAATTCAACGTCAAGGTCGGCGACAACCGTGTGCTCAGTTATAACCCGCGTGATCCGTTCAAGGTGCCCATCCAAGGCAACTTTGGGTCGCGCAACCCGGTGGCGCGGATGTTCGTTACGGACGCCGTCCTTGTGAGCAACGCACGCACCATCGAGCCTCAAAAAACGAACCCCAATCTGCCGGGAGCCAGCCACTTTGTGGCCGAGCCCATTCTGCTTGCACCGAGCCGGTACACCTGGGTCGACACCAATCTACGGGCCGACCCCGGCCAGTTGGTGAGCGACCTCCGCAAAAACACGCAGGAACTGGGCGAGAAGTTGGGACAGGATCCGTCCTCTGTTGTGGTTGCGGTGGGGGAATCGCCGCCGCCGGCGGGGAACGATCCGCATGCCTTCATGCGACAGCAGGAGCAAAAGCCTCGTGCAGTGGTCTTTGGCACCGCCTCGTTTGCCTCCAATCCCTACATGATCGAGTCCGGCGGTCAGCTGAATTACGATCTGTTTTCCAGTACCCTGGCCTGGCTACGTGAGCGCCCCAGCGGGATTGGTCTGGAACCGAAGAAGCGCAATATTTTCACACTCAACGTAAGCGAAGATGTCATCTCTCGCATGCGCTGGCTGCCGGCCACGTTTATGTTGATCACGATCATCGGCCTGGGAACCGGCGTTTGGCTTATCCGCCGTCGCTGAATGGAAAGGCTCAATTCCCATGAATTTCAAGACCACATACATCCTCTTCGGCGTCCTGGCCGCCGTGTTGGTTGTCTTCGGTGTGACGCAGTTGCTCGGCCTCCAATCTTCGAAGGACAAATCGGTCTACGCGTTGCCGAGCCTGCACGATAAGAAGAAACCGATTCGGAGCGACGATATCGGCACGGTGGAAATTACCCGCCAAAAGCCCACCGAAGAAAAGCTCGTTTTCTACCGTACCGACCAGGGCTGGAAATTGCGCGAACCGAGTGTGCGCGTGGACAAGTACACCGTGGACCGACTCATCCAGCAAATCATCGATGCCAAGAAGGAAGATAAGGCCGATATATCGGAGAATCTGAAGCAGATCGGCCTCGATGTTCCAAGGACGGTGGTCACTCTAATCCCGAAAGGAGGCGACCGGGAATGGAAGCTGAACCTGGGCGATGAGAGTGTGACCGGTGGCTCGAGTGACAAGGTGATCTATGTCACGTCTTCCGATCGGCCTAACCAACCCATGGCGGTCCGCCGGATGGACATCGAAAACGTGTTCAAGAAGCTGAATGATTTTCGCTCGAAGAATCTGCTCGCGGAGAGCTCGTTTGATATCGTCTCGGCCAAGCTCCAGGAGCCGAAACACGAACTCATCGACCTGGAGAAGACCAGCGACGGCAAATGGCGCTTTGACAAGCCGCCGTTCGGCGAGGCGGATCTGGATGGCGAGCCCGCTTCCCCTACCGAAGGTACCGAAAAAAAGATAACCGGTGTGCGTGATCTGCTCCAGGCGATTGTGGATCTCCGCGTGGAGTCGGACGATGATTTTGGGGCCACACAAGCTTCCGATTCCGACCTAGCCGAGAAGGGCTTGGCGAAGGGCCAGGAGACACTGCGAATCGAGGTGAAACGGCAGCCCTCGAGCATCGGGACAGAGGAAAAGAAGCCGGCCGTTCAGGATGGCTTGCTCATTGGTAAGAAGGTCGACGACAAAGGCGAAAAGCTCTGGGCCCGCTTGGAAGATGAGAAGAACCTTGTCAAAGTTCCGGCCAAGAAAGTTGAGGCGATTCGCAAAGTGGCCGACAATCCGCAAGTCCTGCGGAATCGGGACCTCACCGAGATAGATACGGCCAAAGTGGACGCCCTTGATTTGCGCCCCAATGAGCGAGATGTGGTGCAGCTGCGGAAGTTGGGTCAACCGGCCGATTGGAAGCTCCTCGAATCGGGCAAAACGCAGGAAGCCGATAGCTCTACCGTCCAGGGGCTGCTCACTGCCTTGACGGCCAAGCGGCAAGTCAAGGATTTTCCCGAAGCATCGAAGACCGATGCCGAGCTGGGCCTCGATAAGCCGAGCGCCGTTGTCTCAGTCTGGGTGGAAGGGATCAAGAAGGAAGAAAAGAAAGAGGAATCGACCAAGGAGGAGAAGAAAGACGAGAAGAAAGACGGCCAAGCCAAGGAAGAGAAGAAAGAGACACCCACAGAGCCGGCACTAAAGGACGAGAAGCCGACGGTCAAGCTGGTCTTCGGCAGGAAGGACAAGGACCTGGTTTATGTCCGTCGGGAGGCCGGCAACGAGGTCACGCGCTTGGCCGTGCCCGGTTCCCTGTTGGACAAGGTGACGGAAGGAAAGGTCGGATATCTTAGTCGCAAATTGGCTAACTTTGCTTTCAACACCGAAGTCAGCAAGATCATGCTCGTACACGATGGTCGGACTTACGAATTGGACAAAACGACCGAGGAAAAAGCCCCCCCCGTCTGGAAGCTGAAACAGCCCGCGGACCTGGCCGGTCGGACGGCAGACAATGCCAAGGTTGAGCGGCTCTTGAGCGACTTGCGGGATTTGCAGGCAACCAAATTGATCGCCGAGAAAGCCAGCGACAGCGAGCTGGACCGCTACGGCCTGAAAACGCCGGTCATCCAGGCCACCGTAAGCGTCGCCAAGCCCGACAAGAAGGCGGAAGATTACGTCTATCTGTTCGGCAAAGAGACCGAGGATAAGGCCAGTGTTTATGCCAAACAGGGAAACCGCGATGTCGTTTTCCTGGTTTCCAAGAGCATCCTCGAGCCGCTGCGGAGTGATTGGCGCGATCCCACGGTCTTCCACCTGGAAGTGCCGAAGGTGAAGGGGCTCAAACTGATCGGCTGGCAAGATGTCGTCGGCAGCCCGTATGTTCTCGACCTGGAGCGGAAATCGGCCCAGGAGTGGGTCGTAAAGAATCCCCAAGATTTCAAGCTGAATATCCCCTTCGCGGAAAACCTCCTGACGGAGCTCGCGCAGCTCAAAGTCGTGCGCTTCCTGGGAAAAGGGGTTCCGAAACCGGAGCAAAAGCTGACGCTACAAGACGGCGCCCTGGATATTATCCTGACCGTGGAGGGCGAAAAGGAGCCATTGACCCTCACAATCGGCGGACCGAGCGATAACGAGGGCTATTTCGCTCGGAGCAACAAGATGGTCGATGAGATCTTCCTGGTTCCCAAGGGGAATTTTGAGCAAATAAAGAAAAAGCCGGCCTACTTCAAGTTGCCTTGAACAGCCAATCCAGAACACGCAGCGCACTGGTGTGGATGGTACCCCGTTGGAGGACACCGTGCGTGCTACCCAGCCTGCTGGAGCATGATGCAAAGTGACTTAGCTCGGCCAGCGATCGCTTGATTCCGATGAAGCGATCGCTGGCCGAGTGTGTTTCCCCAGCCTACCCTAGGCTCGATTGGGTTCTGCTTTGTGCAAATCATTGCCAGCCCTATAATGAGAAGAGATTTGGTCTCCGAGTCGTTTCTTACTCTTGCTTCGGAATCCGGATGAAGATCGTGTATTACCCGCATCCGGCCTTGCGTCGGGTAGCCCGGCCGTTGACCAGTATTGATCGGCAGATCGAGCGCACCATTGCTGAAATGATCGATCTGATGATCGAGGGAAAGGGATTGGGACTCGCAGGACCGCAGGTGGCTCTGCCTTACCAGATCTTTGTCATGAATCTGGAGCCTGAGCAGCGCGACATGGCCAAGGCATTTATCAACCCGGTCATCATGGAGCGGAAAGGTTCTGTCGAGGGGGAAGAAGGATGCCTCAGCTTTCCCGGTTTGTTCGGCAAGGTACGCCGGGCCAAAACAATCCGCTATCAGGCCTATGACGTCAAAGGCCAATTGCAAGAGGGAACGGTCTCCGACTTGGAAGCCCGCGTCTGGCAGCACGAAGTCGATCACCTGCGTGGTGAACTGTTCATCGATAAAATGGGCCCAATTGCCAAGATGGCTAGCCGCGGAGAGGTGAAGCGATTTGAGCGTGAGTTTCGCCGGGCCCAGGAGCGCGGGGAAATCCCGCCGGACGCAGATCTCAATCAGATGCTTGAAGTTCTGGAGCGAAGTGCTTGAGGCCGTTGTGCCAATCGGCGCACACCGCGCCACTCACCGGCCGGAGGCCAACTGCCGATGCGTCTTGTGATGATGGGAACGGGCAACTTTGCGCTGCCGACATTTCAGGGTTTATTGTCCGGTCCCCATTCGGTGGTCGGTCTCGTGACTCAGCCGGACCGCCCGATGGGCCAGCAGCGGGGCTCCACCCGTCAACGGGGTGAAGGCCTAAAACCCTTGGCCATCGAGCGAGAGATTCCGGTGCTCCAGCCGGCAAACATGAACACCACCGAAGCGGTCGCCCAACTTCGTGCACTTCAACCCGACCTCCTTGTCGTCGCCGCCTATGGCCAGATCCTCTCCAAGGATGTCCTGGCGGTACCGCCGTTGGGCGGTATCAACGTCCACGCTTCGCTGCTGCCCAAATTCCGTGGCGCTGCTCCGGTCGCGTGGGCCATTTATCATGGCGAAACCCAGACAGGCGTGTCGATTATCAAAATGTCGGTCTATCTCGACGCTGGAGATATTCTCGCTCAAGAGGCCCTCGACATTGGCCCCGAGGAAACGGCTGGTGAGCTGGAACTCCGGCTGGCGGTGTTGGGCGGTCAGCTGGCCCTGCGGGTCATCGATCAAATCGCTGCCGGGACAGCGCACGGCACCAAACAGGACAAGACGCAGGCCAGCAAAGCCCCCAAGTTGACCAAGGAGAACGGGCTGATCGATTGGTCGCGTCCAGCCCGTGATGTGTGCAATCAGATTCGGGCAATGCAGCCATGGCCCACGGCCTACACATTTTGGCACCGATCAGGAAAGCAGCCACAACGGTGGATCATTCACCGGGCGATGTGTCGGGAGGGCACGGCTACTGAGGCGCTGACCACGGGACAATTAATCGTCCAGCCGCAGAACACTCCTCGGCTGTGCGTGGTGGCCGGTGGCGCGAGCCAAGTCGAGATCCTGGAGTTCCAGCCAGCCGGCAATCGCCGCATGACGGCGCGGGAATTCCTGCGTGGTCATCGGCCCGAACTGGGAGACCGCCTTGGACCGGAGAACGTCTGAGGCTTCTCGCCAGGAATCGCTTCTCGTACTTCCAGATCGGGCGGCTCATCCGGTAGAATAGCAATTCCTGGCAATTGCGCTCTTCCAAGGAGGTCCGCTTGAAGCGTCTTCAGCCAAATGGTAGTTGGAGAGATGAGCTCGATCCGAATGGGGGCATCACGAGTCAACTTGGCTTTCGGCCGATCATTGACGGCGACGAGCATTTACGGGTTCCCGACGCCAGTACGGGTAAATGGTCTACCCGTCCCGATGAGGTTGAACTGAAAGCCGAAGCTCCACAGCGGGCTGAGGAGCGCCCCCGGGCGTTAGCGGCAGAACCGCACCGTCTGCGCGGTAGCACACCTCCCAGATAATCCATAACCTGTGAGCAAGGCAAAATAGACCTTATGGCCAAGAAGCTCTACATCGAAACGGTCGGCTGCCAGATGAATGTGCTCGACAGCGAGCTAGTCGTAGGGAGTCTGCGCCGCCAAGGCTATGAGCTGACGCAGGAACCCACGGAAGCGGATGTGATCCTCTTCAATACGTGTAGCGTACGGCAGCATGCTGAAGACAAAATCTATAGCGCCCTTGGTCGGCTCCGCTATCACAAGCAACGGCATCCAAGCAAAATCCTTGGCGTCCTTGGCTGCATGGCGCAAAAGGACCAGGCGTTAGTCCGCCGCCGGGCGCCGCATGTGGACATCGTTTGCGGTACGGGGCAGCTGGCCCGCTTACCGGAGCTGATTGCAGAGGTCGAGCGCACCGGCAAACCGCAGTTGGCCTTGAGTTTGGACCGCAAGGCGGCGTCGCGGACGGAAGTCGAGCAGAGTTTTGAAAGCTACGATCCACTCCGCGATCCATCGATGCGCCCGTCGCGGTTTCAGGCCTATGTCCGCATCATGATCGGCTGCGACAAATTCTGCACGTATTGCATCGTCCCGCAAGTCCGCGGGCCTGAGCAGAGCCGCCGCCCCGATCACATCATCTGGGAAGTCCAGCAGCTTGCCGCAGAGGGGTGCAGGGAGGTGACTCTCCTCGGTCAGACAGTCAACAGCTACAACTATCGTCTGGGAGACGGCCGGCATACCAGGCTCTCCGACCTTCTCATCAGGATCCATGATACGCCCGGCATCGACCGCATCAAATTCATCACCAGTTTTCCGCGCGATATGAGCGAGGATTTGCTCGACGCGGTTCGGGAGCTGCCAAAGGTATCTCCCTACTTGCATGTGCCGGTGCAGTCGGGCTGTAACGAAGTCTTGAAGCGGATGAAACGGCTTTACACGGTCGAGTATTACCAGGAGATGCTTGCTCGGTGTCGGGAACGAATTCCGGGTGTGGCCATCAGTAGCGATTTCATCGTCGGGTTCTGCGGCGAGACCGAAGCCTCGTTTGCCCGGAGCTGCGATCTCGTCGCCACCGCCGGCTTCAAGAACAGCTTTATTTTCAAATACAGTCCCCGCCCCGGGACCAAAGGCCATGAACTATTCACGGATGATGTACCCGAGGAAGTCAAGAAGCGGCGCAATAATGATCTCCTGGCGATCCAGAATGGAGTCAGTCTCGCCGACCACCTGGCCCGCATTGGAACCAAGGTCGAGGTTCTCGTGGAGGGGCGCAGCAAGACGGCGTTCAAACACGACTCTTCCACAGGCCCCATTCAGTTGACCGGCCGGACACCGACCGACCACATTGTCGTTTTCGAGGGCAACGAACGGCTGATCGGTCAATTCGTGACCTTGGCCATACGCGAAGCAACCGCCTTTACTCTTTTCGGTGATGTCGTGATCGAGGAACAAGTGGGCGTCGAACAGAATGGGTCCCAGCGATTCCCTGCAGCCCCGCTGGAAATCTCCGTGCCGCGCGTGAGTTTGCCGCTGATTTGAGCCATGCAACTGGAACAACTCCGCCACCAACTGGAATCCCTCGAGTTCTCCCGGCCGCTCCTCCAGAGCTGGAAGATTCGCGACAATGAGCGTGGCTGGCAGAATCTGACCCATATCGCTACCGCGATCGGCCATGAATCGCTGCGTGAGCTCTGCCCGGCCCTGGCCCGAATGTTGCCGCGCTGTTCCGATCCGGATATGGCTCTGAATAACCTGGAACGATTCCTGGCCAACCCAGCCGGCGGGAAGGCTCTGGGCCAATTGCTCGAAGGACGGGCACGGAGCCTGGAAATCCTTCTTCAATTGTTGAGTACCAGCCAATTCTTCAGTGATTTGCTGATTGCAAACCCGGACTATCTCGACATGCTCCGCGTGCCGTTGCGGCGCAGCCCCAGCCAAAAGGAAATGCAAGAGCAACTGCAAAGTGAGGTCGATGCTGCGTTCGAAGATTCTGCTGTCCTGCGGTCCTTTCGGCGTTTTCGGCAACGGCAGACCCTCCGGATCGGCACGAACGATATCATCCGCGACCGGCCCCTGGAAGAGATTACCCGCGACCTCTCTCGTGTGGCGGACGCGGCCCTGGAGGTCGCCTTGGCGACGGCTCTCCGCCAAGTCGGTAACCGCTTCGGCGAACCCTACACGACCGGAGGACAGCCGGCCCGGTGTGTGATCTTGGCATTCGGCAAGCATGGCGGCGAAGAGCTCAATTACAGCAGCGACATCGATTTGATGTTCCTCTACGATGAAGAAGGCACGACCCGAGGCCGCCGGGTCACCAGCATTAGCAATCAAGAGTTTTATGGCCGGGTTCTCAGCGAAGTTGTGCGTCTCCTTTCTGCCCACACCGACCGCGGCCAAGCCTACCGTGTGGACTTGCGGCTTCGTCCCGAAGGACACCGTGGTCCGCTGGCACGCTCGTTAGCCAGCACGTTATCCTATTACGATACGCTCGGCCGCACCTGGGAACGCCAAGCCCTGATCAAGCTACGGCCCGTGGCCGGGAGCTTAGAACTGGGCAAAGCATTTCTTCAGAGCATTGAGCCGTTTGTCTACCGCAAGTATCTGAGTTTTGCGGAGATCAACGAAATCAAAGCGTTGAAACGGCGCATCGAGCAAAAGACTCGCCAAGCCGGGACCAGCGATACGGAAGTCAAAACCGGGCATGGCGGGATCCGCGACATCGAGTTCACCATCCAGTTCTTGCAGTTGCTCAACGGCGGCGACTTGCCGGAAATCCGCCAGCGCAACACCTTGCTGGCCCTGCAAGCCCTGGAGCAGGCGGGCTGCTTGAGCGATCAGGAATACCATTTTCTCGGGACCGCGTACCGCTTTCTTCGCAAGACGGAACACCGGCTTCAGCTCCTCTTCGATCTTCAAACGCATCGCCTGCCCAGCGGCGAGGACGAGCTGCGTAAGCTGGCTCTGCGCATGGGTTATTCGGAAGAGAAGCGGACGGAGATGAGTGGAAGCAAAGGGGCGCATCCGGCCCCACGCGGCCAGACGGCATCAGCTTCGATTCAGGATCCGCTGCAAGCTTTCCTGCACGATTATCGTGAGCGGACGAGCTTAAACCGCAAAATTTTGAATCACCTCGTTCACGACACGTTTCACGGAGAAGATGGCCAGGCCGAGCCCGAATCGGACTTGATGCTGGACACGCTCCCCGAGCCTGAGACCATCCGTGCGGTCCTTGGCCGGTATCCCTTCCGAGATGTTCAAGGGGCGTACCACAATTTGAGCCAGCTCGCCCAGGAAGCCGTACCGTTTCTGTCCACGCGGCGGTGCCGGCAGTTCCTGGCCAGCATCGCTCCGTCATTGCTTCGCGCCTTGGCCGAGACGCCGGATCCGGATATGGCCCTCGTGAACCTCGAAAAGGTGACCGCTTCCCTGGGAGCCAAGTCAGTCCTTTGGGAGCTATTCAGCTTTAATCCTCCCAGTCTCAAACTGTACGTCGACCTCTGCGCCTGGAGTCAATTCCTATCGGAAATCCTGATCAACAACCCCGGCATGATCGACGAGCTTCTCGACAGCTTGGTGCTCAATCAGCCGCGCTCCGCCGCGGAGTTGCGCCAGGAGCTGGCTGATCTGTGCCGCGGAGCCTCCGACCTCGATCCGATTCTCCATAGTTTTCAGGACAAGGAGCTGCTCCGGATCGGCGTGCGCGACATCCTTGGCAAGGACACGATCCAGGCTACGACCGGCGCCCTGAGCGACCTGGCCGAGACGCTCTTGGTGCAAATTGCGCTCTTGCAGCAGCCCGCACTCACGCGGCGTTTTGGCATTCCCTACTTGGATGATGGGGATCGCAAAGGGGAGCCCAGCCGGTATGCGTTGCTCGCACTCGGCAAGCTCGGCGGCCGGGAGATGAGCTACCACAGCGATTTGGACTTGATCCTGGTGTACGAAGGAGACGGCCGTACCGGTCCACCGTCCGGGGCGAATCGCTTTGATCGCTATGAGCTGACCGATAACTTCCACTTCTTCACCGAATTCGGGCAGCGCATCATCAAGGCCACCAGCTTCTGGGGCCCCATGGGCCGGCTTTATCAGGTGGATATGCGTCTGCGGCCGACGGGCAGATCCGGCAGCCTGGTTATTCCGCTGACGGAATTTCGCCGCTATTACGAACAAGGCGGCGCTCAGCTTTGGGAACGGCAGGCGTTGACACGGGCTCGAGTAGTTTTCGGCGATGCCGAGTTTGCGCGTCTCGTGATGGAGGCCGTCACGCAAGGGGCCTATGGCCTTCTCTGGAAACCGGAGCTGGCCGGAGAAATCCAGGAGATGCGTGATCGCTTGGAGGCGAGCCGTAGCGAACGCGATTTGAAACGCGGTTTTGGCGGGATCGTGGATGTCGAATTTCTCGTGCAGCTATTCCAGATCAAGTATGGCCGGGAGCTGCCGGAACTACGCACGCCCAACACCTGGGAGGCGCTCACGGCACTGCGGATCCGCGGACTTCTCACTGAAGAAGAGTTCACCACGGTGCTGGCCGGTTACAACTTCCTGCGTCTGGTCGAAAGCCGGCTGCGGATTGTTCACAATCTATCCCTCGACGAATTGCCGGAAAAGCCCGAGGATCTGGAAAAACTGGCACGCCGGTTGGGCTTTGAAGCGGCCATTCAAGGCAGCGCCGGACACCAATTCTTGGCGGAGCTCGAACGGCATACCACGCAGACGCGCGAGCTGTTTCTGAAGCTGGTTGCCCGTGAGCGAACCCCGCGTAGCGATATCGGGACCCTGGTACACACTTGAAGCACTCGAAGGGTTGTGGTCATGAGACTCCGCGACTGCCTGCAACTTCCGACCCCGCTGCTCGTCCTCCTGTGTATGGCGGCTGCATCGTCGTGTCCCGCGCATGCGAGGGCGGCAGAGCTTCCGTCCCGTCCCAACATTCTTATTCTCTTCAGCGACGATCAGCGGGCGGACACGATTCATGCGCTGGGCAACACGCACATCCAGACACCGAACCTGGATCGCCTGGTCCAGGAAGGGACAACGTTCACGCATGCCTACTGCATGGGCGCGCTGCAGGGAGCGGTCTGCGTACCGTCCCGGGCCATGCTCCTGACGGGGCGAACCCTTTTTCGCGTTAAAACCAACCTGCAAGGACAACCGACCTGGCCCGAGACGTTCGGACGGGCTGGATATTCCACGTTCATTACCGGTAAATGGCACAATGAAGCCCCGGGGCTGCTCCGTTCCTTTGTGGAAGGAAGAGCAGTATTCTTGGGCGGCATGGGAGATCCGTACAAGCTTCCGGTTGAGGACATTTCCGAAAACCATCAACTGGTAAACAGGCGGCTGAGCGGCACGCATTCCGTGCAGCTCTTCGCGGACAACGTGATTGATTTTTTGAAGCGGCAAAAGCCGGACAAGCCATTCTTGGCTTACGTTGCGTTCAACTGTCCACACGACCCGCGCCTGGCCCCGCCCGCATATCACGCAAAGTACAACTCCAACAAGCCGCCCTTGCCGGCCAACTACCTGCCGCAGCATCCCTTCAACAACGGAGCGCTGGTGCTCCGGGACGAGAAGCTCGCGCCCTGGCCGCGCACTCCTGAAATCGTCCGCCAACACCTGGCGGACTACTACAGTGCGATCACGTTCTTAGATGACCAGGTCGGCCGCATCCTCCAGGCACTGCACGCAAGTGGCCAATACGATAATACCCTCATCGTCTTTTCCAGCGATCATGGGCTGGCGATCGGCAGTCACGGCCTATTCGGCAAGCAAAACCTTTACGACCATTCGATGCACGCGCCCCTGATTCTCGCTGGCCCGGGCGTACCGAAGAACGAACGGCGGAATGCGCTTTGTTACCTGCTCGACATCTTTCCGACCCTGGGCGAACGGGCGCACGTGGCAGGTCCGCCGGGGAGCGAAGGGAAAAGCCTGGTCCCGATTCTGACTGGCAAACTGGATTCCGTCCGCCAATCTTTGTTCACCGCTTACACCAATGTGCAACGTGCGGTGCGCGACGATCGCTGGAAGCTGATTGTCTATCCGCAAATCAATAAGATCCAGCTCTTCGATCTCCAGAATGATCCTGCCGAAATCCACGACCTCGCAGCCGAGCCGGCGCACAAAGGCGAAGGTACACGCCTGACAGCCTTGCTCACCGATTGGCAAGAGCAACTGGGTGACCGCCAGCCGCTGCACACCGATAAGCCACAGCCCGTGGAATTCGACTTCGCGAAGGTGAAGCCTGGCACGGGCGAATAGAGAGACCGAACATGGGTCATGTTGTTGTGCGCTCCCGAAAGCCGTCGCTCCATTGGATCAGGCTGTGTTGCCTCGTTTGGCTCTTGGCAGTCACCGGCACCACGAACGCCAGGGAAGCGCAGCCGGTCCAGCGGCCCAATATCGTCTTCATTCTCGTGGACGATCTCGGCTGGACGGACCTGGGCTGCTTTGGCAGCGACGCGGCGACCGCGTCAAGCTGCTCTACTGGGACGAGGATGGGTTTGTCATTGTTTACAAGCGCCTGGAAGACGGCGTTTTCCGCTGGCCGACCGTGGCCGTGGGCCAGCCGAGCGTGTCTCTCCGCGCCACCGAGTTAGCCATGCTCCTGGACGGCATCGATTGGTCCAAGGCCCAGCGCAGCCGACGCTACCACCGGCCAGCGACGGCAATGGGTTGAGTGGGTTAAGCGGGTTGAGCAGGTGGACGGCGCCTTCGTTTGCCTTTCCGTGCATCCCTTCAGCGAACAAATACGGTCCGTAATACGTCGATATAGGCATGAACCTCGCGAATCCCGGTGCTGCCGGCCTGCCACCGCTCACCGCTGAGCAATTGCCCGACGATCTGGCCACGCTCAGGCGCATGGTTCTGGAATTGCTGGCCTCGTTGCAGGAGCGTCAGCACGACTACGAGGCGTTGCGGCACCGGATCGACTTGCTGCTGCGGCGTCTGTACGGGCCGCGTGGCGAGCGCTTCGATCCCAACCAACCGCTGCTGTTTGCCGAGTTGGTCCCAAGCCAGGACGCGGCGGCAGCAACTGCGTCGACCGAGCCGGCTGCGGCAGCCGAGCCCAGGCGTCAATGCAAGCCGCATGGCCGCCGCCGCATGCCGGAGAACCTACCCCGCGAGCCCAGGCATTACGAGTTGTCCGAAGCCGAGCGCCTCTGTCCGAGCTGTGGGCAGACACGCATCGACATCGGCGTAGTCACGAGTGAACAGCTCGACTACCGGCCGGCGTCGCTGATCGTCATCGAGCACATCGTTCACAGGTACGTCTGTCCCTGCTGTAGCCGGCAGACAACACAGTCGCAGGGGCAGCCACCACACTTGGGCCAGGAGGCCGAGCCTGTACCAGCGCGGTCCACGGAGTTCCAACCACCGCTACCGCCGCCGGAACCGAGACCCACGCTAGAGCAAATGGACAATTCGCAAGAGCAGGCATCGTCCAGCGAGCAGGCCGCTGACCAGTGTCCCCCGTCCCCAGCGCCCACGCCCCCGTGTCGGCTCCTGAACGCCAGTGAGGTGGTAATCGTCGCGCCCAAGCCGCCCATGCCGATCCCCAAGGGCCTGCCGGGGCCTGGCCTCTTGGCTCACCTGATCGTTAGCAAATATACTGATCACCTGCCGCTGCATCGCCTGGAGCGGGTCTACCAGCGGCAAGGTCTCTTCTTGCACCGCTCCACGCTGTGCGATTGGCTGGCAGCCCGTGCTCAGCTCCTGCGGCCGCTGTACGATCTGATGGTGAGCGGGGTGCTGCAGTCCCAGGCGCTCCACACCGGCGATACGACCGTGAAGACGCAGGAACTGGTGACCCACCTGCTGAGCACGGCACGTTTCTGGGTCTACCTGGGCGACGCCGCCCATCCCTACAACGTGTGTTCGACTTCACGGTCAACCACAAACGCGACGGGCCACAGCAGTTCTTAGCCAACTATCAAGGTTACCTGCATGCCGACGCGTTTAGCGGCTACGACGCGCTGTACCTGCCGGACCCGCGCACGGTTGCGGCACGCATCATCGAGGTAGCCTGCAATGCCCACGCACGCCGCAAGTTCTACGAGGCACGCAGCCGATGCCCTGCGGTCGCACGAGGCGTTGGCCGATTACCGCCAGCTCTATGAACTGGAGCGGCAGGCCAAGGACTTCAGCGATGCGCAGCGGCTGCAAAAATGCGCCAGGACTTGGCGGTGCCGATTCTGGGCCAGTTCCACCAGTGGTTGCAGGCTCAGCGCCCCGAGGTGTTGCCCAAGAGCCCGATGGCAGAAGCGCTGGGGTACGCCCTGAACAACTGGGCCGCGCTGGTGCGTTATACCGAGGCCGGTTTCCTGGCCCTCGATAACAACGTGGCCGAGCGGGAGATGAAGCGGATTGCCATTGGTCGTAAAAACTGGTTGACCGTAGGATCGCCGCACGGTGGCCAAACGGCCGCGGTGCTCTTCAGCTTCACGTCCACGTGCCACCGCTTGGGGGTTGAGCGCTGGGCGTATCTGCAAGACGTGCTGACGCATTTGCCGACGATGCCGGCCGGGCAGTTCGGTGGCCTGCTGCCCGACCGATGGCAGCCGGCGCGTCAGGCCGCGACGATGGCGACCCCACCGGCAGCGGCGACCGAGACAACGAGCCCTGCGGCCGAGCCGGCCTCCTGACCTCGGCCGTTCCCGTCGCTTCACGCCATCTCTACTTCTGGCTTCCATCCACCCAGGCAGCCACACGCTGAGCCCGACGGATACGCCATTCCGGTTTCTTGTCCGACGGATAGCGGTAGAAGTGTACGAGGAAATAGCCTTCACTCTTGTCGAGCACTCTGAGAGCAAGACAGCTCTCGACCCGTAGCAGGCGGTCGCTCTCGCCCAGGTTGACGCGGAGAGAGGTCATGGGTTTGTCACCGTTGCAGGGGGTTTCCGACCCCGCCTACTTAACGGCTCCGCGCCGAGACCGCAACGGGGCCGAAGCCTGTTGCAGGGGGGACGCCGCCGAAAAAGATGGGATAAAATTCCGCAGTTGGGGAAATATACTGGTAGAGCACGAACCCGAAGAGGGCAACCCGGTGGCGACGAGTCCACTACACGAGGTCATCAAGCACCTGCGCAGGTCTGCGCTCTTGCGCGACGGTGCCGGCCTGACGGACGGGCAGCTGCTGGAGCGGTTCGTCGCCCACCGCGACGAGGCGGCATTTGAGGCCCTGCTACGGCGGCACGGCCCCATGGTGCTGGGCGTCTGCCGTCGCGTCCTCCGTCACGAAACCGACGCCGAGGACGCCTTTCAGGCCACTTTCCTCGTCCTCGTCCGCAAGGCCGCTTCCGTCGTGCCCCGTGCGTTGGTGGGGAACTGGCTGTACGGGGTCGCCCACCACACGGCGTTGAAGGCGAAGGCCATGAACAGCAAGCGGCGCGTGAAGGAACGTCAGGCGGGATCGCTCCCCCGGTCCGAACCGCCCGCGGAGAACTGGCAACAACTTCAAGCCCTGCTGGACGGGGAGTTGAGTCGCCTGCCGAACAATTACCGCGTCCCGATCGTTCTGTGTGGGTTGGAGGGCAAGTCCCTTAAGGAAGCGGCGCGTCAACTCGGCCTGCCGCAAGGGACCGTTGCCAGCCGACTGTCCAGGGGGCGAAGCCTGCTGGCCAAGCGGATGGCTCACAAAGGTGTGACGCTACCGGCCGGGGCGCTGGCGGTGGCGCTGTCTCAGAACGCGGCCTTGGCCGACGCGCCGGCGCGGTTGGTGATTTCCACCATGCGAGCCGTGAGACTGTTCGCGGCGGGTCAAGCGGTGAAGGCCGGTGCCCTCACCGCACCCGTCGCCGCCTTGACGGAAGGAGTGATCAAAGCCATGTTCCTGACCAAGCTGCTGCGTGCCACGGTGGTGTTGGCGGTAGTTGCCGTGCTCGGACTGGGGGCTAGTCGCCTGACCTACCGGGCATGGGCGGAGGAGGACCCGAAC
The DNA here is from genome assembly GCA_035295665.1 of Gemmataceae bacterium. Classification (GTDB taxonomy): domain Bacteria; phylum Planctomycetota; class Planctomycetia; order Gemmatales; family Gemmataceae; genus DATGIQ01. The sequence continues at coordinate 19,894 of DATGIQ010000079.1, read as the reverse complement.
GCGGACCGGTCGATCTTGCTCGGGTTATTCTTGCCTGCCGAGGCGCGGAAAGGATCCCTGTCCAAGGAAGACGAAGCGCTGAAGAACACGCTCCTGGCTCTGGAGAAACAGGTGTTTGAAGCGTGTGTGAAGCAAGACCTGGACGCTTACCGGAAGTGCTACGCCGACGAGTTCGTGGGCTTCTCGATGCACCACAGGTATACCATGGCGGACCACCTGCGCGGGCTTCGGTCGGTGCGGTTCGGCACCGACTACAAGATCAGCGACGTGGAGTTGATCCGGCTGAGCGACCAGGCCGCCATTCTTAGTTACATGGGCGAGTGGAAAGTTTACGACAACGACGGGAACCTCCTGGTCAACCGCAACCGGCGCGTGTCCGAAGGCTATGTTCACCGCGGCGGCGGCTGGGTCATTGCCTTCGCACAGGACATGGAGATCGGCAAGGAGTAACGGTAGATTCTTCGTGTGCCTCGGTGGAGTTCTCCGCGACCGTTCTGGTACGAAAGGGAGGTGGCGCAATGCGCAGTCGGCACGCATTCACCCTGATTGAGTTACTGGTAGTTCTGGCGATCATCGCCGTTCTAACTGGTTTGCTGCTCGTCGCGGTCCAGAAAGCCCGAGATGTCGTCAATCGGGTTAGTTGCTCGAACAACCTCAAGCAGCTCGGTTTGGCGGCCAGCACTTATGACTCCATCCATACCGTGTTACCGCCCGGCTACCTGGGGCCTTTGAACAACCAGACACCTCGTCCGCCACCCATCGGGCGCGTCGTGGACAATACCGTTCAGAACGTCGGTCTGTTTGCCTATCTGTTGCCGTACCTCGAAGGGGAAGCCATCTACAAGCAACTCAAGATCAAGTTCGATCTGAACAGTAGCGGCGACCCTTGGTGGGCCGGTCCCGACGGGGAAAGCAACTTGGCCGTGGCACAGACGAGGATCAAGCCCCTCCTGTGCCCATCGGACGACCCGTACGCGAGCAGGAAAGGAACCGTCTACGCGGAACACTTCTTCAACATGGGGAGACGCTGGAACTTCTATGCGCCCAGCTGGGATTACTCCCAGGTTCCCGCCGCCGCCAACCTAGGACGTACAAGCTACTTGGGAGTGGGCGGAGCTTTTGGCCAAGGCACCAATGCCACACTCAACAAGTACGAAGGCCTCTTCACGAACCGCTCGCAGAATTCTCTTGGCCGGATTCCGGATGGTACGAGCAACACCCTGCTTTTCGGTGAAATCCTCGGCGGCCAGTCCAACGGCGTCAAGGAATACAGTGCTTCCTGAATGGGCATAGGTGCCATGCCGACGATTGGAGGCATGAAAGCAGTGAACCCCACCTGGTTCCAATACAGCAGCAGTCATCGTGGGGTCGTTCAGTTCTGTTTTGCCGATGGTTCGGTCCACGGCTTGAAACACGGCACAACGGCGGCCACGGGTCGCCGGCTACTTCAAGGACCGTACAGTGAGGACTGGTACGTGTTGCAGCAGTTATCGGGCTTTCGAGATGGAGAGATTCGAGATACGTCCTCGCTCCTGCAGTGACCCATGTCTGGGAATTGCTGAAGAATCTGTGAGAAGCGTTGGCAGTGGGTCCAGTCGTCATCCTTGGCGTACGAATTAGCCCATAGCTGATCTACCTTCGCCACTGCTGTTCCTTCCGCTCGTCCCGCGCTCGGCCTGGGGCCATGATAGTGCCCTCCTTCCGGAGAGATTACACCACGGCCGTCAAGAACGCGACTCGCCGGACGGACACCTCCAGTCAACCAGCAACGTGCCGCTCCGCGTCGGCAAGGGTTCCAGCTATGAGGGCGGCGTGCGTGTACCGGCGATCGTTCATTGGCCCGGCGTTACACGCGCAGGCAGTGATTGCCGTGAACCGATCGTCAGCCCGGACTTCTATCCGACGATTTTGGCGATGGCCGGCGCCCAGGGTCACCCGACCCATAACATGCACGTGGATGGAATGAATCTTCTCCCCTTATTGAAAGACCCCGCGCACCGGCTGAATCGGGAGGCCATCTACTGGCATTATCCGCACTATCATCCTGGCGGGGCCACTCCCTATGGGGCGGTCCGGGCGGGAGACTGGAGACTCGTTGAGTTTTACGAAGATGGCCACGCCGATTTGTATAACCTTCGAGACGACATCGGCGAGCGGAACAACCTGGCGCTGCAGATGCCGAAGAAAACCGCGGAGCTGCGGCAAAAACTGCAGATGCGGCGCGAATCCGTGCACGCGCAGCTGCCCACGGCCAATCCGAATTACAAACCCTGACACCCCGTCGACACAGGATCCCGAATCATTGGCGTGCCAACGCTGCCAAGGTCTGGCGGGCGCTGTCCGCCAAGAGAAGCGAGAAATGCGGATTTAGCGCCAGGGCACGTTCCAGGTACCGCTTTGCTTCGGCTTTGTGCCCCAGCTGATGTTCGATCATCCCGGCATGGTAAAAGAACGTGGCATCTTGCGTCCCGAGTTTCAATGCCACGGCCATCGCCTTCACGGCTTCTTCGGCGCGATGATTCTTGTAGAGGGCCCACGCCAACGTATCGTAGCTGTAAATATCTTGGCGCGTCGCCAAATCCTTGTTGGCTAGCTCCAGGGCTAGGGGAAGCTTTTGATCATGATTGGCGTAATAGACCGATAGCTCCCGGTTGTAGGCCCCTTCTTTGAGAGCGGCAGTTTGATCCAGCTTGGTGCAAAGAATCTGGGCCATCGCTGGGTTATCGAGCTTGGTGTACAGATCGCTCAGCGCGGCCAGCATGTAACAGTCGGGGTTGATATGGATCGCATCCCGGTAGAGCGCGATGGCATCCTCAAGTCTCCCCTGGGCGGCGCGCACCTGCCCCAGGCCAGCCAGGGCCGGAGCACTCTTCGGAAGGATCTGCCGCGCTGCTTCGTAATGTTGGGCAGCGGCTTCCAGATGGCCGGCATTGAAATGCAATTCACCCAGTCGAATCTGATACCAAACGCCCCCTTCCTTGGACACGCGCGCCCGCCGCTCTTCTTCGGCCGCCCGTTCCATCCAGCGGATCGCCTCTTCCGTATGGCCTTTCAGTTCCGCCAAGCGTGAGCGACGGGTTGCCAACAAAGCCGTCGGATCCCTGCGCATCAGCTCTTCGTAGGCCTTCTCCGCTTCGCCATATTTGCCCATCTCCAGGTAGGCGTCGCCCACGATGAGCAGGATCCCGGGCTCGCCGGGATTCTTGCGAGAAAGATCCTGGGCCAGCGCGAGCGCTTCCGCAAAGCGATGCTTGGCACTCAACAAGATTGCCCGGTCGATCTGGGCCGGCAAATGGGTTGGATCGAGTTCCAGGGCGCGCTGGATTGCCGCCTCGGCTCGGTCGTAACTGGCGAACTGCCCCGTCTCCCTTGCCTTGCGAATGTAGACGTCGGCAAGCAAGGTTTGGTTGACGCAATCCTTGGGGTCGCGCTGAACACGCTGCTGAAAGAACTGGATGGCCTGGTCGGTGCTGAGCAGATAGTCATAGGGCCGAACGGGCGTGGCCGCTTTCGTTTCTTCCTTTCCCCGATCCGGCTGCGCGGCCGAGAGAGGGCCAGTCCAGCCGAGCAAAACGATCGAGAATGACGCTGCAAGTCCCCAGTTGACCATTCGCCGGTTCATGTCTGTTCCCCTGCGGCTGGTGCATGCTACGGATTGATGATTCCCTGCGGCGGATTGTTGGCCGCTCCAAAATACGGGAAGGCCGCGGACGTCCCGTTGGTTCCGTCCGTGATGCGCATGCCGTTGTCATCAAATACATTCATGGACGTGACCCGCCCATTGGTGAGCAAATTCAGCTCCACGTCAATCACGCCATCGCGGAGTCTCCGGCCATTTGGGAAACCGTCGGGCTGGGAGGAATCGTAGGTGAGGATGTCGGGAAGCAAAAAGCTGGCCAGACCGGTGGCGTCAGCTTGGGTCCGTTGATAAGGTCCATTGGGATTGGTGAGGATGGCCACCATGTCATCGAAGAAATCGCGTACATCATTGCTGGGCACGCCGGCGTTGAACGCATTCCGTCGATCGCCCCGGCTCGGATCGTTGCGGGGCACGGGAGGAATGAGTGCCGTATTGATGCCCGGCCGGCCCATGCGATCCACCTGCACTCCGGCAACTTCAACCCGGCCCCAGACACCGAATTTGGGATTGTTCGGAGCGGAAAGTAACGATGCCGTGGGCACCTCCAGAACAATTCCCAAGGTATTGACGTTGGGTCCAAAGAAGTTCACGCCCGGATTGGGGAACTGCCCGCCGGCAAGGGTGCCGTTGAGAAACTGCGTGAAGATCGAGGCCGAAACGAAGAAAAACGGATCATCGAAATAGCCGGCCCGAAACATGCCACCACCCGCAATCGGGATGTTTTGGTTCGTCGTCCCCTTGGCAAGGATGCCGTCATTGGGAAAGTTCACGGCCGGCAGGCCGCGGAGCGTCACCTCTTGGACTCCATTCATATCCGGAGGCGAAAAGGTCACTCGGAACGTTAATTCCTCGATGGCATCCCCGTCGTTATCGACCTTCAGCTCGATGGCGGCCGTCTCGTCGAACGTCACCGGCGTCACGGCCCCGGCAAAGGGACTGAACGTCATGGCCACGACGGTGTTGGTTGCCGTCACGGGAGATTTGAAAACATAGACATCGTTGATGTCGCGCCGGCCATTGGCTTGCGTGTTGACAAAAATTGGACCATCCCGGTGGTCCGCGGCCGGGCTCACCAGAATGAGGATCCCGCCCAGAATTACCGCCAAACTACTCCCTAGCAGCAACCGCCACCGCAAGCTTGTCCGCCCTGGGGCCACACGCATGATATGTTCTCCTTTGACTGAAGTCTGGTTGGTGTGCTGATGGAATCGTTTTGGGTGCAGGACCACCGGCTTCCATGTCGTTTCCCTGTCCGCGGGATGCTCCGGGACTCAGGATCCGACCCGCAGGGCTGCATATTCGCCCGAGCTGAGAAAGATCGCGGTGATCAGCTCATCCCGCGCACCATTCTGAATCGCCGTCACGAAACCATTCAATCCTGCCGCATCCGCATTGCGCATCAAGAACTGCTGGTAATAGCCCTGAATCAGGACCTGGCGATATTCCGTGCTGCCATAGATTGCCGCCGCGACCTGGATACGCGTTGCCCCGTTCATAAGCGCCTGAAGGAAACCGGCTTGTCCCATCATGTCGATCGGCCGATTGAGGACATCCTGGTACAGAGCCGTAAGAAATCCGGTGTTTGTTCCGCCGCCCCGCGTCTGGAAGTATTCGGGCGAACCGGCGATGGTCGACGCCAATTGCTCGACCGTACCCCCGGCCGTCAAAAAGGCGACGGAATTGGCCAAGCCGCCTGGATCGGCCGCGCGCTTGAGCAGCGTTTGATACAGCTTCTGCACTTGCAGCGTACGGTACTCGGCGCTGCTCTCGATGCCCAGGACGACCTGGGCACGGCTCGTTCCCTGTTGAAGTTGGGCGGTCCAGGACATCAATCCCGTGGGGTCCACGCTGCGCTGGAGCAAGTCGAGAAAGACCGCCCCCACGAACCGCTGGTTGACGTCTCCAACCAAGGCAGTCGTAGTGGCCGTGGCCGAGCTGCCGCCAGCTGAACGAACGGTGACCGTGATGGCAAATTTCCCTGGGGCCGGGAAGGTGTGATTGGTACTCACCGTCAAACCGTTCGTGGAGGCCGTGACCGTGGCAAGGGACGGATCACTGCCATCCCCCCAATTGACCGTTGCGGTGTAACTGGCCACGGCATCGGGGCCTCCCGCGTCGGTGATGGTCGCGATCGGGACGTTGGTCAGCGTGGATCCGGTGGCAAGGACGACCGGCATGCCGACAACCGTCAACGCTGCATCGGCCACCGTGAGCATCTTGGTGGCCGTGGCCATGCTGCCGCCAACATCCCGAATTTGCACGGAAAGGTTGTTCGCTCCCTCCGTGGCAAACGTGTGCGTAGCCGTCACGGTGAAGCCTTGACTGGCGGTCCCGGTGATGGTTCCCGGGGATGTCTGGCCGTCTCCCCACGAGATCGTCGCGGTGAAGTCGGTCAGGGCGGCGTTCGGGTTGGCATCCGTAAAGGTTGCGACCGAGCCGGTAAAGGGCGTGCCCTCGACCGCGTTCACGGCTAGACTGGTGGCGGTCAACACCGCATCCGCGACTCTGGCCGTGCTGCCTACCGTCGTGCTGGCAAGTCCGGCCTGGTTATTGCTCATGTCCTGGATCGCCACGCTGACGGCAAACGTACCTTCTTCGGCAAACGTGTGCATGCCGGTGATCGTGAAGGTGCCGTTTGCGCCGCTGACGACCGCGCTGGTGCTGTCCAGCGGCGTCCCGTCCCCCCAGTTGATCGAAACCTTGTAATTGCCGGCGGCCGCCGCGACTGTCGCATCGCCGAAGCTGGCCACCACGCCACTGACCGCCTGCCCTTCCGCCGTGTTGATGGTCACGCTCGTGGCGACCACCAGTGCCAGTTGTCCGAGGCGATTGGATTGGGTCTCGCTGAACCAGAGCGCTCCGCCCGGCCCGGCAATAATCCTCCGAAGCCCGCCGGCCCGTGTGAGGCCCGTATGGAATTCAGTGATCGTCCCGCTCGGGGTGATGCGGCCAATTTGGTTCGCGGTTGCTTCCGTGAACCATAGGTTACCGTCCGCACCCAGAGCGATCGCGGTCGGCTGGCTGTTGGCTGTCGGAATGGTGAACTCGCTGATCGTGCCGCTGGTGGAGATTTCGCCAATCCGATTGCCCCCGGACTCGGCAAACCACAGAGAATTGCTGCCGGAAGGACCGGCCGTGATCCCTTCTGGCTTTCGACCAGCGGTCAAGGTGAATTCATTCACTATCCCGACGGCCGTTATCTGCGCGATTTTGTCGACGCCGGGTTCGGTGATCCACAGGGCCCCATCCGGTCCGGTGGTGATCGATTCGGCGTTGCCGCCTACGGTCAGCGCGAACTCGTTGGTAACGAAGCCGGCCGTGTTGATCCGCCCGACGCGGTCGGCTACCTGTTCCGTATACCACAACGCGCCATCCGGGCCGGCCGTGATACCGCGCGGTCCCGTGTTAGGCGCCAAATTGAACTCGGTCACCACGCCGGAGGGCGTGATGCGCCCGATCCGATCAACGCCGAATTCTGTGAACCAAAGGTTTCCATCGGATCCGGTCGTGATCCCCTCCGGATCACTATCGCTTCGGGTGAGGGTGAATTCGCTAAGCGATCCTGCGGCGCTCACCCGGCCAATTTTGGCAGATTGCGACTCGGTGAACCACACCGCGCCGTCTGGCCCAACGGTGAGGTCGGTCGGTCCACTCGTTCCGGAGCGAAGCGAAAACTCGGTGACCGTGTTCGCTCCACTGGAGACGATCGTGCCGATTCGATTGGATCGGGATTCCGTGAACCAGAGATTGCCGTCCGGCCCCGTCGTGATCCCACGCAAGCCGCTGTTGCCGGTAATTCCCGTGCTGAATTCGGTCACGGTGCCCTGGGTTGGCCCCGTCGCCACAACGCGCCCGATTCGGTTTCCCGAATTCTCGGTGAACCAGATGTTATTGTCCGGGCCAAGGGTGATGCCCGTCGGCGCACTCGATCCACTAACGCCGGTGGTGACGCTGACGGTTCCCGTCGTGGTGATCCGCCCGAGCTGATTGCCGGTGCTCAGTGTAAACCACAGAGAGCCGTCTCCCGCTGGGCCGGGGGCGATACCCGTTGGCCGGCTGTTGCTGGGGATGCCCGTGCTAAACTCGGTAACGACGCCGGCCGGGGTGATCCTGCCAATGCGGTTGCCGTCGGGCTCCGTGAACCAGAAGTTGGCGTCAGGGCCAAGCGCAATGCTGGTTGGGGTGCTGCCGGGTGTGATGCCGGAGCTAAATTCGGTGACCACGCCGGCCGCAGTGATCCGCCCAATTCGATCGGCAGCTGCCTCGGTAAACCAAAGGCCTCCCGCGCTCGCCGTGATCCCGCGCGGACCGCTATTGAGCGCCACGGGGAACTCCGTGATGGCGCCGCCGGTCGTGATGCGCCCAATCCGGTCGATGCCGAACTCGGTGAACCAAAGGGCGCCGTCCGGCCCGGCTACGATCCCTTCTGGATCGCTGTCGGACCGGGGAAGCGTGAACTCGGTAATCGCGCCCGCTGTGGTAATGCGGCCAATCTTGCTCGCCCCGGACTCCGTAAACCACACGGCGCCATCGGGACCGATCGTGATGCCCAAGGGAAGGGGCGCCGCTTGATCAATGGAGAATTCATTGATGCCCGAAAGCAAGCAGCGGTCCTCCAGGCCATCCAGATGGGGTCGATAGAAAATGCGCTGCCGCTTGGTGCTACGTCGTTGCAAGGCGTGCCACCAGCCGCGAAGTCCTTTTCCCATGGTGATGTCTCTCGAGGCGATGTACTGGTGAAGATTGTCTTGGAATCAATCCCGCAATCCTGGCAAGGATGGAATGGACTGAACCGGACCGGACGTTCATCCTGCCGTACGTTCCTGGCACAGTGATAATCGATACGATTTCTCAAGTCAATACAAATCATCCCATTTTGCTTGTTCTTCGCCATTCCTTCAGTCACCCCGAAATATTTCGTGGCGAACAGAACTCAGCTGCCGCGATACGTGGTGAAACCAAAAGGGCTCAGCAACAGCGGGATGTGATAATGAACGCCGGAAGTATCCAGCGAAACCAGGATTTGCACTTCTGGATAGAACCCGGTCACGCCCAGGGAGCGGAAGTAACTCCCTGTCTCAAAACGCAATCGGTAGATGCCCGGCTCGAGGGGAGCTTCCCCTGCTGTCAGCGACGGAATTCGACCGTCGGCGTTGGTCGTTCGTCGTGCCAGCTCGGTCCAGCTGCCTTCGCCGTCGCAGAAGTCCAGTGCGACAGCCAATCCAGCTGCGGGCCGGCCATGAGCCGTATCCAGTACGTGGGTGCTCAGGGAACTCATGAGCCTAGCTTCTGTAAACGCAACCGGGTGATCTTGGCCTGCTCGCCCGCGGCAATCAGTAGTTCCTTTTCCGCGCCGTTGGGCAGTCGTTCTTGGAGCAGAGCGAGCATCTCCACGGCGGTTTTGCCCGTGGCGCAGACGATGAAGATATGGCCGAACTTTTCCTCATATTGGCGATTTCCCAGGGACAGCGCAGTCAAGACAGCATCCGTGGTACCGGTCAGTCCTTTCTGTTCCGACGCCGACCAGGCCGCGGTCTCGCTAAACTTGGCCCGCAAGTTCTCCAGGTCGCCGATCCTTGGGTGTGCGGCAAACGCTTCTAGCCAGTCCGCACGGGCCAGCCCTCGCCAGATCCGGTCGGCTGCATCGAACAGGTCAGCTTCACTCCGGAAGGGCCGAGATGTCGCCATCTGCTCCGCCCAGCGGCGGGCCCCGCAGCAGCGCAGAAACGTGGCCTCGGCCTCGACCCTCGGCCCGGAGTTGATTCGATCCAGGTCCATCACGCCGCTCTAGCCTCGCACCGTCCGATGCAGAATAATCTGCCCCAAGGGCGTAGTTGCCAGATTGCCCGCTTCGTAAATTTTCCGCCCGCGCAAAAACGTCGTTCGGATCGTACCGCGCAAGAGTTGGCCCGCATAGGGAGTAATCTTGTGCCGGTGCAGCAGCTTCTCCGGCTCAACGACGAACGTGGCCTGCGGATCAACGACGACCAGGTCGGCATCGAATCCAGGGGCAAGCTGGCCTTTGCGCTGGCCCAGCCCTACGAGTTCTGCAGGAGTCCGACACATCCACTTGGCCAAATCGGCCAGGGTAAACCCCCTTGAGCGGGCCTGGGACCAAACCGCGGACAGAATGAGTTGCAACGAGGCAATCCCACCCCAAGCACGTGCGAGGTCTCCGGTCGCCAGCTCTTTCAGTTCGGGCGGGGCCGGAGAGTGATCTGAGCCGATCGTGGTAATTAGACCGGCCCGCAAATGACGCCACAAGTGCTCCCGATTCTCGCGTTCCCGGATCGGCGGAGCACACTTGAAGCGTGGGTCTCCGTCGGGGATCTCTTCCGCCGCAAAATGGAGGTAGTGTGGACAGGTCTCGAACGTGAGCCCTTCTGCACAGAACTGCGGCAACGCATCTGCCGCAGAAAGGTGCACAACATGAACACGACACCGATACTCTCGGCCCAGATCCCGCATCAGCCGGATGGCCGCGTGCTCCCAGGTCCGGGGTCGCGATGCCAGATAGGCTCCGTAGCTTCGACCGACCGGCGCGGGGGAAGGTAGATTTCCCGCAAAAGAGGGCAGTTCGGCATGGACCAGTAACGGTAAACCGCTGCGTGCCACCATCGGCATGGCCGCGCGAAGATGTTGCTCCGTGACGTTGGCGAAGTCCTCGATGCCCGAATGACACAGGAAGGCCTTCAGCCCGAGCACGCCGGATGCGAGCAACGGCTCGATCTGTTCCAGGTTATCCGGCACGATGCCGCCATAGAATCCGCAGTCCACGAACAACTGGCCACGCGCGGCGGCCAACTTCTGCTCGAAGGCATTGGGGCTGGTTGTCACGGGGGAGCTATTAAGCGGCATATCAACGAGGGTGGTGATGCCGCCGGCCGCGGCGGCGCGCGTGGCAGTCGCAAAGCCTTCCCACTCGGTCCGCCCCGGCTCGTTGATGTGGACGTGGGTATCAACAAGTCCGGGCAACACCGCCAGCGTACGCACATCATGGACCGGGCAGCCCGCGGGGATTTCGTCGGGGGAAACGACACCAACAATTTTTTCTCCCCGGATCAATACCGCGGCCGGCCGAAGCCCTTGAGGAGTGACGACGGATTCGCTCCGGATCGCCCACGGCGTGGGCTCCTCGGTTGCTGCTTCTTCGGCTCGGTGTGGTATCATCGAAGCCGTACCTGCGGCCGCGGGCCGCGCCTGGAGAGGAACGCTTATGTCGAATCGTTTGGGCCATTGCTCGTACGGCAAGTCCCGCGTACGTCTGACCAAAGTCACCCGCCACGCGGGCTTGCATGAGATCAGGGAGCTGTCGATTGCCGTTCAACTAGAAGGCGCTTTTGCCGCTTCCTACACGCTCGGAGATAATCGCCAGATTATCACAACCGATACGATGAAGAACACGGTTTACGCCCTGGCTCGTAACCATCCGATCACAGCGGTTGAAGATTTTGGCCTGGCACTTGCTGGGCATTTTATGGAAAACTTCGACCACGTTTCCGCAAGCACGATTCGGCTGAACGAACAATCCTGGCAGCGAATGGTCGTGGACGGCACAGAACACCCGCATGCCTTTGTCGGCGGTGGCAGCGAGGAGCGAACTTCCGTGATCAAGCGGACGCAGCAGGGAAGCCGTGTCGAATCCGGTGTCCGGGGCCTTCGGATTTTGAAAACGGCAAATTCTGGGTTCAAAGGTTTTCTTCGGGATCGGTACACGACGCTGCCGGCCACCGATGATCGGATTTTCGCAACTCTTCTCACGGCGCGCTGGCGTTACGGCGAGGGGAGCGTTGATTGGAACCATTGTCACCAGCTCATCCGTCGGACGCTGCTGGAAACTTTCGCGAAGCACAAAAGCTTGTCCGTTCAGCAGACTCTTTATGCGATGGCGACGGCGGCACTCGATTCATGCACTTCGATCCAGCAAATCCGCCTGGCGATGCCGAATTTGCATCATCTACTTGTGGATTTGGGATCTTTTGGGCTGGACAACCCAAACGTGGTTTTCGTGCCCACGGCAGAACCATACGGTTTGATCATGGCGACGGTGCGGCGGGGGTAGGAACGCCCGTGGTAATTCCATCCCTTACTGCCTTTCGAGTTTTCGCTCCGTCAGTTTGTGCTCCTGGTCAAAAAACGTATCGCGGTCCCGGATGATTGCCTGCGGGATGAGCTGAGCGCTCTGGGTGGTGATGTTTGGATTGCGCCGAATCGCCGTACCAATCGCCATCACTTCAACCAGGCCACTGCCGATTTCGTAGATGTAGAGCTTGGTTCCGATGACGCCGTCGGCCCCCAACGCCTCGGCTTCCTTGTGAATGTGGTCCAGACAATTCTCGCGGGCCTCGTAGATCAGCCGGGTTACGGCACTGATCTCGCCACGGGCCAGCGATCGGAAAAAGGTGGCGACGCCGCCGGCGAAGCCGAGGGCATAAACGGATGTGCCCAGCAGCAACCTGAGCGGCGCGTAACCTAGCTGTGCGAGGTTCCACAATTCTTCGCTGGTGAGCTCTGAGGTAACTGGTCGATCCACAGTGCCCAGTGCAGGATTATGAGAGGCGGTCCCGACCATTAACATTTCGCGCACGCCGGGTCCAAAGGGGAGGATGTGGGTCAGGATGTCCACGACTGCATTGGCCCCACGGTCCTTGGCTTCCTGCTCGAGTCGCTCCAGAGCGAGATGCCGGGTGTGGTTATACATCTGCGAGTATTCCTTCACTTCGCCCCCGGCAAATGTACGGAGCACGCCGAGGATTCCGCGGCCGACGCCGAGGGCATAGGCCACATTGCCCATCACGAAATGCCGAGGTGCAAAACCGGCGTCGAGCTGACAGTACAGGTCTTGACCCGTGCAGGCCGTCGTGAAAAACGGACCATGATAGTCCTGCCCCTTGACTGCCGAGCCGAGAGCCAAAAACTCAATCAGGCCCGCCACCTTCTTGAGGTCCGAAACGACCCCCGTCAGACCGTGCGCTTCCTGGGTAGCCGCTTCTTCTTCGAGCCGCTTGATCGCCGCATGACGTCCGTCGGAAATCAGCTCCGTGACACTGGCGATCTCGCCGCCGGCCAATGTCTGTAAGCCGCTCGTGAAGCCGCGCACGACACCCAAGGAGTAGACACTATTGCCGACCACAATATTTCCCGGTGCCCAGCCCTTTTGAGCCAAGCAGTAGATTTCATTGCCGGACAGCCCGGTCAGCATCATTGCGGATCCTCCCCAGGGTGGATTTGCGGCGCACCGCACACACGGGCCAGCCCGAGAGGCACCCAACGCGCCTTGGGCTGTTTCGTACAATGTTAGAAGAGGCCGTTGGCCGCGCCTACCATCCTCTTCAATTATTTTACGGATACGGAGATTCTTTATGCCGCCTGATTTGCTCGTGGAAGCAAACGGAGACACGGATGCAGCAGAAACTCAGGAATGGCTGGATGCGCTCGAGGCCGTATTGCAAACCGGCGGTGCGGCGCGGGCTCGGTATTTGCTGAGCCAGCTCAAGCACAAGGCCAACCGTGAGGGTGTGGCAATCCCGTTTACGGCCAACACTCCCTACATCAACACGATCCCGGCAGACCAGCAAGCCCCGTTTCCGGGCAGTCGAGAAATCGAGCGCCGTATCAAGAGCCTCTCCCGCTGGAATGCGATGGCAATGGTGGTGCGGGCCAACAAGCATTCCCCCGGCATTGGCGGACATATCTCGACCTATGCGTCGGCGGCAACGCTTCTGGATGTCGGCTGGAACCACTTTTTCCGAGGGCCCAGTGCCCCCGGCGGTGGCGATCAGGTGTACTTCCAGGGACACGGCTCGCCCGGTGTGTACGCACGGGCATTTCTGGAAGGAAGGTTGACCGCAGCGCAGCTGGAGAATTTCCGCCGCGAGCTGGCGTCCGGCGGCGGGCTCTCTTCGTACCCCCATCCCTGGCTCATGCCCGACTTCTGGCAATTCCCCACCGTTTCCATGGGGCTCGGCGCTATCCTGGCAATCTACCAGGCGCGTTTTAATCGCTATCTGGATCACCGCGGATTGAAGGATACTTCGGCGCAGCGTGTCTGGTGTTTCTTGGGCGATGGCGAAACCGATGAGCCCGAGTCGTTGGGAGCGTTGACGCTGGCTTCGCGCGAAGGGCTGGACAATCTGATCTTCATCGTCAACTGCAATCTGCAACGGTTGGATGGACCGGTCCGGGGCAACGGCAAGATTATCCAAGAACTGGAGGCTGCATTCCGCGGGGCCGGCTGGAATGTCATCAAGGTTATCTGGGGGAGCAACTGGGATCCGCTCCTCGCCGCAGACAAGAGCGGATTGCTCGTGAAGCGGATGGGTGAGGTGGTAGACGGCGAATACATGAAATATGCCGTCGAACCCGGCTCGTACATCCGCAAGCATTTTTTCGGCAAGTATCCGGAGCTGGCCGCACTCGTGGAGCATCTTTCCGACGAACAGCTGCGCAAGTTATCCCGCGGCGGACACGATCCGGAAAAGGTTTACGCTGCATTCAAGGCCGCTGTCGAGCACAAGGGTTCCCCCACGGTGATCCTCGCCGCCACCGTCAAGGGCTATGGCCTGGGCGAAGCGGGTGAAGGTCGCAATGTCACGCACCAGCAAAAGAAGCTCAACGAAGACGAATTGGCCGAGTTCCGGACCCGCTTTGGCATCCCGATTTCTGACCAGGACGTAGCCGAGGCCCCCTTCTATAAACCCGCCGACGATAGCCGAGAGTTGCAGTATCTCCGTCAGCGCCGGCAAGCGCTGGGCGGCCCATTGCCGATTCGGACGGTGCGCTGCCCTCAATTTCAGGCTCCGACCCTGGAGCTGTTCAAGGACTTTCTCCAGGGGAGCGGCAACAATGAGTTTTCCACGACGATGGCATTTGTCGGCCTGCTCAAGCGGCTGCTCCAGAACAAGGAGATCGGCAAGTGGGTCGTGCCGATCATCCCCGACGAAGCGCGGACGTTCGGCATGGATGCTTTCTTCAAGCCGTTCGGGATTTACTCCAACGTCGGGCAACTGTATGAACCGGTCGATGCCAAGACCTTGCTGGCTTACCGCGAAGCCAAGAACGGCCAAGTGCTCGAGGAAGGAATCACCGAAGCCGGCGCGATGTCGTCGTTTATCGCGGCCGGTACGGCGATGGCGACGCACGGCGTGCCGACGATCCCGTTCTTCACGTTTTACTCGATGTTTGGCTTCCAGCGCATCGGCGATTTGATCTGGGCGGCGGCCGACATGCGGACGCGCGGCTTCTTGCTCGGCGGCACGGCCGGCCGGACCACCCTGGCTGGAGAAGGGTTGCAGCATCAGGATGGCCATAGCCATGTTACGGCTTCAACCGTGCCCAACTTGCAAGCTTACGATCCCGCCTTTGCGTTCGAGCTGGCCGTGATCGTTCAAGACGGCATCCGCAGGATGTATCAGGCCTGTGAGGATATCTTCTATTACATCACGCTCTACAACGAGCCGTACTCGATGCCGCCAATGCCGGAGGGAGCAATCGAGGGAATTCTGCGCGGCCTTTATCGATTGCGATCGGCGCCTCCGGACGGTGCGAAAGGCCGATCGCGGGTTCATCTTCTGGGCAGCGGTGCTCTGCTCCGGGAAGCTCTGCGGGCCCAGGAAATCCTCGCCGAGCGCTATGGGGTCGCCGCGGATGTGTGGAGCGCGACCAGCTACAAGGAATTGCGGCGTGATGCCCTGGACACCGATCGCTGGAACATGCTTCATCCGACGGCCCAGCCGCGGAAGAGTTATCTCGAACGTCTCCTGCAAAACGAACGAGGGATTTTTATCGCCGTGAGCGATTACATGCGGCTCGTACCGGACATGATTAGCCGCTGGGTTCCCGGCGGGATTTACCCGCTTGGCACGGACGGCTTCGGCCGCAGTGACAATCGCGCGTCTCTCCGGCGCTTCTTCGAAGTCGATGCAGAATCGATTACCCTGGCGGCCTTGTGGCGGCTTGCCCAACATGGCGAACTGAAGCCAGCCCAGGTGCAAGAAGCCATCCAGGAGATGGACCTCGACCCGGAAAAGAAAGATCCCGTGCAGGCGTGAGCGAGGACAGGAACATGGCCACGGAAATCAAGTTGCCGCAGCTGGGAGAAAACCTGACCGGCGGCGACGTCTTGGATGTCAAGGTCAAGGCCGGCGACACCATCAGCCAAGGACAAACGCTGCTCGAAGTCGAGGCGGAAAAAAGCACCGTTGAAGTGCCGTCGCCAGTCGCTGGCCGTATCTCGAAAATGCTGGTCAAGAAGGGGGACACGATCGAGGTCGGTCAGACCCTATGCTTGCTCGAAGCAACGGATGGCGCGCAATCTCAGAAAACTGTGGAAGCCCCGGTGCGCGAAGCTCCAGCCGCCGAAAACAAACCCGATTCGGCGAAAACTCCTAGCCGCAAGCAAGAATCCGAACGCTCAGGGCAGCCGAAGGATAAACGCGCACAACCCGACGGAGTGGGCAAACCGGCCGCATCGCCTGCGGAGCAGGATCGCACCAGGGAGCGCGCCGAAGGAGCGGCTCCCCCAGAAGCCCGTCCTACCGCCAAACCAGCAACGGATGGCCAGCGTGCGCCCCCCGCGCCACCGTCTGCGGCACGGCCCGGTCAGGCAACGGTGCCGGCAGGTCCCGCGACGCGCCGGTTGGCACGAGAGCTGGGCGTGGATCTCCGGCAGGTACATGGCAGCGCGCCGGGCGGCCGAGTCACTCAGGAAGACATCAAGGCTTATGTTCATCAGCTAACTTCCGCCCCAACCGTGCGCGGAGCCGGCGCTGCCGTGCCGCCGCTCCCCGACTTCGAACGCTGGGGGCCCGTCGATCGCCAACCCTTGGATGGCATTCGGCGCAAGATTGCCGAGCAGATGAGTCTGGCCTGGAGTACCGTACCTCACGTTACCCAGCACGATCAGGCCGACGTGACCGATCTCGATGCGTTTCGCCGGCAACAGCACGGTGAACCTAAACTCACGGTGACCGCCTTCGCACTCAAAGCCGCGGTCATCGCGCTCGAGCAGTTCCCGCAGTTCAACGCCAGCCTCGATCTGGCGGCGGGGCAGCTCGTGCGGAAACGGTATTATCACCTCGGAATCGCCGTCGATACCGACCGCGGTCTGCTTGTACCGGTCCTGCGAGATGTTGATCGCAAGACGATTTACGAGCTGGCTCAGGAGTTGGCCGCAGTGGCCGAGCGCGCCCGCCAAAAGAAACTCCAGGTGGACGAGATGCGCGGCGGAACCTTCACGATCACCAACCTGGGCGGCATCGGTGGCACTGGATTTACGCCGATTGTGAATTACCCGGAAGTCGCCATCCTGGGGCTTTCGCGCAGCCGGTTGCAGCCGGTTGTCCGGGAAAGTCAGATCGTTGCCCGTTTGCTTTTGCCCCTGTCTCTCTCCTACGATCACCGTGTCATCGACGGCGCCGATGCCGCCCGGTTCACGCGCCGGATTGCCGATCTGTTGGAAAACCCGTTGCAGATGCTGCTTCACGCTTGAAGGAAAAGTCTCATGGCGGAATCCGGCGAAACGGAATTGGTTGTGCTCGGTGCGGGCCCCGGCGGGTACACTGCGGCATTTGCGGCCGCGGACAAGGGGATGCAGGTTACCCTCATCGATGCGTTTGAAAAGCCGGGCGGCACGTGCTTGTATGTCGGCTGCATCCCCTCCAAGGCCCTTCTCCACGCGGCCAAGCTCCTCACCGATGCCCGTGACGCCCAAGCCTGGGGAATCCACTTCGGCCGGCCGGAAATCGACCTCGCCGCACTGCGTGCCCAGGAGACGAAGGTCGTCGAGACGCTGGGCAAAAACCTCTTGGAGCTCAGCAAACGCCGCAAGGTCGAATACATCCGGGCCCGGGCCACGTTTGCCGATTCCCGTACGCTGCGCCTGGATAATGGCTCCAGCCGGCGCTTCAAGCACTGCGTGATTGCTGTGGGATCAAGCCCGATCGTGCCGCCCTCGTTAAAGCTGGAAAGCGCTCGCCTCATGGACTCCACAGCCGGGTTGCGCTTGGAAGAGGTGCCGGCGTCCCTGCTGGTTGTTGGCGGCGGCTATATCGGACTTGAGCTCGGCTGTGTTTACGCTGCGCTCGGAAGCCGGGTGACGGTTGTCGAGCTGACCGATGGCCTCTTGCCGGGTGTGGATCGTGACTTGGTCCGCCCGCTTCAAAGCCGGCTGGAGGGCCAATTCCACAAAATCTATCTCGGCACCAAGGTGGCCAAGCTAGCTGAGACAGCCGAGGGAATCCGCGCCACGCTGGAGGGAGAGGAGATCGAGGAGCGTGAACCGACTTTCGGCCGGGTATTGGTTGCCGTGGGCCGGCGACCCAACAGTCGGGGACTCGGTCTGGAAAACACCAAAGTCCAACTCGATGACAAAGGCTTCATCCGCGTGAATGAGCAGCGCAGAACGACCGATGAACCTATCTTCGCCATTGGCGATGTGGCTGGCGAGCCAATGCTGGCCCACAAAGCATCTCACGAAGGAAAAGTCGCCGTCGAAGCAATCGCCGGCGAGCCCGCCGCCTTTGACAGCCGCGCGATCCCGGCCGTGGTGTTTACCGATCCAGAAATTGCCTGGTGCGGGCTGAGCGAGACGGAGGCGAAACGGCAAGGGCGAGAGGTCAAGGTGGTTCGCTTCCCCTGGGGCGCCAGCGGGCGGGCGGCCACGCTGGGCCGAACCGAAGGCTTGACCAAGTTGGTAACCGAGCCGGAAACAGAGCGTCTGCTGGGCATGGGGATCGTCGGTGAGGGTGCCGGCGAACTGATTGCTGAGGGAGTCGTGGCCGTGGAAATGGCGGCAAGTGCCCGCGATTTGGCGCTGAGCATCCATCCGCACCCCACCCTCAGCGAGACGGTTGGGGAAGCGGCGGAATCGGTATACGGGCCGACGACGCATCTTTTCCGGGTTCGGCGTTGATCGGCGCGGAGACCGCCCGAATCGAATCGCGATCGAGACGAAAGAGAAGACCAGTCACCCAATCCATTTCTTCCTCTCAATCCTCATCTTAATTGTAATCTTCATCCTCGTCGCTGGATTGCTAGACCATCCTCCCACCTCTCTCCATGCCGAACAGCTCAGAACCCGATCCTTCCCGCACACGCGACTCCCAACGAGACTTCTTCCCCGTTCGGGTGTTCAAACTTAACGGGAAAGTCCACGTTCCAATTGATAAGTTATTTCCAGAGGTTCCGGCTATCTCCAGCGGATAGTTCGAAGCAAGGTCATTCTTCACGTTCCGACAAGCTTTGGCGGTGTTCGCTTGGGATCAAGCTGCTGAGCTTGGGGGATCATAGAAAGAGGGCTCGCTGTGAGTTACAACAGATGTTGTCCGTTTCGGCTCGTAGTCTGCGGCGTGCTTACGGTCGGTCTGCTCAGCGTCATGGTGCTGCCGGGGCAGTCCGAGGAAAAATCTTCGCCCCGTCAGCAGCAAATCGCCGACCTGGAAAAGCAAATCCAGGAAATGAACAAGAAACTTGCCGAGCTGCGCAAGGAAACCAATGGCGCCACCGTGGCACCAACCGTGGAGGCAGGCCTCTCGCCCGAGTGGGTCAAGCCCCTGACATGGCGTTCGATTGGTCCGGCTGCAATGGGTGGCCGAATTATTGCTCTCTCGATCTTCGAAGCGGATCCCAGTACGTACTGGGTCGCAACCGCTTCGGGCGGGCTGCTCAAGACAGTGAACAATGGCATCACCTTTGAGCACCAGTTTGATCGCGAAAACACCGTCTCCATCGGCGACGTTTGCGTAGCGCCCTCCGATCGAAACATTGTCTGGGTCGGAACGGGCGAAAACAATCCGCGCAACTCCGTTTCGTATGGCGACGGCGTGTACAAATCGACCGATGGGGGCAAGACCTGGAAGAACATGGGGCTCAAGAAGACCTTCCAGACGGGCCGCATCAAGGTCCATCCCAAAAATCCCAACATCGTTTACGTCGGGGCCCTTGGCCGGCTCTATGGACCCAATGAGGAGCGCGGGCTCTTCAAGACGACCGACGACGGCGCGACCTGGCAAAAGATCCTCTACGTTGATGATAAGACCGGCATCATCGATCTCGCCATGCATCCGACCGATCCGGAGACCTTGCTGGTCGCCACCTACGAACGGCAACGCGATAGTTACGACACCAACGATCCATCGAAGAAGGTTGGGCCCGGCAGTGGACTCTACAAGACCACCGACGGCGGCAAGACGTTTACGAAAGTGGTCAAGGGGCTGCCCACGTGTAACCTGGGACGCATGGGGATCGATTATTACC
>DATGIQ010000078.1:0-2551 GCA_035295665.1 Gemmataceae bacterium | reverse complement strand
AACTTGACTCATTCACTACGTGTTCCATGAAGCAAGAACCCTAGCGGGGAATGAAGACTGGGCGCTCAAGTACGCCCGCCAGCAATTCGGCGACGACGTCACCGTCGAACCGGGACGCACGGCCCCGGGCCCGAAGGAGCGAGCTAAAGCCCCCAAGAAGGAAAAGGACCCAGGCAAGCTCAGCGCGTTGGACGCCGCGGCCAAGGTGCTCGCCGAGACCGGCCGGGCCATGACCTGCCAGGAGCTAATCGGCGCCATGGCCGCCAAGGGCTACTGGTCCAGCCCGGCCGGCAAGACGCCTGCGGCGACTCTTTATTCCGCAATGCTCAGGGAAACGACGACCAAGGGCGAGCAGGCCCGCTTCGTCAAGGCGGCCCGCAGCCAGTTTGCCCTGCGGACGCTGCCCCACCAGGCCTGAGCGGAGGGCCCGGCCATGATGCGACGCTCCGTGACCTTCAGCGTGTGGCTCGAGCGGCTGACCCGCCACGTCTGCCTGCCAGACGGGCGGGCCTTGGTCCACGAGTGCACGCTGGGGGTCTTCGAGCGGGTGGTGGTCTACCTCGACGACCACGCCGACAAAAGAATCACTACGCTGGCGCTCCGCCACGCCTTGACGGGCGTCCCCTGCGCGGAGGTTGATGTCGCCTTGGACTTCCTGGCCCGTGCGGGCCTGGTTGTCCGCCGGGGATGCACGCTCTCCGCCTGCGTCCCGGACCTGTACGAAGCAGCGATGACTTCCTTCTCCCACCTGGCGGAGTCCGGTGGCTGACGCGCTAAACAAATACCTTTACATCAGGATGGGGGCCTGATGAACTACGCCGAAATGATCCTGCCCGAGTTCGACCGGGAGATGGCTAACACGCGCAAGGTGCTGGAGCGAGTTCCCGAGGACAGGCTGGATTGGCAAGCCCAGGCCAAGTCCCACACGATCGGCTGGAATGCCAACCACCTCGCCGAGATTCTAGGCTGGGTCGAAGGGATCCTCATGGCGCCCGCGTGGGACATTGCCCCGATCGGCGGCGAACTCTATCAGTCCCCGAAGCTGACGAGTCGTCAGGAGATCCTCGACCTGTTTGATCGGAATGTTGCCATCGCCCGGAAGGCGATTGCGGCAGTGAAAGACGACCAGCTGACGCAGCCGTGGTCGCTGCTCAAGGCGGGAACGCCGCTCTTCACTATGGCGCGAGGGAGGATGATGCGGCGCTTCATCCTCAACCACCTAATCCACCACCGTGCGATTTTGTGTGTCTATCTCCGTCTGAACGACATCCCTGTCCCCGGGATGTATGACCCGTCAGGAGATGAATAGAGGAGAAAACGCAGCCCAGCACGAGCGGCAACCAGCCCGATCTTGCCGTTCCACGGGGACAATTCCGTATTCTCCAACGCCTTCTCGGTTTAGCGGCCGACCTCGGCGTTGCACTCCTGCCGGCCTCGGTGCATTCGACCGCCGCGCGCCAACCCAAATCCTGAGCGTGCTGAGGTCCACAACACCGAGGTGGTCAGCCTGGCCATCCCACGCATGAGCGTGCGCTTCCGAGCCAACCGCAGGTAGATACCTGCTTGTTCGCTCCGTGGCCCTGTGATTCCACGTTGGCACGGCTGCTGTCTCTCCTACCAGACTCCGGCGCCGTACCTTGCCCTGTCGCCTGCTCAAACTATTTCAGGGAACGCCCCCTCCAATGCTTTTCATATGCTCAAACGAACTTTTGCACGCGTTGCAATAGTAAATCATCCGACATCGTGTCGGACCAAAGGAACTTTCCAGCTCCACCGCAGCCGACCCGCAAAACGGACAGGCCGGAGCTGAGGCGCCCGCCTCCCCAGGCACGGTCACGCCAAACTGCCGCAGTGCTTCTCGACCCACCGGACTAATGCGCTCCACCGTCCACGGAGGATCGAAGCGAAACTGCACATCCACCTTGGCCACGCCGGGCAACGCACCCACCCGCTGCCGGACAGCCGCCTCGATGGCATGCAAAGCTGGGCAACCGATAAACGTCGGCAGCAGATCAATGCTCACCAAGGCTTCGCCAGTGCTGCCGGCCGGGTCCCTCTCAATCCGGATGTTCTCGACGATTCCCAGATCAACAATACTGATCGGCATCTCCGGATCGTTGATCGTGTGCAGCAGTTCCAAGATCGCTTCTTGGCTTACCATGCTGCCTCCGGCTCGATGCGGTAGACTTCGGTCAGCTCATCGAGCAACGGCAGAAAAACGTCACTGTGTCGGCCGTGGCGTCCGCCAACCATCCCCGCCGGCAGCGGCTGAAGTTTGAGGGTGAAGCGGGCCTCCGTAGCCACCCTTTGCAACGCATCGGACCAGCGCTCGAACATGTCCGGCGTGCTTGTTGGATAAACTCCTTCCGCTTCGAGCCGGTCCAGGCCGTCGGTCGGTTCCAGCAAAGTCGAGGCCAACGGGGCGAGTTCGTCCAGGGCGGCTTGCATGCGGCCGTGCGACTCTCCTCCGTCATGGCCCAGGCGATTCATCCAGGAATCGACATGTTCCACATGGATCTGCTCTTCGGCGGCCAAACGACCCGCAAGCTGC
>DATGIQ010000077.1:0-2530 GCA_035295665.1 Gemmataceae bacterium | reverse complement strand
TAATAGAACATTTTGTAGAGGTTGACGGCTGGATCGTACCAAACGCCGTCCGAGTACGGAATCGCGAAATTGCGGTTGTCCGGAGAGGAACCTGGCACCACGATGGGATTACTCGAATGAAAGACCGGCTGATGCGCGGTCCGCCGGAGGGTGGTAGAGTCAATCAAAAAGTCGTCGACGAACAATTGCCTCCCCAAATCGATGGGGATTACCGAAGGAGGGTTCGTCAAGTACACGGGAAGTTGATAGTCCTGCGTGGGGGCCCGCAACGGCGGCCATGGAGTCGGCAAAACGATTCCGTTATAGAGAGAAGATCCCCGGATACTGAGTGTCATTGGAATGGAGATCGCCTGTTCCTGAGAACCCATGAAGGTGACATGTATAGTTCCGTGATAAATAGTTTTGCCGGTAGCAGCCAGGCCGGCGGCATGCGTCGAAACTTGCAAAATCGCGGACCCCGAACCGGACGAGGGTGAAACGAATAGCCAGGGTTTGTCACAAGATGCACTCCACGACAAGCTTCTGGTCCCTTTTACCACCACCCTCAAGTTGAGCGGGGCCGGCAAGCTTCCTGGTGAATAGACAACCCTGAGTCTTGGCGGTGAGACAGTCGCGACTGGTCTCGAGAACGGCCCGCCGAATGAACAAAGGCCTCCAAAAAGGATCGCCAGGATCGATGCCGGCAGTGTCGTGCTGCAATGGAGCCTGAATCGTACGGTCGCTCCCCAGTGTCCTACAGGGAGACCGTTCACGAGGTGGATAGTAGCATACGGGCCCTGACGCATGTGCTTCGTGGTGCCGTGATTACCAGAAGTTGCTTCGGCCGCCTCAACTGGCCCTTTTCAGCCGCGAGATTTGCCGCCGCCCAAGTCTATGCACGCTGGGCGATCTTCCCCGAACCGAAAAACCTCCACTGCTCAGCCACCTCACCTGGCTGCTCCCCTTGGCATCCGACATCAATCATCCATCAATCATCCCCTCTGGACACGTGATCAAGTAACCCGGCCACGGAACTGATCGGAGTTTGCTCGGAAACATGAGTACCACCGCCAGGCCGTTTCAATTACCGTTGGCAACGAGGAGTGCCGGGGTATCCAACCCAGTTCTGAAGCCGCACGAGAGGCGTCGGCCACCAGCGTGGGCGGATCTCCGGCTCGCCGCGGACAGTTCCGGACAGGCACTTTCCGTCGCCCAAACTCCTCCACCATGCCGATGACTTCGCGAACCGAGTGTCCTCGCCCGGTTCCCAGGTTCAGCGCGATGTTGCCGGCGCCACGCGCCAGTCGCTCCAGAGCGTTCACGTGTGCCTGCGCCAGATCGGTTACGTGAACGTAGTCGCGCACGGCGGTACCATCCGGTGTTTCATAGTCCGTTCCAAAAACTTCTAGCTCCGGAATGTCACCGAGAGCGGCCGCAATGGCACGCGGTATGATGTGCGTCTCTGGATCGTGCACCTCGCCGAGTTCTCCGTCTGGATCGGCGCCTGCGGCGTTGAAGTAGCGCAGAGCCGTCCAGGCCAGCCCATAGGCCTGCCCATACCAATCGAGCATGCGCTCGACCATCAGCTTCGACTCGCCATAGGGATTCACCGGCCGCTGCGGATGGTTCTCCCGGATTGGTAGATGCTCCGGATTTCCGTAAGTTGCGCAGGTTGAGGAGAAAACGATCTGGTTGACCCCGCATCCGCGCATCGTGTCCAGCAAGTTCAGCGTGTTTACGACGTTGTTGCGGAAGTATTCGGCCGGTGAGAGCAAAGACTCTCCAACATAAGCCAGCGCTGCAAAATGCACCACAGCACCAATCTCGTATCTTCGAAACACACCAACCAAACCTTCGCGGTCGGCAAGATCCATCTCCACCATCGGCCCCCAACGGACCGCCCAACGGTGGCCATTTCGAAGGTTATCCAGCACCACCGGCTCGTAGCCGGCTCTGGCTAGCTCCTTTGCCGTATGGCTTCCGATGTATCCCGCGCCGCCAGATACCAGGATTCGCATGTGATATCCAATTCTACTGGACCGGTTACACGAAGAACGAGCTACCCGGCCCTTTGAGATGAGCTGTCCCCAGTATCCGTCGAGCCGCGCGAAAACGGGCTTGTCTGTGGCTCTTAACAAGTGTATAAAGTACTAGGAGGCGCGGACGCAGATGTCAAAACCGACTTTCGAGTGATTGCCCTAAAGGCGCGTGGGTTGGTCCGCGTTGCCGGAACGGTGACGTTCGTTATCGGGTGCTTCAGCATTCTGTTCTTTGCAATAGCCCAGAATGGTCAACTGCTATACAACGGCATCCTGTTGCCGTCACCGTGGCCAACGCTGCGTGCCCCGACGCAAGCCTTCCAACTTCCCGGATATATCGCCAGCCCTCCCACGGTGATCCCAATCGATGTTGGCCGGCAGTTGTTCGTTGACGATTTTCTCGTTGAATCGACAAGTCTGACGCGCACTCCCCACCGGCCGGGCTTTTCCGCAAGAAATCCAATTCTGACACCTCTCAATCCGCCCGGCTGGGATAACCATCAGATGGCCAT
>DATGIQ010000076.1:0-3237 GCA_035295665.1 Gemmataceae bacterium | reverse complement strand
GATGCGTGAGCTGGTCCTGGACGAAGAACTGGGGAACGTACACGCCGCCGGATAGCGTAAAGAAACGGGCGTTGATACCGCTGGTGACCACGACGATTTCGCTATCATCGCCATTGGGCCGCAGCACGAACGGCCGTGTAGTGTCGATGACTCCGGTGCCGTTGAAGCTGCTGGGCGGGCTGCCGTTGCTCCAGTCACGCGTCTGGCCCCACATCGTGCCAAAGCCGGAAGAGCTCAAATCCGTACTGGGCAGGTTCAACTGGCCGTCGAAATACCGGACCCCCGCTTCCGAATACGCACTGTCGGAGGAAATGCTGTGGTCAACCACTCCCGGTGCGCTATCGACGAGATCCAGCGTGCCCACTCGGCTGCCCTGCGCGCTGGAGGTGGCCAGCTGCGGGCCGAGCCCGGCGGAGACGCCGTCAGCGCCCGAACTGCTCAGCGCATCGGTACGGGGATTCGTCGGCGGCGTATCGGAAGGCCAAGGTCCAGACAAGAAGGGACGAACCGGAACATGAGAACCCGGCGAGCCCAAGCTCGGCACACCGACCAAGCCGGTGACCGGCCCGGGGGCTGCCTGGTTTCCCGCAGGGTTTGGGAGGAAGGGAACGCCCGGGATGCCACTGGGCGTCGAAGCGAGCGAACCAGCCATCCCACTAGCGCCTGGAACTCCGGCTGTGCCAGAAGGGATCATGCCCGCGGCGCCCGTGAAGGGATCTTCAGGAGCCATCAACGAGCCGGCTGTTCCGCCATCCACGGAACTAACTACTCCGTCCGCGGCCCCGCCCATCGCTGCCTCCATCGGGGATCCCTTATCCGCCGAGGAGGTGCCGGCGATACCGGTACTGTGCCCCGGAGAGTGGAAGGAAGGCGATAACGATAACGAAGCATCGAAATCATTCGCGCCCAACGAATCGAGCAGGTCCTGCTCCAAGGGGGACACCCGGGGAGATCCGGTTCGGTTTGCCACAGCCCTTGCGTTTTCTGCGCCAACCGGATTAGCTGGCGCCTGGTCGCATTCTTCCTGCCCAGCGTAAAGGCTGCCGTGGAAGAAACGAGTAGACCCCGAACGCTGCGATGGCGCCACCACCGACGTGATTATTTGGGAAGCTGGCTCCAGATCCCATCGTACATCGGCTGAGCCACCCCATGCCGGTGGCGAATCCGTGCCCAGCCCAGCAATGCTCAGCCCCAGCCAGGACCCAGTAAGCCCCGGTCCGAGCAAGACATCGCCCGGCGGCAGGCGGTCTTCCAGGACTTCTACCGCGGGGCGGAAAGGCATTGTGCGAGAAGTACGTCGTGTGCGGCTGGGGATCTTTGTTGTGCGTCTCATATCCGATTCCTTTGCGGTAAGGTGGTTCGCCTGTTGGGTTCGCTCTCTTCTCCCGCTCCGCGCGCACCCCGCACGGAGGGGCGGTTCGATTCCGTTGGCATTTCAATCCGTCTGCGGCCGCACAGGGACTGCGCGCAGGCGGCCTCGAAGGCAGGGTGCGCTCGGCGCGCGGATCGCAGGGCGCGCGATGTGCCGAGCACACCCTATTATCCCATCATGATGATGGTTTCCTTTTCTGGCCCCGGCTTGGACTCACGCTGCCGTTGAGCGTGCATCATGGTCGCCTCCTTGGTCCGGTGCTTACGCACCGGTAGAACGTGAATCAGCGCACGTACCCTCGCGCTACCCGAAAGGGCCGTGCGCCAGGTCAACATGGACCGGCTAATTCTGCCGTAAGACGTGGTCAGGTCGGATGAGAACAGACGAGAGCAGCTCGCTTCGCAGACGCGGCGAAGAGCCCAGGCGTCTGTTTCCTATAGCTATAGCACGCGCCGAGGCCATTTTGTGACAAGCGCTTTCCATTTTTTTCAAAAAAACATGGAAGCCACCAATGATCCGGACGATCAGTCTTCATAGAACAAGCGGCGCGCCTTTTTGGCGATACGCCTTTGCAGCTGCCGGACATACGAGGCGCTGAATGGGCACGGCGGCGTATCCACGTGGGGCCGCTGCGCCCATTCGTAATAGGTCTTCTCGGCTTCGGTAAGGCGATCGAGCAATTCTTGCTCCATGCTGGGCAACCAGCGAACTTCCACGAGTTTCGCCAGCTTGCCAAAGGGGAGATGGCGTTCCCGCCGCAGGTGCCGGCGCCATCGTTGGTAATGGCGTTTCACCATCCGATTGAGCAAAAAGCCCAGAAAACCATCGAACGTCCGCCCCGACCCGGCAAAGGCCTCCAGCACGGCTTCGTTCGTAAACAGTGCTTCCAACGTGTCCACGATCATCTCTTCCATCAACGCCTTATCCCCTGCGGCTTCGCCCAGTGCCTTGGGAAGGATCTCCTGCCCGCGCTCTCGTACCCGAGCCTCGAGTTCCTCCCAGGCCTGTGGGTCGCCGGCTTGGCATTGTCTCACGAGCAGTCGATCGGCAGTAGGAAAGTTGGCAAGCATGGTTCCCTCCACTTGCGAAGGTATGATCCGCGCTTGGCCGGATCGCCCATCGCAAGAGCGGCGGTGTTTCCGATGTCCGCTGCTTGGCAAGAGATCCGACCGGACTATCGGTTCGTTTGTCAGACCGCGCAGCCCATTCGACACGGTGCTTCCCGGACCAGAATGGATGGACCTTGTTACGAAGTTATCGCCAACGCGCGCGGCAGCAGCGTCTCCTGGAGAGGATGGCAGCGCCGGGCGCAGCGAGCATGGACGACCAGACAGGCGGGCGTGCCTGTCAACCGGCAACGGACGCCGACCTGACAAAAGGCGTCCGAGAGAGACCGTGTCGGACCACGGGGTCCGGTCATGGGGAGAAAGAAATGCGCAGCTGGCGCGTTTCCTTCCTTCTGTCGTACCACACCAATCTGCTCGGCACCAGCCAATGTTTCAAGAATTCAGCCGCGTTGCAGATGCCGGAGGAAAGTTCGACAACGAAGAGGGATCGCTTCTCTTTCAGGGACAGTCCAGAGGCTTCATTGCCAGTAACACTTCCCGGCTCCGAAGATGTGCCGCGGGATCGGCCAGGATGGCATTCAAGGCTGCCCCATTCCTGGGCAGCGCGTTCACGCCCTGATCATGCTCTTGCTGTTCCGGCTCGGCACAATCCACCCTTATTCCCTATCATGATCAGTGGTCGCCGATAACCAGATTACGGACCTCCGATCATGAACGAAAACCAGGCCTATGCCGAATTGATCCGCCGCATCAAGGAATACAGCCTGCTTGGATCGTGCGCCGGCGTGCTCGGCTGGG
>DATGIQ010000075.1:0-17044 GCA_035295665.1 Gemmataceae bacterium | reverse complement strand
CGGCGATCCCCACCGTGCGGCAATTCTGCGAAGCGCAAGCGGCCTCTTGGCCAGCGACGCTCATCCGTATCAACCCGCGGGAACCGCTCGTTCCACCCGGGCACCTCAGCCTTCCTATCGGAGCCCGCGATGGACTCCAGCGGATCGACCGCTGGCTGGCCTCGTCTCCATCTCCGTAACGGTGGCATTATCAAGGTGTAAACCGCACTGAACGAGCCGTGTGGACCAGCGGCGATTGCGACGGGAAGTGCGATTTCTTCCTCTCGCCGTATTTCATTGACGGACAGGAACTTATCACCAGCCGAATCGTTTGCCCCCTTCCATCCGCGGCTCTTGGGCCGGATGGTGGCACAAGAATTGCTCCCACTGCCTCGACTTCTTCGCTCACTCGACCCGAACCCCGGCTCGGCTGGGCAACGACCCGAGAGTGGACCATCGAGGGAGGCGCGGACCATGCAGTTCCGCTGGGTTGCCGTCATCACGATGTGGACCTTTCTTTCTGGCCCCTTGCTTGGTCCTCCCCACGCACCCAGTCCGCAACGCGACAACCAACCGTCGCCGCTCCGCCAAGTTGCGGAGCAGCCTCCCCACCGGCGGCCCAGCAACGCTCGAAAACTCCCTGCGCCGCCCCCCAACAATCGGGGAGCCCGTCGACCAGCCACGTCCTCGGACGCCTCTTCCGCGCCACCGCCCGTCCGCGCCTGGTAACAATTGGTCCGGTATTTGCGACACTTCCCTTGCGTCGGAACCAAGAAATCGATCGCGCCCCTTTCCGTTGTCGGGTGCCGCGCGGTATGTTCATCTGCACGGGACTTCGGGCCTGCGCTCCGAAGTCGGCCACACCGGCTTCGTTTCCGGACACGGAAGAGGATTTAGCGAGGCGGAGGAGACTAGCTGTGCCAGCCGTAGAACAAAAGACCTCTCTTGCGGACCTTCATCTCCGAGCCAAAACGATCCGTAAAGAGATCATCCGGAGCACAACAACTGCGGGCTCCGGCCATCCCACGAGCTCTCTGTCCGGCGTGGAGATTGCCGTCGCGCTGTATTTCGGTGGCGTGCTCCGGTACGATCCTAAGAATTCACACTGGCCGCAGCGCGACCGATTCATCCTGAGCAAAGGGCACGCAGCTCCACTGCTCTATGCGGTGTTGGCCGAAGCGGGCTATTTTTCCAAGGATCTCCTGCCGACCTTGCGAAAGCTCGATAGTCCGCTCGAAGGCCATCCCAACATGCGCCGCCTGGCCGGCGTTGAAGCGTCCACCGGTTCGCTCGGTCAGGGCCTGTCCATCGGCATCGGCCACGCCCTGGCAACCCGGCTCGATGGGTTTGATTCCCGCGTCTACGTCCTGCTCGGGGACGGCGAGATGGATGAAGGGCAAGTGTGGGAGGCGGCCATGGCAGCCCACAAGTTCAAGCTCGACCATCTGGTGGCCATCGTCGATCTGAACGGCTACCAGCAGACCGGTGCCACTGCCGAGGTCCTCGATCTGCGCCCCGTTCCGCCGCGCTGGGAAGCGAGCGGCTGGTTCACGCAGGAAATCAACGGCCACGACCTGAACGAAGTGTTGGCTGCACTCAAAAAAGCAGCCCAAACCAAAGGCCGGCCGAGTGCCATCATCGCGCACACCGTGAAAGGCTATCCGATCACGGACGTCCTCGGCAGCGATGTCAACCATCACGGCAAACCATTGACTCCGGATCAAGCCAAGCAGGCGATCGCAGAGATCGAAAAGCGTCCGTAGTCCGTAGTTCGTGGTCCGTAGCCAGCCTGCTACGGACCACGGGCAAAAGAAGGTGAAACACCATGAAGATGGGAAGATCCGTCCGCGAGACATTTGGCTTGGCGCTGGCCAAGCTCGGCGAACAGTACTCGGATATCGTGGTGCTCGATGGCGACGTCCACAATTCGACGCGTACCGAGCATTTCGCCAAGAAATTCCCGCAACGATTCTTTAATGTCGGAATCGCGGAATCCGACCTGGTGGGCATCGCCAGCGGGATGTCGGCTTCGGGCAAACGCGCCTGGCTGGCCAGCTTCGCCTGTTTTGTCATGTGCAATGCCTACGATCAACTGCGCATGTCGGTGGCCTTTCCGTGTCTGGATGTCAAGGTGGTCGGCACGCACGCCGGAATCAGCATCGGTGAGGATGGGCCATCGCAAATGGGCATCGAAGATGTGTCGCTGGCCTGTTCGTTGCCGAATTTCACGGTCGTGGTACCGGCCGACGAGCCGTCCACGGAACAGGCGGTGCCCGCGTTGGCCCGGATCAAGACGCCGGCTTACCTACGCGCCGGCCGGCCGAATGTGCCGATCGTCTATCCGGACGGTTGTTCTTTCCAGCTTGGCAAAGCCAATCGCCTCCGGGACGGCAAGGATCTCACGATCATCGCGAACGGGATCATGGTGGCGGCGGCCCTCGAAGCAGCCGAGCAGCTGGCGGGGCAGGGCGTGCAAGCTCGGGTATTGGATATGCACACCGTCAAGCCGTGCGATGATGCCGCCGTGCTGGCCGCGGCTCGCGAAACTGGACGGATCGTCGTCGCCGAAGAGCATCTCTTGCACGGCGGGCTCGGCAGCGTGGTGGCGATGTCGGCAGCCCGTCAGCATCCGGTGCCGATGCGCTTCGTCGGTCTCCACGACACGTTCGCGGAATCGGGCCCTCCGGAAGCGCTATTGGCCAAATACGGGCTCACGGCCACGGAGATTGTCCGCGAAGCCCAAGAGCTGCTCGGCCGCAAGGGATGACGATCCTTCCTACAGGCTTGGGAGCTCGGGGACCTGACTGGTTTTTTCGAGCTCCTGGGTAATGGTCTTTGATAGGGCGACATAAGCCTTCGCAATCGGCGAGTCCGGATACTTGTGGACGATGGGATCGCCTTGATCGCCACACTCCGCCACGCGCGGATCGATCGGGATCTCGCCGAGGAAGGGAACCCCGGCGTCCTTGGCCAGCTTTTGGCCGCCGCCGTGACGGAAGATCTCGTAGCGTTTGCCGTCTTCGGCAATGAAATAGCTCATGTTCTCGACAATCCCAAGCACCGGCACGCGCACCTGGCGAAACATTTCCAAACCCTTGCGGGCGTCGATGAGGCTGACTTCTTGCGGTGTGGTGACGATGACGGCCCCGGACAGCCGCAGCGCCTGTGTCAGTGTGAGCTGCGCATCCCCAGTTCCCGGCGGCAGGTCGATCACCATGGTATCGAGCTCCCCCCACGGGATGGCCAGCAAGAATTGCCGCAGGTACTTATCAACCATCGGCCCGCGCCAGATGACCGCCTGGGTTGGGTTGACCAGGAAGCCCATCGACATGAGCTTGAGGCCGTAGCGGTCGAGAGGGAATTGCGTTGTCTGCGGATCCACACGGGGCACCCCCAACATGATCGGAATGCTGGGCCCGTAAATGTCGGCATCCAGCAGAGCCACGCGCTGCCCTTGCATTTGCAAGGCCAATGCCAGGTTGACCGCGACGGTGGATTTGCCGACGCCACCTTTGCCGCTCGCCACGGCAATGATGGAGTGGATATTCTGCATCTCCATCTTTTGTGAACCTGCTCCGTGAGGATGCATGATGAACTCCGCGTTGTAGGGAGAGGATCAGGCTGCGCTAGCTGCTCTTCTCCATCCGCTTTCCTTTTTGGACGCACTCGGCACACTGGCACAGCTCCCGGAGCGTCTCGAAGGTATAAATGCCCGTGTCATGGCCATCGCTCCAGGTGATTTTATAGGCGTAATGCCCCACGGGCGTCATGGACACAGGCGCGAGGGGCACCAGTTCGTTAGGTTTCAGGATTCGGAACGGATCGGGCGGTTGCAATCGTTCTTCCCGGCAACCGGCACATGGGCATTGGTCGCGCAGGTGTTTCCAGGTGTAGACGCTGCGATGGCCGTCTTTCCATTGCAAGATGAGGCGATCGGTGCCCTCTTTGCTCAACGCCGCTGGCACCAGAGATTCCGAGCTGGACGGAGACATCACAGGGGTTCCTTCACGGATGGCAGAGCCTTGGACGATCTCCCTGTCATTATACGATCCGAGGATGCTTCCAAACTCATAAGGGACCCGAACCGTGCCGATCGATACCGGACCACGATCGCGGTGGTAGCCGAGATCCATGCCTTTCTGGATGGGACTTCTCCAGATCAACAACCTCACTTTCCCACAACCGGTAGCAAGACTTGACCGCAGCCGTGAGTCATTGTTCCAGGTGATCCACCAGTCTCCTAGTATTCCCAGTGGAGTCTTCCCTGGAAAACATTGACCGGTCCTCGGTCACGGTTGAACGCCGGGTCCGCAAGGAATTGGTAGTCGAACGCCAAGTGAAGGCTCTTTGCGATGGCAACATCATAGTACGTTTCGAAAGACTTCTCGCAGGCGTAGCTCAAGTTGCCGTCGCCGTTCAGAATGCCCGTGCCGCCGGCCTTCAGGAAGGCTTGCTGCTGGGACGAAGCACCGACCAAATTACCGACCAAACCGAAGGTGTCACCCGGAC
Organism: Gemmataceae bacterium; assembly: GCA_035295665.1. Classification (GTDB taxonomy): domain Bacteria; phylum Planctomycetota; class Planctomycetia; order Gemmatales; family Gemmataceae; genus DATGIQ01. The sequence goes on along the minus strand of DATGIQ010000075.1, from coordinate 12,556 downwards.
GGTGCCATGCGCCGCCCTTGACGCTCAGGCCCAGCTGTACCGTCCAGTCAGCGTCGGTGAACGTCGCCGCCGCAACATGGCCGTCTTGCCAGCCAACCCGGCCGAACGTGCCGATGTTCTTCGCAATCTCCTGTTCCCAATTCACGCCAAAGCCGTATTTGTAACGGAAGCCAAAGGCGGCCGCTGGGACGGTTATTTCCACTCCTGCGGGGGTATCAGGAGGCGGAGGGGAGGCGAGCAGAAGACGAGTCGCTGCGTTATAGCTGGCAAGGTTACCGTGGTCGATCCATGCCTGAAGCCGGATGGCTCCAGGATGATCCGCGATGTGCCAACGGCGCTCCAATTCCGCGATCATTCCCCACTCTTTCCAAAACTCTCCGTCGGAGGTTTTCTCCCCAGCCTCGATGGGCCACATGAAGATCCGATCATCGGAGGTGAAACCATTCGGAAGGCTGGGCAACTGGAACCATCCATAGCGTAGGGCCCAATCTGGCTGATTCAGCTCGATGGCAATTCCAGTGGTGTATCCGATGGTATCGGCGGGATAATCCCAGGTGAGTAGGGTGCTCGCCCAGCTCATGAATTGTGTGTGCGGATCGTGGTTGTAGGTGTTATAGTCGAAGAGTTCCGCCATGTTAAGCCGGCCAGCGGTGATAGTTACTCGCGAGACGTCCCGTTTGCCGGGTAGCGTGAAGGGGCCATCGGGCACATCCTCCTGTTCCCCGCCCAGGCCGAAGGTTTGGCGAACAAAGAAGTGTGAAAACATGAACCGGGGATCCACGGTGCCGGCTTTGTACGCATCCGCGTTGGGAAAAGCCTCGAGGCCAAAGCTGTTACTCAAGCCGAAGCCCTGCCACAGAAGCAAATCTGCATGAAACTCGGCACCGTGCCATAACGGCACACCGAGATAAAGGTCTGCAGTAATCGTTCCCCGGCGATCGCGGTCCGTGCTCAGGCTGTTGGGACCGGAGTACTTGGCAGCAAATCCGGGGTCGAGACTCGGAAGAATAGTGGTTTGAGCGTGAAAGTTCCATCCCTCGGGCAGCAGCTTGCACTTATCCTCCTCCTTGCCCTTGTCGTCCTCGTCTTTCTTATCGTTGCCGTTGCCGTTCGCCTTGTCGTTCTTGTCCGGCTCCGTGTCCTTGCCGTTCTCGTCCTTCCTGTCGTCGGCCTGCAAGAGCGTGTACGCCTTGTCGGACGTGCCCTCGCCGGCAATGTTGTCGGCTTGGACAAGAACTGGACAGGTCGTTAACAGCATCGCAAAAGCCGCCGCGAGAAGAAGCGGCGGCACAAAGGGCTGCGAGCGCCGAGCCGTAGCAGTCGGGACCGTGCCTATCATCAGGGGACTCCCCATAACTTCCCCGGACCGGCGTTGGTTGTCGGCGACACTTGGGAACAAGCATCGAACAGGAAAATCACGGCAAGTCTCATTTGAAACTCAGCGCATCATGCTGGGATGCCTCATGGGTCCTTTGACCGGAATTCAGCGCAACATCGGCACAAGCCGCTTTCGACTTCGAATACGTTTCGATCAAGTTGCCATGTCTCCCTTCCTTGCCTGGACCGGCCAAGTTCTTACCTCGGCGACAAAAGCGCGTACCGGAAGTAGTGGTTGTATCGGCTAAATAGCCGGGGCAAGGTAAGAATTGCTGGTCCCGCGGCAAAAAACTGATGCGGTACCGACTCGGTTCACGAGATCTTCATTCCTGCCGCGTCGCATCCAGAACGGTGACCGTCCCGCTGGCGCCATCCACGCGCAGCCGCTGTCCGCTCCGCAAGCGGCGGTGGATGCCGGGCAAGCCGGCTACCGCCGGCAGGCCGAACTCCCGGGCGACAATTGCACCATGTGAAAGGACGCCGCCCGTCTCCATGACTAAACCGTGCGCGTGGAGAAAGAGCGGCACCCAGGCCGGGTCGGTCGAGGGACAGACGAGAATGTAGGGCTCAGCGGGGAACTCCACATGCTGGGGTTCGTGCAGCACCAGGGCCGGCCCTTCCGCTACGCCGGTGGAAAGCGGTACGCCCTGGAGGGATTCGGCGCTAGCCACCTCGGTCGGGCGGCCGATGGCTTCCAGATCATCGCTGAAGAGCACCACCGGCACTTCGAGGCTCAACGCCACGGCCCGGCGGCGACGCCGCTCGGCAATCCGTCTGCCGAGATCTGCGCCAGCGACCAATCCAGGCAGTTCCTCGGGTATCAGATAAAAGATGCCGCCGCCGAGTCGAAAGCGGTGGTCCAACTCGACCAGGAGCGCGCGCATCCGGGCAGAACCGCGCAGCCAATCATGCTTCGCCGTCTCGCGCAGGCCGAGGAACGTGTGCAGGGCTTCGACGCTTTTTTGCAGACGGTCCAGGAGTTTTTTTCGCCGCCAACCTGTCCAGCAGGCTTCGTCGGCTATCCGGGCACAGATGGCAGACAGATCGACGTGGTTGGGCTCCGCGCCGGCAGGCCGGTTCCGGATCAGGCAATCGAGCGTGGCCGGTTCTTCCCCCCAGCGCGGACTCGCCAGCTCCATTTCATTGCTGCCGCGGTGGCCAAAGCGATGGAGGAAGGTCGCTCGATCCATTCTTCCAGCGGCCAGGTCGTGAATCGCTCGGGGCAAATCGGCCTCGGCGGCCGGGCGCGCACCCATGCTCAGCTCCCGGACCGCGGCTTTGCTTCGGACCGGACCAAGCGGCTTTGCCAGGAACCGTTCCAATTGAGCCGTGAGCTGAGCGGCCAACAGTGTCGGTTTCAGGCTGTGCCGGGCAAATTCGATCAGGGTAAGCCGGCTCCATTTGTCCAATCGCTCCAGGAGCACCTCACCGGGCAAGACGGAGAAATCTTCGTTAGCTGCATGCGTGATTTCGCTGAGGAAGGCCGGTTCAATTTGTTCGCGAAACTGTCCAGCGAAGTGCCGCTTCGCATGCTCCAATCGCCGCGCCAGCCGGACCGACCGGAAAAAGTGAACGGGCAGCCGTAGCCAAAAATCCCAGCCGGCCAGAGACCAGTCGAGCCGGGCTTCGGGGTGAAGCGCGGCTTGCGGGACGGCCTTCAGGGCGCCGAACGGGTGCTCCAGCGGCAGCCCCTGGCGATACAAGAGCGGCTCGCGGCTCAGATTGCAGTAAGGCCGGCCACAGACCAGATCGTAAATGCTCTCTTCATCCAACGCCCGATCCGGAGTGAAGCCGAGGTCGCGGTACATCTGTCCGAGGCCGCCTTCGCCGGAAAGGAAACGCTGCAAGAGAGCCCAGGTCAACGGCGTCGGCGCGGGCAGGGTCTCTGCAAGGTTGTAGCGGCTCCAGACCGTGCCGCGTGGATCCGCCTTTGCTTGCAAGGCCACAATCTCTTCCCGCCGGACCTGCGTGCGCGTGTCGCTCCATCTGGCCGTGGTGATCGGCCGTGCTTGAAGGAGCCAAAGCCGCCCCTCTGCCCACGCCCACTCCAGATCGCACGCAGCACCCAGAAAGGCTTCTACGCGCCGGCCCAATTCCGCCAATTCCGCCAGCTGTCGTTCCTCGAGACAGGGCTGATGCTGTTTCTCCGCAGCCACATCGTGGCGTCCCTGGGCTGTCCGGAGCGTCGTTTTGGTGGCAATGTGTCGTTCGAGGACGGCTCCGGTTTGGCGATCCAGGCAAAACCGATCCGGAGAAACCACGCCGGAGACGACGCTCTCGCCCAAGCCCCAGGATGCCTCGACGAGCAAACGCCGGCCATCGGGATCCAGAGGATCATGGGTGAACAGCACACCGGAGACCTCCGCCGCCACGAGCCGTTGCACCACGACCGCCATCGCCAATCCGGGATCGTCCGCGCCGCGGCCTTGGCGGTAGGCAAGCGCGCGTTCGCTGTGCAGGGAGGCCCAGCAGCGCGCGACGGCCTCGAGGACCGCAGGCTCGCCTTCCGCACCGAGGACCGTTTCCTGCTGGCCGGCATAACTGGCGTCCGTGGCGTCTTCCCGCGTAGCGGAAGAGCGCACCGCCACCGCGCCGCCGCCGAGACGGTGATAGGCTCCGGCAATTTGCGCGCAGAAGCTGGGATCCGCGCCGGGTGCTTGGTTTCGCAACCTGCGGTAGGCACTGGTAGCAATGCAAAAGCCGGGCGGCACCGGAAACCCGGCAGCCGCCAAAAGGGCCAGGCTCACGCCCTTGCCGCCCGCAATATCACGGTCCTCAGGACGGATCTCTTCGAAGGTCCGGATGTCGGTCATGGGGAACGGAGGCCTCGTGTCGGCAGCTCCGAAGTCTCCAAAGCGTAAACGACCGCTTGGCTGGCGAAAGCGCGTTCCAGGGAGGCTCCGATGTAGAGGCGGCGCTGGTGCTCGATCCATTCGCTCGCCGGAGCCGCCAAGAGAGTCGCTTTGCTCTGGGCGTGCTCGGCCACGTCGAAGACCCAGGCGGGCTCGCCGCTGTCGCTGTCCAGGCAGCAAACAAGCCCGGCGCTCGCCACCACATAGACCCGGTTCTTTCCGACGCCCAGACGTGCCACCACCGGACTGCCCAGGTCTGCTTTCCACTGTAGCTGGCCAGTGTCTCGTTGGAGGCAATAGGCGTGATGATCACGACTCCCGAAATAAACCATCCCTCCCTCCACCGCCGGCGCCATCAGGACCGCATCGTCCATGTCATAGCACCAGATTTCCTTCCCGTCCTCGGCATCAACGCACAGCAACGCGCCGGCCGGGTGTTCATCGCTTTGGTCGAATCGGCCATTGCCCAAGCCGAAGAATACGCGGTTGCCCGCAACACAAGGGGAGCCCCAGACCGGCAGCTTGGCTGCGTGCCTCCAGATCACCCGGCCGCTGTCCGCGTCCAGGCAAAAGACTTCCGTCGTATGCTGAGTCCGGCTGACACCGCTGCCGGCATAAAGACGGTTTCCCACAACCTTCGGGCTGGTGTCGATGTGCAGATTTTCCTGGAAGTGCCAACGCGGTGCCGCCGTCTTTGCATCCAGGCAGTAGATGCCATCCGCGCCGGCACCGAAATACACGTTACCATTGGCGACGCAGGGGCTCGATTCGATGTGGCTGGCGGTCTCGGAGTCCCACAGCTTCCGCCCACTGGCGGCATCGAGGCAATAGAACTTGCAGCCGCGGTTTTCGTGCAGCCCCTCGCCGATGTAAAGCCGCCCGTCATCCAGACAGGGAGAAGAAAAAACCCGCTGCATGGCACCGCCATCGTCGAAGCGCCACAGCTCTTCTCCGCTCTCCGGGTTCAGACAATAGACGACCCCGCCGGTCGAGAAACCCGACCCTCGAATGGATGCGATGTAGAGGCCCTTCTCCCCAAGCGCCCCAGAGGAAAGGATTGCCCCGTTCTCCTTCGGCTCGAACGTCCAAACCAGCCGGATGCCATCCGCCGGCATCGTCGGAATTCCCGAAATTGCTGCGCTGCCGGCACAGGCAAGAGTCAGGGCTCCGAGCATGACCCGCTCCGTGCTGGGCAGTGTTGCCGCGGGCTGCCCCCGCTTGACGAGGTGCAGAACTACCCAGTATCCGGCTCCCACCCAGGCCACGCTCCAGACGACAAGAAGATCTCTCCAGGGGGGATAGAATACGGTTCCCTGCCGGATCCCCACGATCACGACCGCCAAACCGAGGAGACTCACGCACCAAACGAGGATGCCTTCGGCGCGCCCAGAATCCGCGGGTTCCTCTGATTGGCTCCGCCGCTGCCCGGACCAAGCCATGCCCGCCAGCGCGATCAGAGCCATCGTGCCCCACAGGGCCGCCGCGGTCCCCCACCAATGATCCTTGAGTGTGCCGTGGAACCAGCAATATCCCAGGTAAACCATGCTGGTCAAGCTAGCGGTCGCCAGGAGCACGGCCCAGCGCCGCAGCAGCAGTGCCAGCCCGCCAAAAATCGCCGGGAAGAGCGTGGCCAAGAGTGCCAGCGGGCCGACGATCACGAAGGTGGGAATAATGGCGAAGAGGGGCCCGTACTGGTCAAGCGGGGCCTGACAGTTCTTGGAGGAGATTTCGGGGCCCAGTCCTGGCGGTTCTTTGGGATCGGGTTCGGGAGGCTGCTTTTTATCTGCCAACCCGTCCACGAGGACCTGGCGCAGCTCGGCGGTCGTGCCATGAAAGGTACGCCGTAGGTAGGGCTCGCAATGGGTGAAGCTCCAACGGATGGCCGAATCGTCCCCCACCTGGCCGATCATCTGAAACCATGTTCCCTCGGTATAGGCAAATGCGGTGAAGCGTTTGCCCCGCTGGCTAGCGAAAACGATCAGGGTAAGGTCGGGAGCCAACCGCTTGAGCAGCCTGGGCGTATCCCCGGCGCGCTCCCCTTGGGTGTCGGGAGTCAGCGGCACCGGCAGTGTCCGAAAGGGAGCCTTCCCCTTCAGATCGTCGCGGATCTGGAGCGTCAGAGCGGGCTTGTCCCGATCGAGTTTTTCCACCTTGGCCGTAAAGATCAGCTGCTCGGAGGCCAAAACCTCGCGCAAGGGGATCAAGCGGGTGATCACGGCATAAGCTGGCGCAGCGCTGGACAGAAGTCCAAAGACCAGACCCAAGACCAGCGTCCAGGCTGGAGATCGTGTCATCAAGCGTCTCCGGGGACCGAATCGAGCGGATCGGACTCCTGTCATCTTAAACGGCCCACCGCTTTGCTGCCAAGCTTCGTCCGCCAGCCCTTTTCAGGTTTGGCGACCTAAGGTAGACTCACTAATGGTGCATCACGGTGCAGAATTGAGGAGATCGAAATGCCCAAGGAACGAACCAGCCGCCAAGCGTTTACGCTGATCGAGCTGCTAGTGGTCATCGCCATCATCGCCGTCTTGATTGGCCTGCTGCTGCCGGCCATTCAGAAGGTACGCGAAGCGGCCAATCGAGTCAGCTGCCAAAACAATCTGAAACAGATCGGCGTGGCGCTGCACAATTACATGGACACGATGGGGACGTTTCCTTCCGGATATATCTACCAACCGGCGTCGAACCTCAACACCGGTCCCGTCGCCCATCCACGAATCTTCGATCGTCCCCGGCCGCCGCCGGTCATTCATATCTTCGATCCGAACCAGCCGGGCTGGGGCTGGGCCGCCCTCTTGCTTCGCCAGATCGAGCAGGCACCGCTGGACCGGACCATCGACTACACCCTTCCCGTCGAAAGCCCAACCAACGTGGCTGCGCGGAACTCCGTCTTGCGCCTCTACACCTGCCCCTCCGACCGTATGACCGGCGTATTCACGGTACAAAACGAGCTGGATAAAGACATCACTACGGCCGCCACCAACAGCTATGCCGCTTGCTACGGCCAGGGGGGCCTGCTCAATAGCCAGCCGGACGCGGGCAACGGCGTCTTTTTCCGCAATAGCCGGATACGGGTTGCCGATATCGCGGACGGCACGAGCAACACCCTGGCCATCGGCGAACGGCCGGCCTTGTTCGCGCGGACTCCCTGGGCGGGCGTCATGCTGGGAGGAACCGCCCGTACCACTCCCGGCGCCCCGGTCTATCTTTCGATCATTGAACAGGCACCGAGCATGGTGATGGCCCGGATTGGCGCACGCCAGCTCAACGACCGCTTTTCCGAACCGTATGATTTCTTCACGCCGCACCAGGGTGTTGGGAATTTCTTATTTGCCGACGGCTCCGTCCACGCATTGGCAACCACCACCGATCTCAAGGTCTTGCAAGCCCTGGCCACCCGCGCCGGAGGCGAGGCCATCAGTGTCAATGATTTTTAAGCTAGCGATCAAGGGGCGCTATCTCCTTGCTCTCATACCCTGGTCGTTTCGCAGCGGTGTGGCGAACCGCGCGGTTCGGCGAACCGCCGCGAAAGGGATCACGTGGGTTCCGTTGTGGTTCCTTGTCGCACTGGGCTGTAGCCGGCAGCCACAGGCCCCGGTCTTGCGCAACGAGCCGGTCTACGAAAATGAAACCGAAGGCTTCCGTTTTGTGACGCCGGAGGGTTGGCAGCTGCACGCCAAAGTCGACGAACCGCCGGGAAAGCTCGACAAGGAACGCTTGCTGGTTCAATACGTTCGGCTCGGTTCGGAAAAGGGCGCGTCGCTGGATGTCTCGATGGCCGATCTGCCCCCGACCACCGACCTGGCCCACTACCTGGCCGGGCCTTCCGGCGGAGCCAAGAGCTGGCATCTCAAATCCCCGGCGGAGTCAATGCGCGTCGGCGGCGTCCCTGCGGAGCGCTTCCTGTTCACCGGCCGGATGGTCAAGGAAGATGCCATCAAGGAGGTCGTCGCCATCCGGCGCGGCGAACGGGTCTATTTCTTCACCGCCTATCTCGCACCCGGCGATACGAAGGCACAACAGCAAGTGCGCCGGACCGTGGAAAGTACGCTTTGGAAGAGTTGACTCTTCACGGCGTGGCCGGACGGCTCGTTGCCTCGACTTGCCGCAAGGATTTGGCGGCAGCGTCGCGAACCTTCGGATCCTCATCCTTCACCAACCGGCGGATGTGCGGTAGGGCGCGGGCTGCGGCGGGTCCGATTTGACCGAGCGATCGAACTGCATCCCGGCGCACTCGGGCACTGCGGTCGCCCAGGACCTCGATCAGTGCAGGCACCGCCTCGGCGGCTTGCGGCCCCATATCACCCAACGCCTCGGCAGCATGTTCTCGGACATCGGCATCTTCATCCTTGAGTCTCGCGACCAGAGCGGGGATGGCGGCTTTGGCATCCGGCCCGATCTTTCCCAGCGCGTAGGCGGCATTCCAGCGAACCTCTGCGTTTTCGTCCTTGAGGAGACCCTGAAGGGCGTCCACCGCGGCCTTGGCGTCTGGACCAAATTGCCGCAATGTTCGGGCCGCATTGAGCCGCTCCTCCGTGCTGCCGGTTGAGAGCAGATCGATCAATCCCGGAACGGCCTGCCGAGCCGCCGGCCCCATGTCTCCCAACGCCCCCGCGGCCACGGTACGGACATGAGCATCGGGGTCTTTCAGTGCTCCGGCCAGCGCCGGAATGGCATCCCTGGCTTCTGGACCGATTTGTCCCAGGATTTCGGCAGCCAGCCAGCGAACCTTGGCTGCCTCCCAGCCCGCGTCCTTTTCTTCGGTCAATAATTCGACCAGAACGGGCGTCGCGGCAGGTCCCCCCTCCTTGAGTTGCTTGAGCGTTTCCACCTGGGTCGTTGGCGTCGGGTCGCCGAGTGCCTTTCGCCAATAGGTTGTCGGCTTCCCCTGATAAAAATGATCCCGCTTCAAGAGACCCTGAAGCGTACAGCTCGGATCGAAGTACGCCGCCGCCAGGAGCAGCGGCACCGCAATCCCGAGTCCGATCAGCCAACGCTTTCTCATGACTCTTTCTCGCACTGTGTCTTCGGCACGCGATTCATGTTGAGCCCGTACTGCTCAGTGTGGCACCGCGAACAAGTAGACCGCGACCCCCGCCAGGAAGCCGACGACCGCCCACCTGAACCAAGAGAACCTGCCGGGGCGCCGATTCTTTTTCACCGTAGTGGCTGCGGGCTCCGGGCAGGTGAATGTGCTTGCGATGATCAGGGCCGGCACCAGGCAAAAGAGGTTACAAGCCTGGTAGTAATGGGGGCAGTACGCTTGGATCCAAGAGCAGCCCCACACGGTGTGACCAATGGTCACGGTGGCCCCGATGACCATTGCGGGCAACCGCGGCAGCAAAAGAATGAGGCTGCTGTAAACGACGATCCACCCGGCTGTCCCGCCGAGGAAGGCAGCCGGGTGGATATGAAGGAGCCGATTCGCTTCGGGCGACAGTTCGTTGACTTGCATTCGGCCTGGCTGCCAGTAGCCCCTCGGCTGCCCCCAGAGGGTCAGGCCGGCATCCACGAGGTGGACCACCACCGGCGCGATGAGGAGCTGGTAATGTTGCCGTGTTAACATCACACCCTCCACACTTCCTCGGCCCAACGACTTCGCTGTCTGCGGCCTGCACTCCGTGCCTGCCTGGGGGCATGTCGGAAAGAATCGTTAAGTGGCCACAACCAAGTTCGCCGCAAGCAAATCGAGTGTGTCCACGCTCATGGTAGCGATCGGTTGTCCCTGAGCAAAGGTACTCGCCCGCTCGGTTGAGAAGCTCTCCTCGGTAGCTCGCTTCATGGAAAGCACCGACGAGACCAAATCCTCTTCGCCTCGTAACGTCTGTCCCGGTTGACTTGCCAACCAGAGATGCCCTGACCACGGAGGCGATGTTACAGCCTCAACCAACGCCGAACCGACGACTGCCGACGATAGATCGAGCCCCCTGTTCCCAGCAAGTAGCGGCGCTGAACTTCCAGCGCTCGGTGGTGGTGCCTGACCCGCACCGACCATAACCCACGCGGAGAATTCGGAGGTGTTATTGTTCGGATCTGTTGCCGTGGCGGTCACGAACTGGCCTGCGGGAACGGCCACGGGGAAGATGAACGTATAGGACGCATCGCCCAAGTCGTCGGTCAACACCATCCGGCTGTCGAGGAAGTGCTCCCCCTCGCCGTAGCCGGAGGGATCGCCAGCCGTGTTGGCGAAGAATTCGAGGTTAAAGACGGTGTCGAGCGTGCTGTTGAACATCCCCTGTACGAACGTGCGGGAGCCGGATTGAAAGGCGGTGAGGAGCACGGGGAAATTCTGCAGGTGGTTAGGCCCCTCGTCGGGATCTTGATAGTCATTGGGAGTAACGCCGTCGTTGCCCAAGTCGATGCCGAGGCGTGCGTTGCTGAAGATGGCGTTGTGGCGAATGCCATTGTTGACACCGGAGACGATCACCACGCCTGAGCCTCCGTTGAAGGCGAGCGTGTTGCCAGCGAGGGTGTTGTTCGAGGCACCGTCGGCGATGAACACGCCGTGTGATGCATTTCCCAGTGGGCTGGACCTATCGGCGCTGGTGCCGATGTAGTTACTCTGTACCACATTGCCGGTCGACACACTGCCGTCGATCTGGACCCCGTTCTCACTATTCCCGGAGATTACGTTACCAGCTCCCGCCACGGTCCCGCCGATCAGGTTGTTCAAGGCATTGCGAATGAGGATACCACCGCCAGGATTGGTTTGGAGCAAACCATTGGGCAGGGCGCGCATGCCGCTGACGTCGACGCCGATGTAGTTGCCTTGCACGAGATTCTGTTGGGCACTCGTGTCGATGACCAAGCCCGCATTCCCATTGCCGGCGATGACGTTGCGCGCACCGACCTCTGTTCCGCCGATGACATTGTTGGAGGCCGCATCGATCAACACGCCATGCTCGGAGTTGCCTACGGCCTGGGTGCCCGTGACGTCGGTGCCGATGTAGTTGCCCTGGACCAGATTCGCCGTGGCGCTGGCTCCCTGCAAGAGGACACCGTGGTAGCTGAGGTTGCCGGAAATGATGTTGCGAGCGCCAGTGACCAAGCCCCCGATGGTATTGTGCGCAGAGAACACGCCGACTCCGGAAAGACCATTGCCTAAATCGGTGGAACCCGTGATATCGGTACCGATGAAGTTGCCCTGCACCAGGTTGCCGCTGGCCAAGGCCCCAGTAATCTCGATGCCGTAGCGCGAGTTGCCGGAGATGGTATTGCGCGCTCCGGCCAGTGTTCCGCCGACGGTGTTGCCAGGGGCTTGCAGGAGGACACCATCGTTCCCATTTGCCAGGGCGACCGTGCCCTGAAGGTTCGTGCCGATGCGATTGGCCTGCACCACGTTCTTCGTTGCCGACGTGCCGTCGATCTCTACACCCGGTCCTTGATTGCCGGAAATGAGATTGCCATCCCCGGTTAGCCCCACGATATTTCCCGGCGCCTGGCTAATGAAGACGCCTGCCGCGCCGTTGCCCAGGGCGTTTTCGGCATTGAGCGTGGTGCCAATGGCATTGCGCGAGAGCATGTTCGCGGTGGCGCTGTTGCCCACCATCTCCACTCCATAACGCGCGTTGCCGGAAATGATATTGCCGCCGTTGACGCCGCCCACCGTATTCCCTGATCCGGTAAGGACAACGCCATCGAGATTGCCCAAGGCCGCTGTGCCCAGGATATTCGTGCCGATATGGCAGTTCCGGATCAGGTTGTCATTCGAATTCACGGCAATGCCGGCACCTGTCGCAAACCGATCCAGCACCAGCGACTGCACCGTGCTGTCGCCGGCATCGAGCACCAGACCGTTGGCATCGGCTCCGGCAGAAGCACCGTTCAGCTCGATGAGCGGCTGGCCGGAGTAGCCCGGTGCCGTGTCCCCGTCGATGACTACGGGGTCTGTGATGGGCGGAAGTGGCGAAGCAAGGTTAATGGTCCCGCTGACGGCGAAAGAGATAGTGTCTCGCCCCGGATGGCTGTTAGCACACGTGATCGCATTTCGCAATGAACCAGGGCCGCTGTCCTGCGTATTGGTAACCAGCGTGTGGTTTTCAGGGACTGCCGAGGACAGATCAATCGTCACGCGAAAGGACCCGCTATTATCGAAGAAATAGTTCACATAGTCGTTGAATCCCAGAAACAGCCTACCACTCGTGGACATTACGTAGCTATATGAACTGCCGACGAATCCCGCTCCTTTAGGGCCCGCGAAAAAATAACTTCGTCGATTTCTAGTGTTTGCGGGGAGTAATGACATAGTTCCAATCGCCATGAAAATCAGCGGGCTTCAATTTCAGTGTTGCCATCTGTTCGTCACTGACCTTGATGCCCGTTTCGTA
>DATGIQ010000074.1:0-2022 GCA_035295665.1 Gemmataceae bacterium | reverse complement strand
CTCCCACCCAAGAACTTCCTGCGGCAACGGTGCGGCAACGGTGCCTGGCACCCGGGCCCTCACGCGCAAATTCCGCACCCCCGTGCGGGCCCTCATGAGGCCGGTATACGAACACGCGGTGTGGTGAAAGCGCCGCTTCTTTTTCTCCCGGCCCTCTACCCCGCCAAGTCCTGTGCCACCGCCGCCAGCCAAGCAGCAAAGGATTTCGCCAGCAGGAGCCGGCGGCCGGACTCGTGGCTGAAGTGGACGACCTGGCCGCGCTTGCCTTCCTTGGCGGGGTGCAGGTCGAGGCAGACGTAGTCGCCGCTGCCGTTGTCGGCGAAGGGGACCCAGCCCTCGTCCCACCAGGTCCGTCGGATACCCTTGTCCGGGCTGGGCCTGCCGTCGTCGAAGTCGCCGCCGGCTTTGACCCTGTGCATCATCTTCCACTGGCCGAGGATCTCGCGGGCGCCGAGGAGGCGGTAGGCGACGTCGAATTCCAGCCAGGGCGGGACGAGCGGCTCGGCGGCTTCCTTTTGGCCGTTGTTGGTGAAGAGGTAATCGCGGAATTCTTCGGGCAGCATGCCGCCGATGGCTTCTTCCAGGTTGGTCACGGCTTCCGGCGGCGCCGGCTTGCGCAAGCCGTAGGCGCGACCCCGGTCGGGCAGACGGGCGACGAATTGCTCCCAGGTGAGTTGCGCGGGCGCGGTCGGCTTTGCATCGAGGCCGAGGTGGCGGCGCAAGACGCGGAGGGACCGCTTCGCCTGGAGAGCTTCCGCGAGTTCTAAGGCGTCGGCATTGGCGGGGTCGTCATGGGGAGCGGTCCGAATCGAAGGGTCGGCACCCTGGCAAAGCAAGTAATCGACAATCTTCTCGTGATCGCAGCCGATTGCCTCCTGTAGCGCAGTCTTGCCGTTCACGCATTCATTAACGTCAGCGCCAGCCTGGACAAGCTGGGTGACATTCTCGAGGCGACCGCTCATACAAGCCGACGAGAGAGGTGTACTTCCGCCGTTCGTCGCATAGTGAATATCGGCCCCGGCCTCGAGAAGTAAACCCAGGATTTCCACATGGCCGTCATCTTCACCAACCGCTGCTTGATCGAGCGGCCGAAAGCCACGATCGTTCGCGTGGTTGATATCCACCCCTCTGGCTAGCAGAAGTTGGGCCACTCCTGAGCACCCAGCTTCAGCGGCCACGGCCAAGGCCGTGTTTCCCTCGCTGTCCGTGGCTTCAACATCGGCGCCGGCGTCGAGGAGCGCAGTCGCGACGCCGGGACGATCGTACCGGGCCGCGAGCACGAGGGGCGGCAAGGCGTCCTTGAGAGGAGTGTTGGCCAGGCCCGGCTCATGTGCTAGGAGCCGGGCTGTCTCTTTCTCGTTACCTGCACGGATTGCGTTCTCAAGCTTCTGTGTATTCATACCTACCTCCGGGCGTAAGGCAGAAATCCAGCACCGCGGGAAAGCATTTTTTGACCCTGGCACCAGTCTAGCTGCCGGCAAAGAATCTGGCAAACCAATCTTGGGCTTGTGACTGGCCCTTGTTCAGGACCTCGTTAATTTTATTGGCAGTGTTCCTTTGGATTCTTTGAATGTACCCAACATATGATGGGTTGACGTCTTTTCCCAACGGTGTCCTGGCAAATTCGGCAGCATTACGGTTTCTCTTGGCAGAGTTGAGTCCGCGAGGCATCACGCGCATGTTGCCTCGGCCATGCAGGATCTCGTTAACTGCAGCTCTAATTTCTTGCTCCTGGCGACTCGTCACCTGCCCCCTGTTGTCCTTGAAGAACTTTTTAAGCACGTTTCCCACTTCTTTTTGCGGCAGCGTGTGATCCCCGGCAAGCTTACTCCTGCGTGCATATACCGTCTTTGCCTTGGCCGCGTACGGATCACGGTAGCCGATCAGGCCCTTCTTCTTGGGCGCATACCGGGCTGCCAGATCCACATAGGCCGCATTATGCGCCCAGACGGCCCAGCCCCATTCCGGCGTGCCGACGAAATACGTGTGGTGGTCGGCGACCTGGAGGTTGTAGACGGTCTC
>DATGIQ010000073.1:0-3594 GCA_035295665.1 Gemmataceae bacterium | reverse complement strand
GGAGAGGGCAGAGTTGGGCAGAGAAATCCATAGAAACCCTGGAAATTAGCCTCAAATCTATGTAATGTATATCAACCTTAGAGTTGTAAGGACCGAAAACGACGCTTTTTCCAACGAGATGCCCTTAACACCTCCTAAATGGGGTTCAGGAGGTCGCTGGTTCGAATCCAGTCGCCGCGCTGTAGCTTTCCTCATTGAGTTCTTGCCCAAGCATGTCTTTAATATGGGTTGAAATAGTAATTATACCTAAATAATCGCGTTTTCTGTGACATAATAAGTAGTGCGTAGCCCAATAGCTATCAACGACCTCCGTTCTTGCCAGTGCCTCAAGGATCAGGACTTCTTGCCCTGACTACGGATGGATCGAAAGATTCCAAGGCAACGTGGGCGAGCCAAAGCAAATGGCTAACTCGGAAGGCTCACCGCACGCCGCAACTGCAGCCGGAGCTTCTTGACGCTGTCCTGGTCCCGCTCCAACACCCGCGCCAACGCATAATCCAAACGCTCAAGATGGCCCTTGCAAGAACGAGGGAACCTCCGCAGCAGCACGAGTTCATGGAAACGATACAGCCACAGCAGGTTCTTGTACCGCACTTCGCCGCGATCGTCGCCCCCTCCCTGGCCCCGCTTGTTTACCCAATCGCAGAGATGGTCCGGAACCGACCCGATGCGGCATAAACGGGCGATGTCCTGCAGGTCGATCCGCTCCCCCCGCAGGACATACCAGGGCATGAAGAGCGTTAGACCCGCCTGGGAAAGGTGCTTGATACCCTCCCGCAACCCGCCGACGAAATCCGGCTCCATCGGAACCGGCCAGTCCCACGTCCGCATCGTCTCCAAGCCCCAGCGGCAATAGAACGCCTCGAACTCCTCGCGGAATTCGGCTGGTAAGTCCCGGTCGGCGGTCGCGTCCGGGATGAACCACATCGGCAAGGTCGGGAAGCTCCGAATCGCCCGGACCATCCCCTCCCATCGCTGGCGGAGCGTCCCGACTTCGCGGCGGAACTGGGGGTTGGTGACCAGCCAACCGGCGTAGGCGTTTTGCCGATCCTCAACCCTCCGGTTCCTCTCGGCACTCCCTGCAAAGAATTCGCCAATCTCATAAGCGGTCGCCCCGGCCTGATGCATCTCCGCACCGAGTAACTCGTGGATCTGCTCCGACAAGCACCGCTGACGCTCCGCAAGCGAAGGCTGAGCCGTCTGTTCGGGCGGAAGGGTAGCCGCCCGGCCGAGGGGGCGTTGGTGGAAGAAGCCGAAGCTGGCCGTCCGCGCCAGGTCACGCTCGAACCATTCCTGCTCCGCGCTGAAAAAGCGCGGTACGCTGGCCTGGATCGCGTCGATGATGGGCTCGCTCAAGGCGTACAACGCATCCAACTCCAGGAAGCGATTGCTGGCATGTCGGCGAGCAAACACTTCCCAGACAGGATCGTGCCTGCCTTCGGTCATGGCCGGGGTCGTCATCGAAGCATTCTCCATGGCAGTGGCACTTGACCATCCAGACGGCTTGGGTTCTTCTCCGCTTGCTCCAGCCAGGGGGAAAGAAATTCCCGCCGATTTCCCCTCCCCATCGCCGCTCCCCTCGCCAGAATGCGGCTGCTTGCATCGACGCGCGTCGATGATGCAAGGCGCGATGGTGTTGATTATGCCATGACGGAACCGCGGCAACCACGGCGAACCGCAGCGGGAGACAGCGAGGCGGAGGCCGCCGCGCCCGCCGACGCCCTTCGTTATCTCACGATCCAAGAGCTTTCCGCCCGCACGACCTTGTCGGTAAGCACACTGCGGCGGCTGCTCAAGAAGGGCAAGCTCGTCGGCCACCAGCCTGGCGGCCCCCGCACGCGCATCGTCTTCCGCCCCGACGCCATCGAGCAGGCGACGACGGCGATGGTGGCGGACGCCACCGGCGTGCCACCTCACCCACAACCCGTGAGCATCCCGCAGCATGGCCCACGCCCCAAGTGGCAGCAGGCCAAGTAGAGCGCTCGTGTCCCTTGAAATGAAAGCATCATTCATGCCTCGCAAACCGAAGAAGGAACGGGTGTCCGGCCAGTACTTCACCTGGCTGCTCGGCACCCGCGACAATGGCGTCTATTACGCCGATGGACGCGGCAACCGGCACAACGTGGGGCGCCACTCGCTGGCAACCCGCGACCACCAAGAAGCCCTGGCGCAACTCCGGCGGCTCGACCTGGTCAAGGCCACTCAGTTCGGCCTTGCCGACTCCTCCGCCCTCCGGGCCGATCAGGCCGAACTGCTGATGCTGGAAGAGGGGCAGCAGCGCTACCTCGCCTTCGTCTCGCGACCCGCTGTCCAGGGGGGCGGCAGCGCCGGCACCGTGAAACGCTATCGGGCCGTACTGGACAAGTTTGTGCCCTACGCCAAAGAGCAGGGTATCTGCTTCTGGCAGCAGGTCAGCAAGGACCTGCTCCGCCGCTACGGCAGCTGGCTGGAGACCAACGATTACCACGACAAGACGCAGTACATCGAGTTGACCGTGTTGAAGCAGGTAATCAAGTGGATGGTGGCCGAGAAGCTACTGCCGGCCACCAGTCTGATCAGCCTGAAGTTGCAGAAGCCGGCGGGCACGAATACTTACTGCTACTCTCACGCCGAGGTCCAGGCCATCGTGCATTATTGTCGCGAGGAACCGCCTCTGCACTGGCTCGCCGATGTCGTCATCGCGTTGGCGACGACCGGTCTGCGGATCGGTGAATTGGCCAGCCTGCGCTGGTCCGACGTTGATCTGGAGCGGGAAGTGCTGCGCTTGATGGACACGACCCGCAAGACGCGGCGGTCGAAGCGGCAGCAAGCGCGGGCGACGAAGTCCCACCGCGACCGGACGCTGCCGATCCATGACGACTTCAAGCCGATCCTGGCCCAGATGCCCCATGAGGCAGACAACTTCATCTTCCACGGTCCACGCGGCGGTCGGCTCAAGCCGGACACAGTGCGGAACGTGCTGAAGCGGGAGGTCTTGCCCGCGCTAGCCGAGAAGTTCCCCGCCCGTGGCGATGATCCCGGTATTGCCGCTGGGCGTCTGCACAGTTTCCGCCATTATTTTTGCTCGATGTCGTCGGATCACGATGTTCCCGAGCAGTTGCTGATGGCATGGCTGGGTCACCGGGACAGCGAGATGATCCGCCACTACTACCACCTGCGTCAGGACGAGGCTCGCCGGCAGATGGCCAAGATCCCGTTCCTGGGCAAGAGAGCAGACGAGTCAGTCCGCGGCGTTGACGAGCGACGGCAGCGGGAATGACTACCGCGAGCGATGGCTGCGGTAATCGAGCGGGCGATCCAAGAAGAGCCAAATCGCTTTGCTGCTTTGCCTGGCGGCGCCGCCCATACGGAAGAGGCAGCGTCCCAGGTTTCGATGCCCCGTCGCCGAGGAAGGCAGTTATCCGGTATTGAGATAGCCGAGAGACCGATCCAAACCGGCAGTCGCTTTCTGTGGAGGGCAAACCGTTGATTGGCCCACTCTTGGCTCAGTGGACTGTGCCAATCGAATCTACTCTCCGGAAGTGAAGAACGCTCGCCTACTTACGGCGAGCGTTCCTGATTGAGCGGAGAGGGAGGGATTCGAACCCTCGGTGA
>DATGIQ010000072.1:0-4295 GCA_035295665.1 Gemmataceae bacterium | reverse complement strand
TTTCCGTCAAGCTCGTATGTCATCGGCGGCCCCATACCAGCTTGAAGTCCGGTTTGGATATCCAGGAGCTTCTGGCCTTTGTCGGCGCTGTAAGCGAGCAAGTGGCCCTCGGGGGTCACTTGGAAGACCAGATTACCTGCGGTCGTGACCGTGCCGCCGCCGGTTGAGCCGCCTCCGACTGCCCGCCACCGTTCCGTCTGGGTAACTGGATCCCACGCGACTAAGACTCCCCGTTGCCCTTCAATCGGAGCGGGACCGATCGCTGGGGGAGCGACAGGAGGCTTTGCCGCGGCTGCCGCACCCGCGCCACCGCGACCCCGATTGACACCCCAGTTTTGCTGGCCCGGTTTGTAGTTCTCATCGAACTTGTCGTCAACGGTGAAGTCGAAGGTGCTGCCGTTGGTAGAGGGAATGTACACGAGGCCGGTCATCGGATTGAACGACATTGGCGACCAGTTGTGCGCTCCTAAAGGTCCCGGGGAGATTTTGACCGAGGCTTCCGAAGTATAGTGCGCTTCCTGGTTCACAATGGGACGGCCAGTCGCTTCATTCAGGCCCTTGGCCCAGGTCACCTGAGCGTACGCTTGACCCGAGATGAACTTGCCCGAAACGCGGTCGACCACGTAGTAGAAGCCATTCTTGTTGGCTTGCATAATCACTTTGCGCGGCTGCCCTTTAATGGTGACATCCGCAAGGATCAGGTGCTGGACACTGTCAAAATCCCAGGAATCGCCCGGAACATTCTGGAAATACCAGGCCAGTTCCCCGTTCTCCGGCTTGAGCGCGAGGATGGAGCATACATACAGGTTGTCCTTCCCTTTGGACTTGCGGAGCTCTTCGGGCCACGGACCGCCGTTGCCAGTGCCGATGTAGAGAAGGTCGGCGTCCGGGTCGTATGCCATGCCGTCCCAAACGGTCCCGCCGCCACCCAATTTCCACCAATCTTTTTCCCACGTTGCGGCTGCTTTCCGCATGGCTTCGTTTTCGAAAGGTTTCGAGGGGTCGCCGGGCACGGTATAGAAGCGCCATGCAAACTGGCCGGTGTCGGCGTCGTACGCGGCGACGTAACCGCGCACCGGATACTCAGAGCCGCTGACCCCAATCACGACCTTACCCTTCACGACTCGGGGGGCCATGGTAAGGGTGTAATTGTCCTGTGAGAAAGCTACACGGGATTCCCAGACTACTTTGCCCGTCTCAGCATCCAGCGCTTCCAGCCTGCCGTCAATGATAGGGGCGATGATTTTGCCTTTGTAGATCGCGAGACCGCGGTTCACGACACCACAGCAGACCTTGGGACGCACGGCGGCCTGATTCACTTCCGGATCCCAGCGCCAGCGCTCCTTGCCGGTGCGGGCGTCCACTGCAAACACGATGCTCCAATTTGTAATCCCGTACAGGGTGCCGTTCCAGACCAGCGGCGTGTCCTCCTGCGTGCCGCCGCCCACGCCGACGTCGTGGGACCAAGCCAGACCGAGACGGCTGACATTGCTGGCATTAATTTGAGTAAGCGGGCTGAAGCGCGTCTCGCCTTGGGTTAAGCCATAGGTAAGCCATTCGCCACCCGTTTTCCCCGCATTTCTCAGAACTGTGTCGTCTACCGGGCGGGACGTCTGACCGGTGGCCGTCCAGACCAGCGTGATCAAAACAACCAGGGGCAGGAAGAACTTGTGTTGCGGCATCTGTTCGTCACCTCATCGCAAGTCCCTGTCAGCGCTCGATCAACGAGGGTTGAACGAGGATTTGGGACTGGAACTTCGGATCGAGTATACACCAACTACTGGCGTTGAGAGACGGTTTCAGGCGTCGCGTTCGGCGAGCCCTGTTGAGTTGCGAGGAAGTCCAGCATGGCTTTATGCGCCGCCTCCGGTTGGTCAGTGGAAAAGATATGACTGGCCTGCGGAAGCATCGCGACTGTGGAATTCGCAATACGTTTCGCAAGCACGGCTGCGTTCCCCGCCGGAACCAGGCGATCGGTTTCGCCATGAAGGATAAGTGTAGGGATGTTGATTTGGGGAAGGCGGGTAAACGATTCCCACATGATTATGCCCTGTAGCTGCGCTAAGTAGCCTTCCGAGGTCGGGAACCAAGGTCTGCGGATGGCAATGTCCTCGTCGATTCTGGCCCGTGGAGTCGAGGCGTCATAGATGAATGGCACCGCCGCCTCAGCCATCTGGTCACCGGTCATGTTGGCGCGCGCCATCAGCACCTGCAAAACCTCAGGCTCCGCCTGGACAAGGTTCGGGCCGCCGCAAGCGGTACACCCCAAAATTACCGACCGAACCCGCTCTGGATAGCGCAAGGTCAATTCCTGGGCGATCATGCCCCCCATGGATACACCGATGACATGCGCGGCCTGGATTCCCGCCGCATTCAAGACTGCGAGCGCGTCGGAGGCCATTAGATCAATGGAATATGGGCCCGGAGGGACATCGCTCCGCCCGGCGCCGCGATTGTCAAAAGCAATCGTCTTGTAGGTACGGTTCAGCACGGGCCGCGTCCGGTGCCACATATCGGAGGGGTATCCCAAGCCCATGATGAGCAGAATAGGCTCGCCCTGTCCCTGCTCGTCCCAGTAGATCTTCGCTCCTCGATTTTCGACGAATGCCATGTAACTCCTCTTAGCTTCCTTTTTAGCCGGCCATCCACCCCGGCTGAATCCAACCTAATGATATGCCAGTCATCAATAGTCCTATGATTACGATTACTGCAGCGGATGCGATCGGCATCCAGCGAACGATGAGGTGACCTCCGGTGCGATGGCGCTCCGGCACCAATCGTTTTGCGTACAGGACTAGAACGCCGATCGCCATCAACACCAAAGCCAATCCCAAACTAAAGGACGTTAGCAGGATCAGGCCGAGGCCGGCCCGCCCAATCGCAATAGCGCTCAGCAAGAGAACCAGCGCGGACTCGCACGGTACTAAGCCTCCGCTTGCGCCGAGGGCAATTAAGCTGCGCCAGGACACCTCCTCGGGCATGTGGCTGTGGCCGTCAGGGCTGTGATGGTGATCATGCGCGGGAGCATGATGGTGATCGTGTGGATGGGTGTGCTCATGCGCATGCGCGTGGGAATGCGCATGCACGTGGGAGTGCGTATGAACCTGAGTGCCAATTCTTTTGTACAGCATCCAGGCCCCAATCACGACGATGGAGAGGCCCGAAATTTCCCCCAGCACCTGGGTGATCCGTTCAGGTACGACATATCGGAACAGGAAGAGCGTGATTAGTCCAAGGGCGAACACGCTGACCGTATGGGTGAACGTGACCATCGCGCCGAGAAATGCCGCGTGCTTTAGCGTTCCTCGCGACCCCACCAAATAAGCAGCCACTATGGTCTTGCCGTGTCCAGGCGTCAGGGCATGCGCTGCGCCCAGCACGAATGCCACGGCTATAGCTCCGAGCGCCATCCACGGCGTGATCTCAGGTTGATGCAGAAGCCTGGAAAGGTAGGCCAGCTTAGCGGTGCCTGTGGCAGCCGGGCTAGCGGCGATGAACGAAAGCAGAAGGACAGGCATCACGGTCCATCTCGCATTGTACGCCCAAGCCTTGGCGCGCTGAAGAAATCCGGCAGCGTGGGTTGGAATTAGTGAACGATTACCACGAAGATCGGCATCTCACTTCAGTAAGGAGATGCCATGGCTACCACTGCAGAATCCAAGATCACGACCGACCACGAAGAAATTCGACGCTGGGCTGAAGAACGCGGCGCACAGCCGGCCTGTGTAAAGGGAACTGGCGCCGAGGGTGATATCGGAATGCTCCGCCTCGATTTCCCAGGCTTCAGCGGCGAAGATTCGCTGCAGCATATCAGTTGGGATGATTGGTTCCAGAAATTCGACGAGCGAAATCTGGCTTTGCTGCACCAGGAGAAGACTGCGCGGGGGCAGAAAAGCAACTTCAATAAACTAGTGAGCCGTGAGACCGCTGAGGCCGCCGAGCAACGGCCGCGATCGCGTTCGCACCGAACTGCTGCGAAAAAAACATCCGGCCGCTCTGCGAGCAAGAAGAAGTCAGCTTCGACCTCAACGCGTAAAACCGCGGCCAAGAAGAGCGCGAGCAGAGGAGCGGGAGTGCGTTCCGCAAGCAGCCGCAAGAGCGGGGCAAAATCGAACAGCCGTTCTGGAACGTCGGGCTCGAGATCGCGACGATCGTCCAGTTCTGTGGCGCGGCGCGGCTCCTCACGGTCCCGATAAGCGGCCGGGCGCCGACCCGCGCCCTCGGCCTCAACTGGCCACTGGGATTTCGTTCGCAGCGGACATTTTCGGCTCAGCGGCTACCAGTACTCGACTGCG
>DATGIQ010000071.1:0-2873 GCA_035295665.1 Gemmataceae bacterium | reverse complement strand
ATTTTCAATTTGTCATTTTCAATTTCCTCTCCTGGACAAAGGTAGTTCTCTATGCCTCACCCGGCGGATTCTCCTGCGGCTGCGACGGTTCATTCGCCGTTGGCCGGCTTCCTCAGTTACCTGGTCCCTGGGCTCGGCCAGATTTATCAACGGCGAATCGGCAAAGGGCTACTTTTCCTAGTCTGCCTCTACAGCATGTTTTTCTACGGCATGGCCCTTGGGAGCTGGAAGAACGTGTACCTGCCCGATACATCCCGGGATCGGAACCTCAATCCCTGGAATCTCCCCGCTCCGGTGGCGAACGTGTACAACCGGTTGCACTTTGCGGGGCAATTCTGGATTGGAGCCGCGGCCTGGCCGGCCATTTATCAATACTGGACCGGCGGTCCAGAACATAAAGGCGGCGCGCTGCTCGGTGGGTTCGAACGGACGCCCAGCGAGGACGAGCTCAACAAGCTCCAACGGGAAGGCGACAAGAGTTGGGACCTTGGCTGGGTCTACACCGTCATCGCCGGTGTGCTCAACATCCTGGTCATTTACGATGCGTTTGCCGGCCCGGCGCTGGCGGAGGCCGAGCGTCCTCGCCCAACAGAACTGGAGAGTGCCACGGCATGAACAGCAGTCTTTACCTGCATCTGCCCGTCATGATCGCCCTCATCAGCCTCGTCTACAGCGCGACCCGCTATGACCGGTGGGGCAATATTTTCCAGGAAGCTTTCCGCTGGGGTCTGCGCATGCTCGGGTTCTTGTGCGGGATTGCCGTGGTGCTCTATATCCTGTCGCTGTTCATCTGATTTTGGACGGGCTATCGCGGATGCTAGATGACCGTGCCTGATCCTGGTGCAAAGAAGCCGAGCGCGCCGGCGAAAGATTACGGCACCGTCGCTGGCGCGCCTAGCTTGTGGGTCGCCGAATTCGAAGCGGTGATATCGCGTTCATGAATCCTCACCGATGGAAGCAGCCTCCAGTCAACCCGCGCCGATTCAAAATCCAGATTCCCCGACGGACTATCGTTGGCAGGCCCTGTTCCAGCGTGCCCGCGAGCCGTTCTTCCTCCTGAATCGGCGGCGGCGCATCCTCTTCGTCAACCATGCCTGGGAAACCTTGACCGGATTGTCGGCCGCGGAGGCGCGCGGACTCCAGTGCCTCCGGCGCTCATCGCTGCCACAAGATCCTTGGGATGTCGTAATCCGCACCGTGTGCTGCCCGCCTCAGGAAGTGTTGCAAGGCAAACCAGGCCGGACGCGCCGGTTGGTCCCCCGGACGGGTGGCCCGCCCCGGTGGTGGGACGTGGAGTTCCTACCCTTGCACGAGGCCAGCGGTCTCCTCTGCGTCCTGGGCAAAATCACGTCGCTGGCCCAAGAGGAGATGGCGGCGCATCCTCCGTTGCCGGAAAAGCTCGTGGCCCTGCGCGCGCGCACAGCCCAGCGTTACGGCATCGATCAGCTGGCGAGCAGCCTGCCGGCTTTTCAGCGGGTCATCGAACAAGTGCACCTGGCCAGTCAGACACGGGTTCCGGTGCTCCTTGTGGGGGAACCCGGAACCGGCAAGCACTGGGTGGCACGCACGATCCATCATCAGGGCACGATGCGTGAAGGAATCTTCGCCGCCCTTGATTGTGCCCGGCTGCCCGCTCCGGTGTTTTCGCAGTTATTCTTGGGCGAGCGCAATCAGGACCGGCAAGGCTGTCCGGGCACGCGATACCTCAAAGAGCCGTCACTCCTTCCGCGTGAAATCCAGATTCAGCTTTGCGCAGCGATTGGAGAAGGAAAAGCCGGTCCAGGGGCGCGGATCATCGCCGGTTGCGGCATCGCACCCGAGGCCGAGATCCGTACTGGCCGGCTGGCTGAGGAGCTATTTTGCAGCTTGAGCACCCTGGTCATCGCACTCCCACCCCTGCGTGAGCGGTACGCTGACCTGCCCGACCTCGTGGAACGATTCTTGCTACGGATCAGTTCCGGCAGAGAACGGCCGGTCACGGGATTAACGCCTCCCGCCTGGGAACTGCTGCGTGCTTATCCATGGCCGGGCAACCTGCGCGAACTCTATGGCGTCTTGCAGAGTGCGAGCCAGCGGACCACAACCGAACGCCTGGACATCGCCCACCTGCCGGCCAAGCTGCGCCTGGCCG
Organism: Gemmataceae bacterium; assembly: GCA_035295665.1. Taxonomy (GTDB): domain Bacteria; phylum Planctomycetota; class Planctomycetia; order Gemmatales; family Gemmataceae; genus DATGIQ01. The sequence continues at coordinate 742 of DATGIQ010000071.1, read as the reverse complement.
TGCGCCTCGACCAGACTCCGCAGCCGGCACCCGACCGGGTCATTCGGTTGGATGAGGTCCTGGAACAGGCCGAGCGCCGGTTGATCCTCTTGGCGTTGCGCAAAGCCCGTGGCAACCGCAGCCGGGCAGCCGAACTGCTCTCCATCTGGCGCCCGCGCCTTCTTCGCCGCATGGAAGCACTGGGAATTCAGTATTAGTCCGTAGTTTTTTTGCTACGGATGACGGACTACGGACTATCAGGATGCGTATTCCTCAAATTCTGATCTTCGAGAGGGATGGCCGCATCGCGGAGCTTTTGCGGCGGGAGGGAAAGCCTCGGCAATGGTCGCTGCGCGAACCGCGGCGGCCGGAAGCCTGTCTGCGGCTACTGGAACGCGGGGGCCCAAGCGTCGTGGTCTTGAAGGTCGGCACTGACTTGGTGCAGGAACTGACCTTGTTGGAGCGCATCGGCTGGCTATTCCCTGACACGGCGACCGTCGTGGTTGCAGATGCTGCCAATCCGGTGTTGGCGGATCTGGCCTGGGATTTGGGAGCCACTCTGGTACTGTTCCCACCTCAGCCGCGGCAGGCGCTCCCGGAAATCCTCGGCCGATTGCTCGAGTCGCCTGACGCCGGTCCTCTCGAGTCCGAGCAGGACGAGAGTCCCGGCAATCAGCTGCCGGAACATGATGGTTGAAGCTTGCGATGCTGGAATTTCCTCTGCTCGATGAGACGCGCTGTACCGGCTGTGGCGACTGCGTAC
>DATGIQ010000070.1:0-17118 GCA_035295665.1 Gemmataceae bacterium | reverse complement strand
GGTTGCTGGTGAGGCCTTCTTCGCCCACGCCGCCTAGCGGAAGGGCGGTTACGCCCGGGAGTTTTCATGGCCGCTCACCCACCGAGCTGGCGTGCGGGTCAAATCACTCCGTCCCGCTTTTGGACTTCCCACGCGACGGAGAGTCGGGTACGCGGCGCGCATGATGGCCCGTGACGTGAACGTGCGGGCTGCCGGTGAAGAAATCACTTGCAGTCGCAGTCGTACCGACTCCCCGTCAGTAGGAAGTCTGTCGCGCTAAATTTGTGGGAGGACTACGATTCGAAGGGTGACGGGATCCACCATCGGGGGGAGGGTCACACCACGGAATGCCGAGCCCTCTGTTCCGGTTGAAGAATCGCGCTCGGGTTATCCGCTTGGGCGAGCCGAATAGATCCCGCACGCGTCTCACTATGGCTCATTGGGGGCTGAGCCGACGCTGAAGTCTAGCACGGTCTCGACAACGGTCAAATACCCGCCCCGGAGGGACAGTCGCTCCGCCGATTGCTAAACCTCGAAATATCGCTCCAGCTGTAGGACGATGCCCCGGCTGCGACGCTGCTAATTCAGCCTGCCCCTTGCAGATCGCGCGGACCAGCGAGCGGCTACCAGACATAAGCGATGGCGGCGTAAGCGGACAAAGGCGGGGTCTTTCACCGGGATCGAAGTAGCAGGTTCAATGGCTTCACGCATCGCCGGGTCGAGCACAGCGGCGTCCGGCGCGGTGCGGCGGATCCGGGGCAGATCGCTTTGGAAGCCCCAGTCATACCCAGGATGGCGTCCACGGACTCAGGGGTTGCAGCTCGCAAGGCACCCAATCAGCCAACGCCAACGGCGAGCGTCAGAATAGTTGGTGGGACAGATGATCAGTTGGGACTATTGCCGCGTTTCCAGAAGGCCTCCCACTGGCCTTTGTCGCTGCGGTACAGTGCGCGCAGATGACACAGGGCGTGCGCTCCATCTTCGCCCCAGCGCATGCCCGCCAATTTTAAGCGTTGACCGACCACCGTCTTACAGGCGCTCTCCACCGCACCGCTGCCAATGCACCAGCCCTGCGCCAGGTACTCGGGATATTCCATCCGATGGGCGTGTCGCTCCAAGTAGCCAACTACCTCGGCGACCGCTTCCCGCAGGCCGGCCCGGCGCGGCCAATCTTCTTCACGCAAGGCCGCCGCGAGCAACGCCCCACCTTCGTCCTTCAACAGCCGGCACCACTGCCGCGCCTGCTCCTCGGCCTGGCTTTCTTCCTTGGGGTGCAGCAGCCGCGCCAAGCCGGTGAGTTTCTCTGCCGGATGGTAGAAGTCCAAGATCACCACCTCGACACGCGGGAAGTTTTCTGCCAGGCGATCCTCCAAGCCATTGCCGCCGTCGGTCAGCCCCAGCCAACAATCGGCCTGGTCCATGCCCACCTGCCCGGCCGGCGCAGCAATGGCCCCAGCTCTACCAAAGGATACAAGCCCGCCAGATAGCGTGCCTGCATCGGCAGGGGTTTCTCCTCGGGCCACGGCCACTCGGGACAAGGATTGCAGACCACGCCCACATAGGCCATGCGTCCCTCTGCGGAACTGCCCCCCTCCCCCTGCTGCCGCACCCCGGTGGCATCCATCTCGACATAGGCACAGCGGCGGCCTTGATAGTCCTTGTGCCACGGCCAAACCACCTTCGCACCGAAGGTCCGGCCGGCCTGTACGGCTTCGGCCAAGCGCTGACCGGCATCCTCGCTGGTCCGCTCGACCGTAGACTCCCCCAGGCGGATGCCCGCCATCTCGTGTACGAGATCCGCTCCCTTCTCGAAACTATCGGCGACCGTTCCGGCCAAGGTGGCGATGCGCTCCAGCCCCGGAGTCAGGTTCCGACGGGTCAGGCCCGCCTGTTGGTCGAAGGGGAATAGTCCCTTGCCGCAGCGCCGACACAGGTAGTAAGCACGCTGGTAGCGGATGGGACCGACGAGACTGGTGGGCGTGTGCGGGCGGTGCGAGTGGAATCCGGCTGCCTGCTCACAATGCGGACAGCTTACGCTGGCGCCTTGGTAGCCATTTTTTTTTGCGCCAGATGTTGTTCGATCGCTTTGGCCGCGATCTTGTGGGCCAGTGCCCGGAGCTTGAATTCGTTGTCACCGAAGAGGTGCGCAGCATCGCTGCCAACCAGCGTACAGGCAAGCGCGTCGATCTCCGTGTCGATGGCCGCGCGGATAGCTTGGGCGAGAACCTTCGCTTCGGCGCGTTGTGCAGGCGATAGTGGCGTAGACGGCATGATGGCCTCCCGAACCAGGGGGGATTTTCTTCTAAAGAGTCAGCTGCCGCCTTTGTGTACAAAAATTCCACCAACTTTCAAGACGCTTACCGCAACGCCAAAGCAATCATTGTTTTTCATTGATTTCTTGACACGGCGCGGCCATACTGGGGCTTGTTGCAAAATCGTCCCAACTCGCCTGGGGGTCTCTTCGATGAAACGACAGCTGTGCGGATTGCTGGCGCTGGCCCTGTCTTTGGGCGCTACGGCACCGGCGCATGCCGACTACACATTTACCTCTATCGACGTCCCCGGTTCGGACAATACCTCCCCCGGTGGCGTCAATTCCTCGGGCCAAATTGCGGGGAACTACAATCCAAGCGGTACGTTCCCTTTTCGTGGGTTTCTTTACAGCAATGGAACGTACACTACCTTCGACGTGCCCAATGCGAGTACGAGTGGTACTGGCATCAACAACGCCGGTCAGGTTGTTGGCTCTTACCTTTCCACCGCGTACCATGGCTTTCTCCGCGACGGCAGTAATTACACGACGCTCGACGGGCCTGGAGCGACGGATACCCGTGCCTTTGGGATTAATGACATGGGGCAAATCTCCGGCTCCTATGCGACTACTCCGAGTAAATTCCCAAATCATGGCTTCCTCTTGAGCAACGGATCCTACACGACCTTCGACGTACCCGGCTCAACCGACACGATAGGTTTCGGAGTCAACAACGCTACTCAGATCGTCGGCAGGTACGCCGACGCCCAGGCCAGAACTCACGGCTTTCTTCGGAGCGGAGACAGTTACACAACGCTCGACTTCCCAGGTGCTTCCTTTACGGAAGCGATCGGCATTAACAACCTTGGGCAAATTGTGGGCGCATACGTTACGACAGGCTCCCATGCTTTCCTGTATAGCAACGGCACCTACACCTCCCTGGATTTCCCAGGTGCCTTCCTCACCGATGCGGACGGGATTAACGATTTGGGGGAAATTGTAGGAAGTTACACGACTACCGATGCGGCTAGCCGCAGACACGGCTTTCTGGCCACACCGCTGGCTACGCCGGTGCCCGAGCCGTCCAACGGTCTGCTCTTGACCTTGGGAATAGCTTGCGTGCTCTGCTGCACCTGGCTGCGCGCCAGGCGAGCTGCCACCGGTTGAGTGCGGGGTCAGGATTCGGTTCAGAAAGGTACTGTTCCGGCGCTGCTCGGCTACGCCTTCGGCAGTTCCACGATGACCGCCAGTCCCTGCGTGGCTCGATTCTCACAGCGGATTTTGCCGTGTAAGCGCCGCACTAGCGCTTCGCAGGCGGCCAGTTCCAGGGTGCTTGTATTGGCACGCCCCATCGTGCTCGGCTCGAAGAGCTGAGGCAGCAACTCCGGGGGAACAGAAGGTCCGTCATCTTCCACGCAAAGGACGACGTTGCTGCCGGAAGCTGCGGTTCGGATCGTGACGCTCCCTCCCAGTGGTCCCGCGGCATGGGCTGCATTAGTCAACAGAAAGGTACAAAGCCGTTTCAAATCGGCAGCCGACCCGAGAATGGGGGGCAGATCCGGTGCCAGGACCAGGTGCAGCGGGACGGCAGCCGGGCGTCCGAGCCCCGTCGTCTCGATGCGGGAGCTCGGTGGCAGCTTGATGACGAGAGGTTGATTGGGCTCCGATGAGTCCGTCAGGGATCGGACCGCGTCCCCAACTTGCTGGTTGATGTCCACGGGCTCGGGAACGGGGTGCTGGCGGCGGCGGATTTGCTGGAACTGCTTGACGGTGGCGGTGATGCTCGCGGCCTGGCGACGCAGCTCGGTCAGCTCGGAACGCAGCTTCTGGGGCAACTCGGCCTCAATGAGGGCCACGTGCAACAGGACAATATTGAGGAAATTGTTCACCTCGTGAGCCAAAGGGCCCGCCATTTCGCCGGTGTTGGCCAACCAATTCTGCACTTCTCCTTCCTTCTTCAGTACTTCAAGCTGACGCTCGTTCGCCTCGGCAACCAGATAGGCCGCCAGATGATCCGCAGCACTTCTCAGCAGCACCCGCAGCAGGGCGAAAGTTTCGGCGGAAACGTTCTTGGGAACCGCGATGGCCAGAGCCCCCCGGTTCTGCGCGCGGAACGTGATCGCCACCGTGGCAAGCGCACGGCCGGGCAGTTTCAGCGCCTGGGGCAGCTTGTCCAAGCTCGCCGGATCTTCGGGGACGTGCTTCCCGGCTTCCTGCATGCTGCTCCGCAGGCGTTCTGCCCATTCGACGCGCAGCTTCCCGCTTTGATCCAACACACAGAGATGAGATTCACCCGCGGCTTCGAGCAGGCAGCCGTATACTGGAGATGATGGCCAAAGCACATGCAGCAGCTCAGCAATCTGGGATGCCCGAAGCGGTAGACCGTCGGCATGGCGAAGGATATCATCGATCTTTTCTGCGCATTGCTCACAGGCTGCCAGAGCCTGGGTCAGAGGAATCTCCATCGATGAACTCACTTCCTCGGCTGGATGATGGGGGTTTTCTCTTGCGAGTATTAGGCGATCGTTTGCTCGCTTCCGAGCAATGCGCTGCTCGAAAAGGCGCTAATCCAAGCCGCCGATCACAGATTCTAAGTGCTAGCCGCGTTGGATTTTCCGAGACAAAGTGTGCCATGTTGCGCGTAATCGGGCCCTGGCATCTTGTTTGCGATGGGCCTGGTATTTCGCTTGCCCCTTTCGGGTCGGTCCGCCCAAACGCAACGAAGCGTCCGCCGGACTGCGAAAACGTCGGGAAACAAGGTATCATCCCTCGGATGGATTAAGGAGTTCCGGAAGCCCGATTTCTGGAAGCCCTCCCTCAGCATACCAGGAACCGCACATGACGCAACCATCGGTGGCAGAAGTCCCGACGCCGGCTCCTGTGGCTGCATTGTTCCCCCACCCCCACGGCAACGAACCGATCCGGGCAGAGCTGTTCGGCGCCGAACATTTGGACACGCACGCCCGGCAATTGGCGAGCTGCGCTGCCGTGGCACCGGTTGTCGCCGGCCAGGCGTTGCTGGCACGCTTCCGTCGAAATAGCCGGGCCCTCCGCGCGGCGCATCGCTTCATCAGCGAAGCCTATCGGCGGGGAGAGAGTTTCGGCTCCGATGCGGAATGGCTGCTAGATAATTTTCACATCGTCTCGGATGCCCTGAACGAGGTACGCACCGACTTGCCGCGCGGCTACTACAGGCTGCTTCCGAAGCTTGCCAGCGGCCCGCTGACCGGTTTTCCGCGCGTGTACGCGCTGGCCTTGGAGCTGATTGCCCATTGCGATAGCTGTCTCGATGAAGCCAACATCACCCGCTTTGTGCAGGCTTACCAGACCGTCACGCCCCTGACGATTGGCGAAGTCTGGGCCATCCCGATCATGCTCCGCTTGGTGGTGATCGAGAATTTGCGTCGCCTGGCCGAGGAGGTCGTTCATTCGCACCAGCAACGCCATGAGGCCAAGGCCTGGGCGGCTCCATTCCTGGAGTCCGGTTCGCGGGACTCCCAAGCGGGGGCTCATCCGATTCCCAAAAGCTCACGCCGCCGACCGCCGGCTTGTACCGATCCGTTTATCGTTCACCTCCTGGACCTGCTGCGCGAGCACGGCAGTGCCCGGGTCCAGGGGATCGAGTGGCTGGAAAGCCTGGTCGCCAATCGGGGCGAAACCCCGACCGACATCTTGCGCCGCGAGCAGCAACGCCAGGCCGCCAACCAGGTCTCCATCGGAAACTGCGTCACCAGTTTGCGGCTCCTGTCGGCGCTCGATTGGACCACCTTCTTCGAGCGCACCAGCCTGGTCGAGGCATTGCTGCGGGACGATCCGGCACGGGTCTACGCACGGCAAGATTTTCCCACGCGCGATCGATATCGCCGGGTTGTCGAGAAACTGGCACGCGGTTCCGGACAGAGCGAGCTGGAGGTCACCCGGGAAGTGCTGGCCCTCGCCGGCCGCACCGAGGGGGCCAACGCGCCGCAGGACCACGTCGGTTACTATCTCATCGATCGAGGCCGGCAAGAGCTGGAAGCTTGCCTCCGTTATCGACTGGCCCTGTTGGACCGAGTGCGTAAGTTCCTCCTGGTCCATCCACAAGCGATCTATTTCGGCGGACTCGCTATCGTGACGGCTGGCCTCTTGAGCGTAGCGGCCATCTATGGCATCCGCTCGTCGGCAACCAGCGCGGCGGCCGGGTGGTGTGTGCTCGTTGTGTTGGCGACCCTGCTGCCGGCGAGCGAATTGGCCATTGGCCTGGTCAATTACCTGATCACTCTGGCGGTGCCTCCCCGGGTCCTGCCCAAGCTGGCGTTCAAGGAAGGGACCCCGGCCGACTGTGCGACCTTCGTTGTGATCCCGTGCATGCTGGTGCAAGCGGAGAGCGCCTCGGCACTGCTCCAGCGGCTGGAGATTCATTACCTGTCCAACCCGGACCCGCAGCTCCGTTTTGCCCTCCTGACCGATTTTGCGGATGCACCGGCTGAGCAAATGCCCGAAGACGACCGCTATGTGCGTGCGGCGGTGGAGGGAATCAAAGTCCTCAACGATCGATACTGTGCCGGCCAGCCGGAGCGGTTCTTCGTGTGCCATCGCCGGCGGATCTGGAATCCCGTGCAGGGCTGCTGGATGGGTTGGGAACGCAAGCGCGGCAAACTTGTCGAGTTCAACCGGTTGCTGCGTGGGGATCGCACGACCAGTTTTGCCGTGGTCAGCAGCGGCCTGGATCGGCTTCCTCGAATTCGGTTCGTGATCACGCTGGATGCCGACACAAAACTTCCGCGCGAGACCGCGCAGCGGTTGCTGGCGACGGCTGCGCATCCGCTGAACCAGCCTTACTTCGGCGCCGAACAGGGGCGGGTGATCCGTGGCTATGGCGTTCTCCAACCGCGCGTCAGTGTCACCCTCACCGGAGCCGGGAAGTCGTTGTTCGCGCGGATCTACTCCGGCTCCGCGGGCCTCGATCCGTATACCACGGCGGTTTCCGACACGTATCAGGATCTGTTCGGTATCGGAAGTTTTACCGGCAAGGGGATCTACGATGTCGATGCCTTCGAGGCTGCCGTTGGCCACACCTTTCCGGACAACCAGATTTTGAGCCACGATCTGATTGAGGGAAACTATGCCCGCTGCGGGTTGGTGACGGATGTCGAGCTGCTGGACGCCTTTCCCGCCCAGTATGGGGCTTACGCACTTCGGGAACACCGCTGGGCGCGCGGAGACTGGCAGATCCTTCCCTGGCTCTTTCCCCAGGTGCCGGCTCCGCCCGAGCCTCCGGGTACGGGGAACGATTCCTCGCCCTCCAATGTTCGGCCGGAGCGGCACACCCGGCGGAATACCCTGCCCGCAGTCGAGCGCTGGAAGATTTTTGATAATCTCCGCCGCAGCTTGTTGCCGCCGGCCCTGATCGTGCTGCTGGTGCTCGGCTGGCTCGTGCTGCCGGGCTCGTCCTGGTTCTGGACCGGAGCAGCCCTCGTTGTGCTGGGCTGGCCGTTGCTTCTCCAATTGGCCACCGGCACTCTGCAATTCCTGCATGGCTTGGTGCGGCACCTGCGGATCGGGGGTCTGCCGGGAAACGTGGGGCCTACGGCCGGCCAGGTGATCCTGGGCATCGTGTTCCTGGTGGACCAATCGCGCTTGATGCTGGACGCGGTGGTCCGCACCGTTATCCGGCTCGCCATCACGCGGCGGCACTTGCTGGAATGGGAGACCGCGGCAGCGACGGAACGGCGCCTGGGAACCAGCTTGCCAGCTCTTTGTCGGAGCATGTGGCTGGCGCCGGCCCTGACCGTTCTTTTGGGGCTGGCGGTGGTGCTGCTTCGGACGGAAGCCTTGCCGGCGGCGACGCCGCTCCTGGCCGCCTGGTTTCTCTCACCGGCGGTTGCGTTCTGGGTCAGCCGGCCACGCCGGCCGGCAATGCCTGAACTTACTCCAGAAGACTGCCTCCAGCTGCACCGCTTGGCCCGCAAAACGTGGAACTTCTTTGAGACCTTCGTCCAGGAGGAGGACCATTGGCTGCCGCCGGACAATTATCAGGAGGAGCCCAAGAGCCAGGTCGCCCATCGAACTTCACCCACCAACATCGGGCTCTATCTCCTGTCCAACTTGGCCGCCCACGACTTTGGCTACTTGAGCCTGCCGGCCATGCTAGAACGTCTGGAGAAGACGTTTGCCACCCTCGAGTCGATGGAGCGGTTCCAGGGGCACTTTTACAACTGGTACGATACGCGCACCTTGCGGCCACTCCAGCCGGGGTATATCTCGACCGTCGATAGCGGCAACCTGCTCGGCTGCCTCATCGCCTTGCAGCACGGACTGGAGGAGCAGGCCAAGGAGCCGATTCCGAGTTCGTCCTGGCGTGAGGGATTGACCGATGTCGTGCAGCTCGCAGCGCAGGCCTTCCGCAGTCTGGAGTTGCCCGGTCATGGGCCGGAGTCCGAGGCGATCCGGGATCTCGAACGGCTTCTTCAGGAGCTGGAACAGCAGCTTCAGGAAGCGGTCATCGATGCCCTGGAGGCGTACGCCTGGCTGGAGCGGTTGCACGCCAAGGTTCAACCGTTGCACGAGCACATTGGCCGGTTGGCCGACCTAATTCGTGAGCCCCCCGAAGAGCTGCAACATTGGGCCGAACGGTTCGCTGGCCAGGTAGCCGACCGACGCGAGGAATTGGCGGGGCTGCTTCCCTGGTTAGAGGCTTTGCCCACCAGCCCGGAGGAATTTACCGACGTCGCCATCGAGCCGGGCTCCGAACAGTTCGAGCGCTGGCGGCAACTGCGGCGCCTGTTGGTTCACCCGACTAACATCGACCAAATTCAGGGCCATACCCCGCAGATCCTGGCAGAGCTGGCGGCCTTGGCGGACCAGTGGCCCACGCCGGCCGGCCGCAAGTGGCTTGCGTCCCTGGTGCCGGCAGTCCGGCGGTCCACGGCTTCCGAGCTCAAGAAGCGTTGCCGTCGCCTGGCCGATCAGACCCAAAGCTTGGCCGCGGCCATGGAGTTCAAGATCCTTTACAACCAGGGACGGCACCTCTTTTCCATCGGCTACAACCTGTCGATGGGCCGCCTCGATAACGCCCACTACGACTTATTGGCGTCCGAGGCCCGGCTGACCAGTTTTCTGGCGATTGCCCGCGGCGAAGCACCCAAGCGTCACTGGTTCCAACTTGGCCGGCCACTGACGCGCGCGGCCGGCTCTGTTGCCCTCCTCTCCTGGGGCGGCACCATGTTCGAATATCTCATGCCGCGGCTGCTTCTACAGAGCTTTCCCTCCACCTTGCTGGATGAAAGCGACCAGGCGGCGGTGGCCCGTCAAATTCAGTACGGCCGGCAGGTGCACGTGCCCTGGGGTATTTCCGAGTCGGCGTTCAACGCGCTGGATGCCGAGCTGAATTATCAGTACCAGGCATTTGGCGTGCCCGGCCTCGGCTTGAAGCGTGGCCTGGCGCGGGATCTCGTAATTGCACCGTATGCGACCGTTCTGGCCCTGGCCGTTTGTCCGCATGCGGCGTCCCGGAACCTTCAGCGCTTGGCCCAGGAAGGCGTGGAAGCGACGTACGGCTTTTACGAGGCCGTCGATTTTACGCGGGAACGATTGCCCGCCGAACGGCGCGCGGTCATCGTCAAATGCTTCATGGCCCACCACCAGGGGATGTCATTGCTGGCGCTGGCGAACTGCCTGCTGCACAATATCATGCCACGCCGCTTCCACGCCGAGCCGATGGTCCGGGCTACCGAGCTTCTCCTCCAGGAGCGGGTGCCCCACGAGATGCCGCTGACCGAGCCGCACCGCGACGAAGTGGCGCTTCCGCACTCGACTCAGGACAACGTTTATCTGCTAAGCCGGCGGTTGACCACGCCGCACACCGCCCATCCGCGCACCCACTTGCTCTCCAGCGACCGCTATAGCCTGATGCTAACGAACGCTGGGTCGAGCCGCAGCCTCTCCCGCGGCCTGGAGGTAACCCGTTGGCGCGAGGACCGTACCCGCGATGATTGGGGACAATTCTGCTATGTACGCGATCTGCGGACCGGCCGCTTCTGGTCTGCCGGTTATCAGCCCGTCTGCCGCACTCCTGAGGAATACGAGGTGGTCTTTTCGACCGACAAGGCCGAATTTCGCCGCCTGGACCAGGGCATCGAGACGCACCTGGAGATTGCCGTTTCGCCGGAAAACCATGCCGAGATTCGACGGCTTACCCTGACCAACCATCATCCGCGCACGCAGGAATTGGAAGTCACCAGCTATGTGGAGATCGTGCTGAGCCCCCCGGGGGCCGATCTCGCCCATCCGGCGTTTGGCAAACTGTTTCTGGAAACGGAGTTTGTCGCCGCCCAGGAAGCCCTCCTGTGCCGCCGTCGGCCGCGCGAGCCGAATCAGAAGCCGCTTTGGGCCGTCCATGTCGTGGCGGTCGACGGCCCGGCTCTCGGAACCGTGCAATATGAAACCGACCGGGCCCGTTTTCTCGGCCGCGGCCGGACACCGGCCCAGCCAGCGGCGCTGGACCGGGGCACACGCCTGTCGGCAACGATCGGTGCAGTTCTCGACCCGATTCTGAGTCTCCGGCGACAGGTCCGGATCGCGCCGGGCCGATCCGTTAGCATCGCGTTCACCACGGCCGTGGCCGAGACTCGGGAGGAAGCCTTGGCGTTGGCCGATCAGTATCACGATTTCCACGGCATCATGCGCGGCTTTGAGCTGGCGTGGGCCCAGAGTCAGGTCGAGCTCCGCCATCTGCATCTATCCGCAGAAGATGCCCATTTATACCAACGTCTGGCAGCACACATCTTGTATGTCGGTTCCGCCCTCCGTGCTCCCGACTCGGTCCTGAAGGCGAACCAGCAAGGTCAGTCGGCGTTATGGCGGTATGGGATTTCCGGCGACAGGCCGATCGTTCTGGTGCGCATTGCGGAAATGGAGGAGCTGCCGTTGGTCCGCCAGCTCCTGACGGCGCATGCGTACTGGCGGCTCAAAGGGCTGGAAGTGGATATGGTGTTGCTCAATGAGCAGCGGACCGGCTACTTCGAGGAATTGCATCAGGAACTTCAAAACCTGGTGCGCGGCAGCGATGATCGTGGCCTGCTGGATAAGCCGGGCGGTGTCTTCGTCCGCAAGGCGGCACAGATTCCCCGGGAAGATCAAATCCTGCTTCAAGCGGCGGCCCACTGCGTCCTGGCCGGCAACCAGGGGTCGCTTGCCAACCAGATCGATCGTCCGGTCCTGGCTTCGCAGGTTCGAGAAGGAAAACGCGGCGTCGTCACCCGGGTGGCGCCCCTGAACGATAAAACCTTGCGCGCGGGGCCTGGTCAGGAAAATCTGCCCCCTTCGGGGACCGTGTCCCCAGCCGGCAACAACCTTCTCTTTGATAATGGCATCGGCGGCTTCCGTGCCGACGCTCCGGAATATGTGCTGCGTCGGTTACGTAAGCCAAGCGCGAAGCAGGAGCGCAACGATGGGCGGACTTCCACGTCCTCGTCCGGCCCCGACGGCAACCTTCCGCCGGCACCCTGGATCAACGTCGTGGCCAATCCAGGAATCGGATTCCTTATTTCGGAAAGCGGTTCTGGCTATACGTGGGCGGGCAACAGCCAAACCAACCGGCTCACGCCCTGGAGCAACGATCCCGTTTCTGACCCGCCCGGCGAAGTCGTGTACCTGCGGGACGAAGCGACCGGCGAGGTTTGGACGCCGACGCCGTTGCCCGCGGCCGCTGCGGAGCCCTACCTGGTGCGGCACGGCCAAGGGTATACCGTGTTCGAACACACCAGCCACGGTCTCAAGCAGGAACTAACGCTATTCGTTCCGCCGAATGATCCCATCAAGTTGATTTCCCTCCAAGTCCGCAACCTCGCCCGCCGGCCACGCCGCTTGTCCATCACCTTCTACGCCGAGTGGGTTCTCGGCACCGTCCGGAATCAGGCGGTCCTCCACGCGCTTACGGAAGTCGATCCGGCCACAGGTGCCATCGTAGCCCGAAATCCCTTCAACGCGGATTTCCCGTCTGCAGTCGCGTTTGCGGACGTCAACCTCCGACCGCGGACACTGACGGCGGACCGCATGGAATTCCTGGGAAGGAACGGTTCGCTGGCCGCTCCGGTGGGTCTGGAGGGCGAATTGAGCGGGGCCACCGGTGCGACCTTGGACCCGTGCGCCGCCTTGCAGGTTCGCCTGGATCTCAAACCCAGCCAGGAGGAAACGGTCACCTTCTTCCTCGGCCAAGCGGGCGGGATCGAGGAAGTGCACCAGCTCTTGCAGGAGTACCACCAGCCCGGCCGGATCGCGAAAACGTTGGCTGAGGCCAAGGACATCTGGGAGCGTGTGCTAAATGTTGTCCAGGTGCAAACGCCCAACCGAGCTCTCGATCTGCTGTTCAACCGTTGGCTGCTGTATCAAGTGTTGAGCTGCCGGTTTTGGGGAAGGTCGGCGTTTTACCAATCGGGTGGAGCGTACGGCTTCCGTGACCAGCTCCAGGATGTGATGGCGCTGGTCTGGGCTGCGCCGCACATTACTCGCGATCATCTGCTTCGCGCGGCCAGCCGGCAGTTCCGCGAAGGCGATGTGCAGCACTGGTGGCATCCGCCGCGCGGCGCCGGTGTCCGCACCCACATTTCCGACGATTTTCTCTGGCTGCCCTTTGCCGTCAGCTACTATGTGAAGACGACCGGCGATAGTTCTGTTCTCGAGGAGCGGGTACCCTTCCTCCAGGCTCCGCCCATCCCGCCCGGCCAGGACGAAGATTACCGCGTCCCGGACGTTTCCGAGGAGACGGCCAGCCTGTACGAGCATTGCCTGCGGGCTGTGGATCACGGTCTCCGCTTTGGTGCGCACGGCTTGCCGCTCATGGGCGCCGGTGATTGGAATGATGGCATGAATCGCGTCGGCCGGGCCGGGCAAGGGGAGAGCGTCTGGAACGGATGGTTCTTGTTGACGATCTTGCCGGACTTCGCCGCGCTGGCCGAAGCTCGGGGCGAAGCCGAACGCGCCCGCAGCTACCGGGAGCAAGCCGAGCGGTTATGCGTCGCCCTGGAAGAGCATGCCTGGGATGGGCAATGGTATCGGCGGGCCTATTTCGACGATGGAACGCCCTTGGGTTCGGCCCAAAACGACGAGTGCCGCATCGATTCGCTCGCCCAGTCCTGGGCGGTGATCTCCGGCGGTGCCACTGCGGACCGTGGCCAGCAAGCGCTGGCGGCGGCGGAACAACACCTGGTGAAGCAGGCCGATCGCTTGATTTTGCTGTTCACGCCTCCCTTCAATCGGAGCAAGCTGGAGCCCGGCTACGTCAAGGGCTATGTGCCGGGCATTCGGGAAAACGGCGGCCAGTACACGCATGGCGCTACCTGGGTGGTGCAGGCGGCTGCTCTGCTCGGCCAAGGGACGCGGGCCATGGAGCTGTTCGATCTATTGAATCCCATTCACCACACTTCGTCCGCGGCCGACGTGGAGCGGTATCGAGTCGAGCCGTACGTCCTGGCCGGCGACGTCTACAGCCAGCCGCCGCACACTGGCCGGGGTGGCTGGACCTGGTACACCGGTTCGGCGGGTTGGCTGTATCGGATCGCGTTGGAGACCCTCCTCGGCTTCCAGCTTCGGGGGACTCGACTGACCCTGAACCCGTGTATCCCGCATCACTGGCCGGGGTTCGACATCACGTATCGGTATCGCTCCGCGACCTACGTTCTCCGTGTGGAGAATCCGAACGGAGTCGAACACGGGGTCCGACAAGTTACATTGGACGGGAAGGAACTAGCGGATCGGGCCGTGGACTTAGCGGATGATCGCCAAACACATGAGGTCCGAGTCGTGATGGGCTGAGCACCGCGGCCGATGCGGAGGCCTAATCCGATTCCTGCCGCAGCTCTTCAAGCTCCTGTTCAAAACGTTCCTTGAGCATCTCGGCTGCCCGGATCAAGGCCTGGAGAACCATTTCCTGGTCCGGTCCCTCTTGCAAGGGAAACGTCGCTTCGAGCATGATTCTGAACGCCCGATCCCGCAGGGCTTGCTCGGCCGGTGAAAATTCCATGGTGAGCCCCTCAAGTGGAGATTCTTCAGATTTTGTACACCGGCTGGCGAAAGAGGGAAAGTCGCTTGCCAAGGGAGATTGCAACTGCCGCTCACGTTGTGTAATCTGATACCTAACGAACCCACCGAGCGAAGGAATCATGCATACCTCCGAACTTCCCGCCTCCTCCGGTCGCCCATTTGCGAGTCTCCGTGCGGTTGGCTTATGGCAAGGCATGCCGTGGTTGGCCGCTCTTGCGGCACTGACCTGCTGCCAGCAAGGCCGGGCCAATCCTGTCAGCTTCCGCAACGATGTGATGGCCGTCCTGTCCAAGAGCGGCTGCAATCAGGGCGCATGCCACGGCAATCAGAATGGCAAAAACGGATTCAAGCTCTCCCTGCGCGGCGATGACCCAGCGTTTGATCTGGCATCGTTAACCCGGGATACCTTGGGACGCCGTACCAATCCCTTGCAGCCGGCGGAAAGCTTGCTCCTTTTGAAGCCAACCGGCGCCATTCCGCACGAAGGGGGAAAACGGTTTGACGCCAGTTCCGCGGAGTATGCCATCTTGTGGCGCTGGATCCACGACGGTTCGCGTCCGGATCCGCCGATGGCGCCGGTCTTGAAGGAAATTACCGTCACCCCCACCGAAAAGGTCGTGCTCGAACCGGAGGAGCGGCTGCAAATTCGCGTGCAGGCCACGTTTTCGGACGGCAGCGCCCGCGATGTGACCCGGTTGGCCGTGTATGAGCCCTCTAACCAGGTGGCCGCGGTCACCGCCGATGGCGAAGTCCAACGCCAGGAGATGGGAGAAACGACCATCCAGGTGCGCTATCTCGATCATCGCGTGGGGGTGCAGCTTGCGTTCGTGCCGGCTCGACCGTCCTTTCGCTGGCACGAGCTGTCCGAAGCAAATTACATCGACCACCATCTCTTTGCGAAACTCCGGACGCTTCGGATGCTCCCGTCGCCGGTGTGCAGCGACAGCATCTTCCTGCGGCGCGCTTATCTCGATGTCCTGGGTATCCTGCCCACGTCCCAGGAGGCCAGGCAATTCCTCACCGACACCCGCTCGGATAAGCGGGCGCGCCTGATCGATGCGTTGCTCCAGCGATCCGAGTTTGCCGATTATTGGGCCCTGAAGTGGTCGGACCTGCTGCGCAACGAAGAGAAATTGCTGGACCGCAAAGGAGTGCAAATCTTTCATCACTGGATCCGCCAGTCGATCGCCGAAGGCAAGCCGCTCAACGAATTTGCCCGCCAGCTCGTGGCCGCCCGGGGCAGTACCTACAGCAATCCGCCGGCCAACTTTTACCGGGCCATCCGCGACCCGCAGACGCGGGCCGAAGCGGTTGCCCAGGTTTTCCTCGGCATCCGGCTCCAGTGTGCCCGCTGCCATAACCATCCGTTCGATCACTGGACGCAGAACGATTATCACAGCCTGGCCGCGTTTTTTGCCCGCGTGGATTACCAGATCCTGGAAAACAATCGCCGGGATCGCTTCGACAAGCATGAATTCGATGGCGAACAGATTGTCTTGACCAGTCGTTTCGGCGAAGGGACGAATCCGCGCACCGGCGAACCCTTGGCCCCACACTTCCCGGGTTCGGTCACGCCGCCACTCGGGGGGGGGACCGACCGGTTGCAAGCACTCGCCGATTGGATTGCTCGGCCGGACAACCCCTTCTTCGCTCGGGCCCAGGCGAATCGTATTTGGTATCACTTGATGGGCCGCGGCATCGTCGAGCCCAACGATGACTTCCGGGCATCGAATCCGCCTATCAATGCGCCGTTGCTCGACGCGCTGGCACAGGATCTGAGTACTCATGCCTTCGATCTGCGGCATCTCATTCGGACGATCATGAATTCGCGCACCTACCAGTTGTCGGCCGTGCCGAACGAGACCAATGCGCAGGACGAGGCGAACTTTGCCCATGCCATCGTGCGGCCCTTGCAAGCCGAATCGTTACTGGACGCGCTGACGGAGGTGACCGGCGTGCCGGTGAAGTTCAACGGCTATCCGCTGGGGATGCGTGCAGTTCAGCTTCCCGGCGTGATGCCGACGCGGCGGCGCGACCTGGTCCCGACCGAGGCCGAGCAGTTCCTCCGACGGTTCGGCAAACCGGAGCGGTTACTGAGCTGCGAATGCGAGCGTTCGGAGGATACCACCCTGGAACAGGCGTTTCAGCTCCTGGCGGGCGGCGTCCTGAATCAGCTCCTGAGTGCGCCGGAAAATCGCATCGGCTCTCTGCTGGGCCGTGGCGAATCGAACCGCGCGATCATCGAAGAACTTTACCTGGCATCCTTGAGCCGGTTGCCGACGCCTCAGGAGCTGTCGGCGGCTTGCGCCCTGGTGGAGCGATCTCCCAACCGCCGGGCGGCGCTGGAGGATCTGCTTTGGGGAATGGTGAATGCGAAGGAGTTTTTGCTCCGAAGATAAGAGCCACCGGACCCAGGTCTAAAGCGCACGCGAAGGACGGGCTACAGCTTCTTCCTTCGCTTGGGCTTCAGGCGCGTGGAACGGAGGCCGTTCGGAGCAAGGCGGGCGTCCATCATTGACAGCGTGAGGTCGGGTCATGACATACCTTGCGGGTTCGTCCAGTTGCAGGAACTTTCAGCATACCGAGATCACCCGCCGGCATCTGTTGCAGGTGGGGAGTCTCAGTCTTCTGGGCTGGCCATTCGCCCGGACGGTCCGAGCGGCGCAGCCGGGTGCCACTCACAAGGCGCGCGCCAAAGCCATTATCCTTCTGCACCAGTATGGCGGGCCCAGCCATATCGATACGCTGGATATGAAGCCGACCGCGGTCGAGGCCGTTCGCGGCGAATTCAAGCCGATCGCGACCAAGGTCCCCGGCATCCAGGTGTGCGATCGATTGCCACGCTTGGCACAGGTTGCCGATAAATT
>DATGIQ010000069.1:0-4597 GCA_035295665.1 Gemmataceae bacterium | reverse complement strand
GTGAAGAATCCGCAACCGTTGTTGTGGATTACCCAGGCTTGCCAGGAGCGCACGCATTCGGTCGAGTTTCAGATCGGCGGGCTGGGGAACGCGCTGTTCGTAATTGATGCAGCCGAACCAGAATTGCATGGCCTGCGCATCCGACCAGGCCGGGCCTGTCGGCGCGGAAAAGCAGGGACGCGAAAGGTTCGATCGCGGATTCATCTTCGCTATTGTAGGAACGATTCTTGGCCTATCCTCTGAAAGTCCTCCTGCACCCCCTTCCACACTCAAACCGCTTGTGGATGGCCTCCGCTTGCAGGGGGCCGCCGTGTCCGGTGTAGAGTTTGGCCGGCGAATAGCCGAGCAGCTTGGCGATACTCGCTCGCAGCATCCCCATGTCTTCGGCGAAATACGGGTAGCCGGGAACATGCGCAGCGAACAGACCGCCCAGGTAGCCACCCACCAAGACGTCGCCGGCCACCACCTCCCCGTTCTCGAATAGGACCGAGACCGAGCCCAGCGTGTGGCCTGGCGTGGTGATGATCCGGCCGACGATCCCATAGGGGGACAGGTCCGTCCCGTCTTCCAGCAGCACATCGGGTTCCATCGCCGGGAAGGGTTTGTCCACGAAGGGACGGATGAGGCGGCCGGTGAGATTGGTTGCGATCAGCGGGCGATGGGCTCCCTTGCGAAGCATGTCGGCATCCGCAGGATGGATGGCAGCCGGGGCTGCCGTTTGCTGCTTGAGCTGGTGGGTTCCCCCGGCATGATCCCGATGTCCGTGCGTGTGCAAGATGAGCGCAAGATCGCGAATGGCCACGCCTTCCTTGGCCAATGCTTGAACGAGGGTGGCGTGATCGCCGGGACAGCCGGTGTCGATCAACACAGGCCGGGCTCCTTTGATCAGAAAGGCGTTCGAGATACTGAGTCGGATGGGAACGATCATAGCTGGCTCCTGTACTCGTAGCATGGCCTTGCTATCCTAGCCAAGGGCAAATGGCTGGCCCGGCAGAGGAGAGGATCAAACACATTGAGTCGATGGTAAGGTATGCCAAACTTCATCTGCACAACTTGCGGGACGCAGTACGCCGAAAGGGAGCAACCGCTCGCCGCCTGCACCATCTGCGAAGACGAGCGGCAGTATGTCAAGGCCACCGGCCAACAATGGACCACCCTTGAGCAACTCCGACGGACCAACCGAAATTCGCTGAAGTTCAAGGAGCCAGGGCTGATCGGCATCGGCACCGAACCGCACTTCGCCATCGGGCAGCGGGCGTTGTTCCTCCGAACGCCGAAGGCCAACGTCCTGTGGGATTGTCTGTCACTGATCGATCAGGCCGTGGTCGAGGCGATCCAGGCATGGGGCGGCATCTCGGCCATTGCGATCTCCCATCCCCATTATTACTCCAGCATGGTCGAATGGAGCCAGGCTTTCGGAGGCGTGCCGATTTACCTGCACGCGGCCGACCGGCAGTGGGTGATGCGGCCCGACAACGCCATCGTGTATTGGGAGGGGAAAACGAGGACGCTAACCGAGGGTCTGACATTAATCCATTGCGGCGGGCATTTCGAAGGCGGCACGGTCCTGCACTGGGCAGGGGGAGCCGAAGGCCGGGGCGCGCTCTTGGCCGGCGATATCATCCAGGTGGTTCCCGATCGGAAACACGTCAGTTTCATGTACAGCTATCCGAACTACATTCCCTTGCCGGCCGCAACCATCGAGCGGATCGTCCAGGCCGTGAAGCCGGTCGAGTACGACCGGGTGTACGGGGCGTTTTGGGACATGGTAATCGATCGGGATGGCAAAGCCGTGGTTGAGCGGTCCGCGGAGCGGTATCTGCGAGCAATCGGAAGCTGAACAACGTAGGTTCAAACGTTTATGACCGAGGGAGCGTGTCATGGCAAAGAATGCCGCCCTTCATTCCCTGACGGCACAGCATGCTCAGAATAGAGTGCGGAGTCTTGGCGATCCTGCCGTAGCGGCGTCCTCCGTTCGGTTTTTCAAGAAAATGCATGTGGAGAACGATACGTTCATCGGCCTGCGCTCGGCTACGCTGCGTCAGCTTGCGAAGGATTACCGGACCCTCCCGCTCGAGGAGGTAGAGATTCTCTTGCAGTCGGGAATTCACGAAGAACGCAGCCTCGCTCTGCTCATTCTTGAACGGATCGTCCACCGAGCGCCGGACACGACTCGGAAGCAGGTTTACGACTTCTATCTCGCGAATACCCGGTGGATCAACAATTGGGATTTGGTGGATGTTTCCGCTCCGCCATTAGCGGGGGCCTATTTGGCGGACAAGAGCCGCCAACCGCTTTATAGGTTGGCTCGGTCGCCGATGCTCTGGGAACGCCGCATCGCCATCGTCGCCACACAGCACCTGATTCGTCTGGACGACTTTGCCGACACGCTGAGGATTTCCACTATGTTGTTGCTGGACAAGGAAGATCTCATCCACAAAGCTGTAGGCTGGATGCTCCGGGAAGTTGGCAAACGAGATCAGACGACCCTGGAAGCATTCTTGAAGAAGCATGGTCGGAAGATGCCCCGGACCATGCTACGGTATGCCATCGAGCGATTCGAGCCGGAGAAGCGGCGAGCGTATCTCCAGGGGCGTGTCTGATACACGCTCCGGTAGAAGGAGTCCGTATTTGTTTGGCGGTTCGCAGAACCGCGTGGGGCACATCCCCACGCGGTTCTGCGAACCGCCGCTCAGCGGGCACAATCAATCGGTCTACGAATGAGTAGGGAAGCGCCAAATACAGAAGGCAGGATCCGGCTCCATCAACGATCAAACCCCAACTCTTCCCCTCCGTGCACTGCCAGCCCAATTTGCTCCACGCCTCCCTTACGCCCGTTGTACCACAAAAGCCAGCGCCCCCCATCGAGGAAAGCGTAAGGCTTGTACACAGCGTCCTGGTCCCACTTGCCCGCGCCAGGACGAATGAGCGGATTGGCGGGATGCCGTTGCCAGTCGGTGATGCCGTCCTTGGAACGGGCCAGGCCAATCTGGGCGTGGTGCTGATCTCGGAAGCCAATGTAGAACATCCGATGCCAATCGCCATGGCGCACGACCTGGCAGGCCGTCACCCGGTCTTTCTCCCAGGCATTGTTCGGCTCCGGACGGAAAATGGGATTACGCGCATCCTTGGTCCACTTCATCCCATCCCGGCTGGTGGCGTAGCCAATGGCATTCGGCTCAAACTGCTCGCCACCGGAGTACCACATTCGATAGAGCTGTTCCTGGTCGTCATAGAAGACATGCGGACACATGACAGCCACTCTCTCCCATGGCCGCTCCGGCGCCAGCACGGGTCGGTCGCTCCTGCGTTGCCAGGTCTTCCCGTCCGGGCTGGTGGCATAGCCGATCGACGACTTCCCTTTCGCCTGTCCGGTATACCACATCTGATAGAGGCTGCCATTTTTGAGCACAACGGGGCGATTGACGCCATCTTCCCAACCGGTGCTTCGGTCTGGCCCGAGCACGATCCGCGGTTTGCTCCAAGTCACTCCGTCCGGGCTTTCGACCAGCGCGATGCTCTGCCGAGGACGCCAGGAAAACCACATTCGGTAGACGTTGCCATCCTTCAAAACGGAAACGTCGAAGCACGTTCCCAATTCGCCGCCCAGGACCGGATTCTTCGGGTGTTTGACCCAGCCCGCCGCGGTTTCGGGGGCAGGCTCGCCCGGTGGTTCCGCCATTGGCGCTACGTCAAGGACGAGCCCGGTGAACACCAGGATCACGAACAGCGGTTTCATGGTTGTCCTTGGCAAAAAAGAAAAGCCGCAGGAAGTTCCGGTTGGCTCAACTTCCTGCGGCAGTGGAGGCGGCGGGAATTGAACCCGCGTCCCGCGGTACTTCAGCGCCGGCTTCTACGTGTGTAGCTTATCTACTCCGATTGACCGAGACCTTGCGACCTCGCCAACCCCGTTCGCCCAATCGCTTCCCGATAAGCAGGGCCTCGATTTGGCTAACCGGCTGTTTGATCTGGCTGTCACCGCCTCCGGTGCGGCCGGCCCCAAAGGACCAACCCAGGCAACAGCGAGCCTGATTTAACGACCAAGCCGAGACCTCTCAGGCAAAGCTCCCGGACTTGGGGCTACCTTATTTAGGCAGCCAGAGCTAACTGCGGTTCAGCAGTTAATTGTGTGATCAGATTTTAACGTGGCCATCTGATCAACCACGACACGCCACCGACACCTCTACTTACCCGGTCGATACCAGATCGCCCCCTTGTAGTTAGAGTTCGCGATGGTTCAATCGATTCACCTTTAGTGTACACGGAACGGCCATCCGCTCAAGGCTCCAAGCTGGTGGTTGGGGTTGAGCCGCACAAGGCTCCGAGGAAGGCAGCGCTAACCATCTTGAGGGTATGCATCCATTCGAAGATGGCGAAGTACTCGTGCCAGAACCACTTGCTGACGCCCCAGAACAGCCGCAGGAAAATTCCGGGGCCCTTTCCAGATCCCCTCCACGGTGTTATTGTGCACTCCGCACCGGCCAGCGCCGTCGTCCTCGCTGGCCCATTCGTGCTACTCCAGGGAGTGGCACATGGTTGCGTGGCGGCGTCCCGACTCGGTCACGCATCATGCCCGAGTAGGCCGATACCGAGGATC
>DATGIQ010000068.1:0-10014 GCA_035295665.1 Gemmataceae bacterium | reverse complement strand
ATCGCCCTGACAAATGACCACGCCGGGATGCCGTTTCACCCTATGGGGCGCCATCATGAGCTGCTTCCATTCCTCTCAAAACATCGGCGGCAGACCGCGTAGCCGTCGCCACGATGACACCTGCCCCAGGTGCACGCCCATATGGCCGGTTAATATGAAGGCGACCATTTCTCGGGAGGTAGGCAATATCTCTTTCACCCGCGGGTTGGTTGTGGGTTGAGAGAGTTGCTCCGGGCTAGCCGACGCCGCCTTCTCTCGCGCTTGCCGATACCCTTCCTCGACCACGTGCAGCAGCTCCTCCTTGGAGGGATACGTGGGGCGTGAGGACGAGGGCTTCGAGCCGGAGCCAAAGAGCGTCTTCCACTCAATCGGCAGCAGTTTCGGGGCGCCGAGCATTGCCAGGGCGCCGTCCGCTGTCCACGCCAAATGACCGAGAACCCAGGCAGGATGATTGATGCCTGCATGAGGTTGCTCCGCCAAGTGCTCGTCGGGAATGTCCGCGACGAGCATGTGACAGTACCGCATGAGAAACAAATTGACCTGGATGGCATTGTCGAGCATGGAAAAACCCCCGAATGCAAAGGAACCATTTGTCGCCACAGCGATTTAGACCTAGCCCAGATCTCTGACAATCAACCGGGCTACCATACCGACCGGTTGGTATCCCTGGAACAAAAAAACTACGGCTGCAAGCTTTCCAGGTAGTCGAGTAGAGCGGCGCCGGCGTCCCGGAGCAGCTGCCTGTCCTGAGCGTTTTTGGCCGTGCCAATAATGCCGGTCAATGCGGCCACAATAAACGCTGCCACTTTCGTAGGAGAAATATCCTTTCGCACGCTTCCCACCTTGATGCACTTGGCAAGGGCGGTCTCGAAGGCCCCCCGCCAGGCCACATAAATCCTCTCCAGCCGCTGGCGAAATTCTTCGTCGAGGGGAGACATTTCCTGGGCCAAGTTGTTCACGGGGCAGCCTTGCAGCAGACTCCCGCTGGGCCCACATTTCTCCGTCATATGCAGCAATAAGCGTTTCGTATCTTTGATCGGGTCCTGCGATTGCTCCAGCGGATCGATCCACGTCGCCTTGAACCAAGGCCAGATGACCTCGTCCACGACAGCGTAACCCAGGTCCTGCTTGCTGGCAAAATGATAAAAGAGGGCCCCCTTGGTCAAACCCGTCTCCTCGACGATACGGTTCAGGCTGCCGGCCTGGAAGCCGTAGCGGTAGAATTCGCCGAAGGCGGTCCGGAGAATCCGCTGCCGTGTTGTTTCGCCAGGGTGCGACTCTTTCATGCCCGAACAATCGTACCGACCAGTTGGTATGTTGTCAAGAACTTTTCGACTACGCGATTCGTCCATTCGCCCCTATCATTCGCCTGGTCGATTGACCGTTCTGATCCATGGTCCGGTTGGTTGTGTTCGTTTCGCGGCGGTGCGCAGAACGGCGCGGGGCGCATCCGCACGCGGTTCTGCGCACCGCCGCTAAACAAAAAGGGACACATCCAGATGGACTGGGTATGAGACGATCCGGTATACTGGCCTCTTTCCTAAGGTTTCTGAAGGTACGAACAGCATGCTGCAACGACGCAACACGCTCGCTCTGGACGATTACCTCACGATTGGCGAAGCCGCCACACTCCTGGGTGTGACCCACTGGACGCTGCGCAATTGGGACCGCGCAGGCAAACTGAAAGCCTGCCGCCATCCCATGAACGGCTACCGGCTCTATGTCCGGGAAGCTCTGGAGGAGCTTTTAGCGCAGCTCGCCGCCCGGGCTGAACGGCCGCCCCGTGTGCGGAGAAGAAAGGAACCGGCTGGATGAGCCGCGTAGCCCAATCGACACCCGTTCACGATTCCCTTGCCTTCCTCGCCAGCGGCGGAGAGATGGCGGAGTGTATCCGCGCTTTCGACCGGTCCAAGCCTCCCCTTGGCCCTGCTCCATTCTGGTCTCCTGTCATACACGCTTCCTTGCTGAAGGTGTCCGTTATCGTTTCGTGGCGATTTGCAGAACTGCGCGGCGATGTGCCCCGTGCGGCTCGGCGAATCGCCACGAAACGGGCACAACCAACCGGACCATGAATTAGGCACGGGAAGAACATGGCAACGCATGATGACAAGAAGAAATCCTCCAACAAGGCGAACATCCTGCTCGTGGATGACAAGCCGGCCAATCTCCTTGCACTTCGGGCGCTCCTTGAAGGACTGGGTGAGAACATTATTGAAGTCGGCTCCGGTGCCGAGGCTGTCCAGAGAGTGCAAGTCGACGATTTTGCCGTTATCCTTCTCGATGTGCGGATGCCCGGTCTGAGCGGCTTCGACACGGCCACGCTGATCCGTGGCCAGCATCGCTCCCGACATACGCCTATTATCTTCCTGACTGCCGCGGACATCGACGGCCCCCAGTTGGAGGAAGGGTACGCACTTGGCGCGGTGGACTTCCTGGTGAAGCCGTTCTTGCCGCTCGCCGTCCAGGCCAAGGTCCGGCAATTCATCGAGCTCTTCCAAGAGAAGCAGCGGGCCAAGTTGGAAGCCGAGCAGCTTCGGCTGCTGGTCCACGGGACGACGGATTACGCCATTTTCAGGCTGGACCCAGCGGGATTTATCGTTACCTGGAATCCCGGTGCAGAACGTCTGAAAGGATACAAGGCCGATGAGATTATCGGCCAGCATTTCTCCTGTTTCTACCCACAAGAAGCCAACGATCGAGGCTGGCCTGCGCATGAGCTAAAAGTGGCTCAGGCCGAAGGGCGCTTCGAGGATGAAGGTTGGCGAGTTCGTAAGGATGGGTCGCAGTTTTGGGCCAACGTCGTTATCACGGCGCTGCGGGATGAAGCTGGGAACTTGCTCGGATTTTCGAAAATCACCCGGGACATGTCCGAACGGAAGAAGGCGGAGGAGAATGCACGCCGGCTTGTGGAAGAGACAACGGCGCGACGCCTGGCCGAAGAGAACGCTCGGCTGATTCAGGAGGAGCGGGAGCGGCTGCATGTCACGCTGGCCAGCATCGGCGATGCCGTCATCAGCACGGACGCCGAAGGACTGGTCGATTTCCTTAACCCCGTGGCCGAGGAATTGGTGGGCTGGAAGAACAACGAAGCCACCGGCCGCGCCTTGATCGACGTCTTCCACATCGTCAACGAGACCACACGCCAGCCTGTTGACAATCCAGCGCTGCGAGCACTTCGCGAGGGTAGGATCGTGGGACTGGCAAACCACAGCATCCTCATCTCCAGGAATGGGACGGAGCGACCGATCGATGATTCCGCCGCACCCATCCGAGACACCCATGGCACGCTCGTCGGCAGCGTGCTGGTGTTTCGTGATATTACGGAGCGGAAGCAGGCAGAAGCAGCGCTGCGGGAAAGCGACGCGCGAATTGCGGCCGAACTGGAGGCGATGACACGGCTGCATGCCCTGAGCACACGATTGCTTGCTGCCGCAGACGTCCGGGCGGGGTTGGAGGACGTGCTGCACGAAGCCATCCGGGTGAGCCGGGCAGATTTTGGGAATATCCAACTGTACAACCCGCACAGTCAGGCCTTGGAGATCTTTGTCCAGAGCGGCCTCTCGAAAGACTTCCTCGAATATTTCCGCGCGGTGCGGATTGACGAAGGTTCGGCGTGCGCTCAGGCAATGGAGAGCGGCGAGCGCATGATCATCGAAGATGTGAACCTGGACCCGTCCTACGAGCCCCATCGGCCGATCGTGGCTTCCACTGGCTATCGGGCAGTACAATCTACGCCGTTGAAGGACCGAAAAGGGACGGTCATCGGCATGTTGTCCACCCACTTCCGCCAGCCGCACCGACCCTCCGAGCGTGATCAGCGTCTCCTTGATTTACACGCCCTCCATGCCGCCGACTTAATTGTGCGATTCAACTTTGAGGACGCACTACGTCGGAGCGAAGCGGAGTTCCGGCAACTTGCCGACGCCATGCCGCAAATCGTCTGGACGGCCGGTGCAGACGGGATCATCGACTACGCTAACCGGCGCTGGTACGAGTTCACCGGTTTGCCGAAGGGCGCAGGCAACGACGGCTGGGAGGCGACTATTCACACCGAAGACATGTCCGTCGCTTCCGCTCGATGGGCCGAGTGCTTGCGCTCGGGCGTACCGTTCGAGATGGAGCTACGGCTGCTGGACCGCCGCAACGGTGGCTACCGCTGGCATCTCATGCGCACCGTGCCGGTTTGCAACGATGCCGGGATGGCGATCCGCTGGTACGGCACCGCCACCGACATCAACGAACAGAAGCAAGCCGCCGACGCTGCCCAATTCCTCGCCGAGGCCAGTGCCGCCCTGGCAAGCCTGGTAGACTTCGAGAGCACGTTGCAAAACGTAGCCAATCTGGCGGTCCCTTACTTTGCCGACTGGTCCGCTGTGGACGTGGCGGGGAAGGATGGCGTCCTGCGGCGGCTGGCGGTCGCCCACAAGGAGCCCACAAAGCTCCAGCTGGCCCAGGAGCTCTTGCACCGCTATCCGCCTGACCCCGATGCTCCAACGGGCATTCACCAGGTCATTCGCACGGGCCAGCCGGTGATCGTGGAAGCGGTGACCGACGAGATGCTGCTCAAGGCTGCGCGCGATGAGGAGCACCTGCGGCTCATTAAGTCGTTGGGCTTGCGGTCGTACATCTGTGTGCCGCTCATCGTGTCTGGGAAACCGCTCGGTGCTCTCACGTTTGCGACGGCGCAGTCGGGCCGCACCTATTCCCGGTCGGATTTATCCTTGGCAGAAGACCTGTCGCGCCGCGCCGCCATCGCCATCGAGAACGCCCAGCTATATCGAGAGCTACGGGAGGAGGATACGCGCAAAAGCGAGTTTTTGGCGACGCTGGCCCACGAACTGCGCAATCCGTTGGCTCCGCTGCGCACCGGTTTGCAGGTAATGAAACTGGCCACGCACAGCCCCGAGGCCGTCGAGCAGGCGCGCACCATGATGGAGCGGCAACTCAGCCACTTGGTTCGACTCGTGGATGACTTGCTCGATGTGAGCCGCATCAGCCGGGGCAAGCTCGATCTGCGCAAGGAGCGGATCGATCTGGCAATGGGGGTGACCGATGCCATGGAGACGTGCGCGCCGATACTTGAGCAGTATGACCACGAGCTCGTGTTGAGGTGGCCGGACACGCCGATCTATGTGGACGCTGACAAAACCAGGTTGGCGCAGGCAATCTGCAACCTGATGCATAATGCTGCCAAGTACAGTCATCGGGGAAACCGGATTTGGGTTACGGTCGAGCGCGACGCGAACGAGGCCGTCATTCGCGTGAAGGACAATGGCGTCGGCATTCCGGGCGACATGCTGCCCAGAGTGTTCGATATGTTCATGCAGGTGGATCACTCGCTGGAGAAATCGCATGGCGGCCTGGGCATCGGCTTGACCATCGTGAAGCGGTTGGTGGAATTGCACGGTGGGAGCATCGAGGCCAAAAGCGAAGGTCATGGCATGGGCAGCGAGTTCATTATGCGCTTGCCGATCGTCCTGTCGCTTGTCCATGAGCAGCAAGAAGAGGGAAGCGTTGGCCCGGCGAGGCCAACGGCCCGACACCGTATTCTCGTGGCGGATGATAATATGGACGCTGCCGGGAGCCTGGCAATGATGCTCAAACTCATGGGCTACGAGGTTCGCACCGCCCATGATGGCCTGAATGCGGTGGAAACAGCCGCAGCGTTCCGCCCCGACTTGATCCTTCTCGATATTGGGATGCCGAAGCTCAACGGTTATGACGCCTGCCGGCGCATCCGCGAGCAGCCTTGGGGCCAGAGCGTGACCATTGTCGCCTTGACCGGCTGGGGTCAAGACGAGGATAAACGCCGCTCCGAGCACGCGGGCTTCGACAGCCATCTCGTCAAGCCGGTCGAACTCGCCGCCCTGGAGAGGCTGCTTACGGGATTGCAGCTCAAGACGGGGTGAACGCGAGCCAGACGGGGACGCGGTCGTCATTGCCGGAACGCTGACGGCCGACAGGGACATTGGCACGTCGGTTCGTGGCTTGTTAGAATGTGCCCGTCCCAAAGTCCTTTACTTGGAAATCGAGGGACGCATGCCGGCCGATCGCAAAGTGTAAGTCTGGGGTCGAGCGCATGGGGGGAGATTGTCATGGTCGCACCGAAGCTGGATGAAGCAGCTCTCTTCAACGCCGCCCGATTGATTGAGTCGCCGACGGCACGCCGCCAGTACCTCCAGGAAGCGTGCGGCAACGACACGGAACTGCGCGGGCGCGTGGAAGCCTTGCTCCGCGTCCATGATGAGAACCCGACCTTTTTGGGCTCGCCGACCGAGGACCTGCACACCCTCCTTGGTGAGGGGGTCGGCGCGGAGCTCGGCACGCAGCTCGGCCCTTACAAGCTGTTGCAGCAACTCGGCGAGGGCGGCATGGGCACCGTCTTGCTGGCCGAACAGACCGAGCCCGTGCACCGCCAGGTCGCCGTCAAGGTCATCCGGCCCGGGATGGATTCGCGCCAAATTCTGGCCCGCTTCGAGGCGGAGCGGCAAGCGTTGGCGCTGATGGACCACCCCCATATCGCCAAAGTCCTCGACGCCGGGACAACGCGGACGAGCCGGCCCTACTTCGTGATGGAGCTGATCCGTGGCGTGCCGATCACCCAGTACTGCGACGAAAACAAGCAAACGCTGCGGCAGCGGCTGGAGCTGTTCGTGCCGGTCTGCCAGGCGGTGCAGCACGCCCACCAGAAGGGGGTGATCCACCGCGACCTCAAGCCCTCCAACGTCCTGGTCACGCGGTACGACGGCCAAGCCGTGCCCAAGGTGATCGACTTCGGCATCGCCAAGGCCACCGGCCAGAAGTTGACCGGGCGAACCCTGGAAACCCAGGTCGGCGCCGTGGTCGGCACCCTTGAGTACATGAGTCCGGAGCAAGCGGAGCCGGGCCAGCTCGATATCGATACCCGCACCGATCTATACTCCCTGGGCGTCCTGCTCTACGAGCTGCTGACGGGCACAACGCCACTGGGGCCCACACGGCGGCAGGGAGCGACCTTGCTCGACCTGCTGCGGAAGATCCGCGAAGAAGAGCCGCCCAAGCCGAGCACACGCCTGGATACGACACTGGAACTGCCCGTGATTGCGGCCAAGCGCGGGGTCGAGGCGAAGAAGCTCCGGGGGCTGGTCCAGGGCGATCTCGATTGGATCGTGATGAAGTGCCTGGAGAAGGACCGCAACCGCCGCTACGAAACGGCCAGTGCGCTGGCGCGCGACCTGGAGCGGTACCTGAACGAGGAGCCAGTGGAAGCGTGTCCGCCGTCGGCCGGCTACCGGCTGCGCAAGTTCCTCAAACGCCACAAGGGCCCGGTGCTGGCGGTGTCGATGCTATTTCTGGTACTGCTGGCCGGCATTGTCGGCACTACCTGGGGTCTGGTGCTTGCCGACGAGGCCCGTAATGATGCTGTCGCGGCGCAGCGCGCGGAGCAGCAACGGGCCGAAGGCGAACGGCTGGCCAGGCAACAGGCCGAGGCCGCCGAGAAACAGGCCCAGGATGAAAAGCAACGGGCCGTGGAGGAGAAGCAGCTTGCCGACGCCGTACGGGAGTTCCTGCAGAAGAAGCTCCTAGGTCAGGCGGACACGCGAGTCCAGGCCGATGCCTTGTTGAAAGAGGGCGCACCGGCAGAGGGGGCAGCTCGCAACGTAACCGTGCGCGAACTGCTGGATCGAGCCGCGGCCGAACTGGCGCCGGAAAGAATTGAGGCCAATTTTCGCGGCCAACCCTTGCTTCAAGGGGAACTCCTACGAACGGTGGGGAGAACGTATCGCGCCGTGGGCGAATACGACGCAGCGATTGCTTTTCTCCAGCGTGCCGTGGCAGTGTGCCGGCAGTCCCTGGATGCGCATTCTTCCCAGTCTCTTGCCACGCTCGATGACCTCGCCGAGGCTTACCAAGATGCCGGGAACCTGCAAGAGGCTATTCAATTATTTGAGGAAGTCCGCGCTGCTCGAGAGAAGATCTTCGGGCCCAATCATTTGGATACCTTGGTCACGCTCGACCACCTCGCGATGGCCTACCAACGCGCCGGGAAACTACAGAAGTCTATTCAGCTCTATGAGCAGGTGCGGGATGCTCGGCAAAAGCAGGTTGGTCCTGACCATCCCACTCTTTTGCCAACCCTCAATAACCTTGCCGTAGCATACCGGGCCGCCGGCAAGTTGCCCGAGGCGATCCAGCTGCTTGAGCGGATCCGGGACATTGAGCTAAAAAAGCTCGGACCCGATCACCCGGAAACCCTAGTTAGTCTTGATGACCTCGCCCTCGCATACCATATGTCCGGACGATTGCAGGACGCGATCCCACTATTCGAGCAGGTCTGCGTCGCCGTCGAAAAAAAGCTTGGTCCGGACGATCCGGAAACCCTGGCAGCGATTGGCAACCTTGCTCGAGCCTACCGAGATGCTGGCCGGCTGCCGAAGGCAATCCAGTTGTTCGAGCAAGTTTGCGCGGCTCAGGCGAAGAAGCTTCCTGCCGATCACCCGCAGGCCCTGATCACGCTCAATAACCTCGCCGTGTGCTACTGTGATGATGGCAAACTATCTGAGGCAACCCGTTTGCTCGAGCAGGTTCGCGATCGGCAAGTAAAAAAGCTGGGGCCCACCCATTTAGACACCCTGACTACGTACAACAACCTTGCCGCGATGTATTGGAAAGCCAAGCAACTGAACAAAGCGATTCCTCTCTACGAGTACGCGCTCAAGTACCAGGATGAGGAGCTTGGCCGGACTCATCCCAGCACGCTGAATACGTTGGCAAACCTGGGTGTCGCCTACCGCGACGCCGGCCGGCTAGAAAAGGCAATCCCCTTGCTGGAAGAGGCCTACCACAAGTCCGAACCCCAGGCCGCCCTGAAAGTCGGTGACGACCTGCAGATCGCCTACAGCAAAGCCGGCAAGACCATGGAAGCGACCAAACTGATCGAGGAATGCCTGGCCGCGGCACGGCAACAGTTTCAGCCGAACACCCCTCAACTTTCCAGCGCACTGGCCTTCGTGGGCAAGGGTTGGCTCGATCTGAAACAATACTCGTCGGCGGAATCGGTCTTGCGCGAATGCCTGGTGCTGCGCGAAAAGCTGGCGAAGGATAAGCAAGTTCGCCCCTGGCAAGTTGCCAATGTCCGAAGCTTGCTGGGCGGCGCGCTCTTGGGCCAAGCGAAGTATGCCGAGGCCGCTCCCCTTCTCGAGGCAGGCTATGAGGTTCTCAAACAGGATGAGAAGGCCATCCCACTGCAAAGTCGAAGCCTGCTCGCCGATGCCCTGAGTAGGCTCGTCGAGGTATGCCAGGCGACCGGCAAGAAGGAAGATGTGGCCAAGTGGGAGCTGGAATTAAAGAATTTCGGCGCTGCCGAGACAATCAGGGATCACTGACCGCCAAGACCGGCGTGCGGCTGCTCAAATGCCTCTGCCAGAACGAGGAGGTCAAGACGGTGGCTTGGCATACCGATGCCCGCAGGCTCGAATAGCACGGCGTGCCGCGCGAGCTCACGACCAAGAGCCGGGTCGTCATCGCGCGATCATCCCGTCCACCCCATAAGCCAGTTCCTGCTCCCAGGCATCGGCCGGCTGATAGGTCCAAAGCGTACCTTTCCCTAACGCCGCCAACTCGGCCACGACCGCGGCATCTTTGCCATCGTGTTGGCTGGGCACACCATCAAAGACCTCCGCATAGGTCCTGGATGGCCTTGGTTCCGACACGCTGATGTTCCCGACCCGCATCCGCCACCCCCTGGCGCAACGCATTCACGGATTTGCGACCCCAAGTCCCTGTCTGAAACACCGCGCGCATGGCCACGACTGTCCCTCAACCTCCCTGTCGCGCGTGAAACGGCCCTGGACGAGGATTTAGCCTGCGTATCTCCTCATTCGTACAGCCACGTCATCCCAAATGAGACCTACCATGAGGTGTAGGGGCGTTTGCCTCGTTCAGACCGAGGATGCCGTGCTGGCGGAAGAGCTCTTGGCCCGCAAGAAATTGGCTCCCGACATCGCCGGACGCTTGACCGATCGTGTCCTCCTG
>DATGIQ010000067.1:0-6006 GCA_035295665.1 Gemmataceae bacterium | reverse complement strand
GCGGCTGGAATACCACGTCGCCGTCGGAAAGGATGACCGTCGGCCCCCAGCTGCGGAGTTGCTCGATCACGTCCAGCGAGCCAGGGAACAAGCGGTTGGCGAATGGGTAATCCAACAGGTAGAAGGACAGCTGCAAGAAGTGCGGGTCGCGCGGGTTCTCGGCCCGGTAACGCTGTAGCGCTCCGAGACAATCCGCGTAGCCGAGTTCCACGCACAGCTTCTCAAAGATCGTCCAGTAACGCTCCTGCCGCTCGGCCCCGAACGCCTGGGTGAGGTGGCGCTTAAGGTCAACTCCGATCCGATCGTTGTCGAGCAGGGTGTTATCGACATCGAGCAGGAACACGACGGGGGCAAGTTGTGTCATGCGGACGCCTCCTTGGGCTTGGGGTTGTGCCAGCCACCTGCGGGCGCCAGACTCCGCTCCACCTCGGGCGGTCCCCAGGTGTTGGGCTCGTACTCGGAAAGCGGGGTCTTATTCCCGAGGACCGGGTCCACGACACGCCAGGCGGCCTCGACGGAATCCTCGCGCGCGAAGAGGGTCGCGTCGCCGTTAGCGGCATCGCCCAAGAGGCGCTCGTAAGGCTCCATCTCGTCGGGCGGCTGGTAATGAGCGACCAACTCGATCCTTTCCCCCACCATGCGCTCCCCCGGCTTCTTGACCTTCGTACCCAGCGCGAGCACCACCTCGGGACTGAAGCGGAAGCGGCAGTAGCAGTCCAGCGCCGGCCCGGTTTCATCCAGCACGGGTCGCGGCGGGCGCTTGAACCGGACCAGCACTTCCGTCGCGGTGACAGGGAGGCACTTGCCCACGCGCACGAAAAACGGCACCCCCTTCCAGCGCTTATTGTCGATGTGAAAACGGAGGGCCGCGAACGTTTCGACCTGCGAGTCGGGGGCCACCCCCGGCTCGCGCCGGTAGCCGCGGAACTGGCCGCGCACGACCTCAGACGGGTCGAGCGTCCGGACTGCCTTGAGCAGCCGCCCGCGCTCGTCACGCCGGGCCTCGTGGTCCTTCCCGGCCGGGCATTCCTCGGCGAGACAGGCGATTACTTCGAGCATGTGGTTCTGCACCACGTCGCGGATCGCCCCCACCCCTTCATAGAACTTGCCGCGGCCGGCCACCCCGAAGCTCTCGGCCATGGTGATCTGCACGCTCTCGATGTGTTGGTTATCCCAGCCGGCTTCGATCAGCGGGTTGGCGAAGCGGAAGTAGATAAGGTTCTGGACCGGCTCCTTGCCAAGGTAGTGGTCGATGCGGAAGATGGCCGGTTCGGGAAAGAACCGATGCAGCGTGCGGTTCAGTTCCCGGGCCGAGGCGAGGTCGCGGCCGAACGGCTTCTCCACGACCACGCGGGCGTTCTTGACGCAGTCCGCCTTCGCCAGTCCTTCGGCGACAGTGGCGAACAGGCTGGGCGGGATGGCCAGGTAGTACAGCGGCCGCTTGGCGCCGCCGAGAGCCTTCCGTAGCTTCGTAAATGTTGTCGGGTCGCCATAATCCCCGTCGATGTAACCCAGCAGAGAGCAAAGCTTCGCATAGGCCACCGGGTCCAGGTTGCCGTGCTTTTCGAGGCTGTCGTTGGCCCGTGCCTTGAGCTGATCGAGATTCCATTTGGACTTGGCCACCCCGACGACAGGCATGTCGAGGTGGCCGCGCCGGATCAGCGCCTGGAGGGCCGGGAAGATCTGCTTGTACGCCAGGTCGCCGGTGGCGCCAAAAAAAACAAGAGCGTCCGAACGGAGGGGGGCGGTCATGACGTGCCTCCCTTCGGGGCGACAACCTTTTCCTCATGGCCGCCGAACTGGTAACGAAGGATGGACAGCACCCTGTCGCCGAGCGACGTCGTCCCAACCGCCCCCTCTTTGGCGAGTGCCTGTACGGCTTCCGGATGAGGGTCGTAAACGACGCACTGGTGACCGGGCCGCAGAAGGCGCCGCACCATGTTGATCCCCATCCGGCCCAGTCCGATCATGCCCAATTCCATGTGGTTTTCCTTTCTCTTGCGAGACCGTCACGCACGCCCGGCGCCGGCGTCAGATGTTGGCCAGCTCGCCGAAATACTCGTGGTCCTCGGCGTAGCCGCCCTCGCCCTCGTTGATGGACCGGACATCGGCAACGAATTCAATCGCCTGAATCCACTTGACCATCTTGAAGCCGAGCTGATTCTCTACACGCAGCCGCAACGGCGCCCCGTGCAGATGGGCGAGCGGCTGATCGTTCATTTCGTAAGCCAGCAAGGTTTGCGGGTTCCGGGCGTTCTCGATCGAGAGGCTGTCGTAATACTGGCCGCCCGCGACGCCCGTGCTGAACTCGACGCCCTCGCCAAACGAGTAGAAGACGACCGCCTTGACGTTGGGTCCGGGCCGAACCAACTTCATCAGTTCCGTCAGCGGCAGTCCTCCCCACGCAGCAATGCCTGACCAGCCCTGGATACAGTGGTGCAGCGTGATCTGCGTCTTCTGGCCCCGCGCCCGCAGGTCGTCCAGCGACAACTCGACCGGGTTCTCCACCTGGCCGTATACCTTGAGCCGGTAGCCCTTGAAATCGCCGGCAGCCAGCGTTTTCCACTCATCGCAGGTTGGCATGGCGCCGTTGACCCAGAAGAAGGGCGAGATGTCTGCGCGGCCGAACTCGGCCACCGGAGCGGGCCGGTCAAGCAGGAACCCCATGACCGGGCTGACAATCGCCTTGGCGGCGTGCTGGACGGCGCGGGGGTGCCTCCACGCCATCCAGTTGGCGAGCACGTTCACCAGCACGACCACGCCGATCCCCGCCAGGCCGAGATACAGGCCGATGGGGTTGGCGTTGTCCGTACCCACGACGATGTGGTTCATGTTCCGGACGAACCCGGTGAGCGCCACCATCGTCACGTGCCCAATGATGAATACGACGAAGGCGCACATGATGAGGAAGTGGATCGACCGGCCGATTTGCCGGTTGCCGGGCAGCCTCGGATACCACGTGAACCGGGCCGTGAAGGCCGGCGACATCGACGGGCCGGTCAGCATCGCCAGGGGGGCCAGGACGAACACGACCCCGAAATACGCCAGCTGCTGGAGGGCGTTGTAGTGGTAGAAGCCGTTTGGCTCCGGCGGCAGGTGCAAGGTGGCGTAGTGGACGAAGACGGCCCAGGCGTCGGGCACGATCTGCCACGATGTCGGCACCAGGCGCTGCCACTGCCCGGTGCAAAACAGCAGAACCACGACGACCAGGCCGTTGCCCACCCAGAACAAAGCACTGAGGAAATGCCAGTGCCGGGCCATGCCGACCGTGTGCCGGTAGCCAGGCAAGCCGATCCAGGGGGTGAGGTAGCGGGAGTCATCTTTTGCCGTCCAGACGCGATCCCTGGGCACCTCGACCGGAGTGAGGCGGAGCCACTCGCTGCCGGGGGTGCAGTGGACGTTCCAGTACAGCCGGGGGTGATCCATGAGGATCTGCAAGCCGCTGCGGATGAGCAGGATCAGGAACAGAAAGTTGACGTAGTGGGTAATGCAGAGCCAGGCCGGGAAGCCATAAGGCCCCACGGCCGTTTCGGGGGTCATCGTGAGGTTGACCGGCAGCACCGGGAGACCCAGCGTGCCCCACTGAACGTAAGCCGCGGCAACCGCCAGCAGCAGCGGCGACACGAGCAGCAGGAGTGTCTTGAGTCGAATGTGCATGATCATCTCGGAAGGATGAATCAAGAACTTTCTGATTATCCTTTATCCTTCGTGCTTCGTTCTGCGCCCTTCCAGAACACTCTTCAGGACCAGCGCCTCGTTATGCTCCTCATCCCGCGCGCCGTACACCAGGGTGACGGTGTGTTCTTCACCCTTTTGCTTCAGCAGCTTGAGCGCGTCCTTCTTCTCGCGGAGTTCCTTCCGGTAACAGGTCTGGAACTGCTTCCATTTGGCCAGGTCGTGGCCGAACCACTTGCGCAGCTCCGTGCTCGGGGCCACGTCCTTCAGCCACAATTTCACCGCCGCGCGCTCTTTGGTCAGGCCGCGCGGCCACAGGCGATCAACCAGGACTCGCAAGCCGTCTTTTCGAGAAGGCTTTTCGTAGACTCGCTTCACTTGAATCATCGTCGGGATACTCCTCTATGTGGGGTTGCTCATTCCTCGACTTCCGCGTGGAAACCGGCCGCGTGGAGCGCCTCGATCAACGCGGCGGCACTGAAGTCGCCGCTGACCTCGAAGCTGGTCTGGCGCGGCGTGGCCGTGTCGCCAGTTACGCCGTCCACGGTCGCGATCGCCTCCTTGATGGCCTCGCAACACGGCTGGCAGCAGTTGTGGATGCCGGAGAGTTTCAGGCTCTTCACCTTGCCCGCCGGGACGCTGGTCTCGACCTTGGCATCGTTCAACTTCGGCTTTCGCATGATATTTCTCCCATTTCCATCGCGTTAAGATGTCTGAAACGGGCATCTACGTTTGGGTAGACGAGAGCAAGGTCCGGACTTGCTGGCACACATTCTCCACGGTGAAGCCGTACTCGCGCATCACGACATCACCGGGGGCCGAGGCGCCGAAGCGATCCACCCCGAGGACGGGCATGGGCGGACCCAGGTAAGAATCCCAGCCCAGGGTCACGCCGGCCTCGATGGCGAGCAGAGGAACCCCCTCCGGCAACACTTCCTTCCGGTACGGCTCCGGCTGTGCCTTGAACAGGCTCCAGCACGGCAAGCTCACGACCCGGACCTTCACGCCTTCGCGGGCCAACCGATAGTGGGCGTTCAGGGCTAGATGCACCTCCGAGCCGGTGGCGATCAGCACCATGGCAGGCCGCGTCCCATCGCCGGCATCGGCCAGGACGTAGCCGCCGCGCGGCACCCCGGCCGCGATGCTGGGATAGCTGGCCAGGTCGAGCACCGGAAGCTTCTGCCGGGTCAGGACCAGGACCATCGGGCGGTCCCGAGACGCAATGGCGATTCGCCAGGCGGCGGCGGTTTCGTTGGCATCCGCCGGCCGGATGACGGTCAGGCCGGGGACGGAGCGCAAGCCCAGCAGTTGCTCCACCGGCTGATGGGTCGGGCCATCCTCTCCCATGGCGATGCTGTCGTGAGTGAAGACGTAGGTCACCGGCAGGCCGTTCATGGCCGCCAGCCGCATCGGCGGCCGCATGTAGTCGCTGAAGATCAGGAAGGTGGCCCCATACGGAATAAACCCCCGGTGCAGAGCCAGCCCGTTCAGAATGGCGCCCATCGCATGCTCCCGGACGCCAAAGTACATATTGCGCCCCGCCCGGTTGTCCGGTTCAAAGTCGCCGCCCCCGTCGATGTTGGTGTCCGTGCTGGGGGCCACGTCCGCGGTGCCACCCATCAACTCGGGAAGATGGCGTGCGAGCGCGTTGATTACCTTGCCGCCAGCGGCCCGGGTAGCCAGGGGTCCCTGGTCGGGGCGGAACGTGGGTAGGTCTCGGTCCCACCCCTGCGGGAGTTGACGCTGCACGACCCGCTGGAACTCCGCGGCCAGTTCGGGATATTTCTTCGCATAGGCCCGGAACCGGGATTCCCACTCCGCCTGCCGCGCCGCGCCGCGCTCCGCGAACGCGCGGAAGTGTTCCAGGGCCTCCGGGGGAACGTCGAAGGAAGGTTCGACCGGCCAGCCCAGGTTTTCCTTGGTCAGGCGCACTTCTTCCACGCCCAGGGGCGAGCCGTGCGCCGCCGACGTATCGTGCTTGTGGGGACTGCCGTAACCAATGTGCGTGTGGACGTCGATGAACGACGGACGGCCCTTTTCCGCGCGTGCCGCTTCGATGGCCGCGGTGAGATCGGCGACATCGTTGCCGTTCTCGACCCGCTGGACGTGCCAGCCATACGCGGCGAAGCGTGCCTGGCGATCCTCGGTGAAGCACAAATTGGCACTGCCCCCGAGGGTGACGAGATTGTCAGCGTAGAGGGCCATGAGCTTGCCCAGCCGCAGGTGGCCTGCCAGGGAAGCGGCTTCCGAGGAGATCCCCTCCATCAAGTCGCCGTCGCTGACCAGGACGTAGGTGTCGTGGTCCACGATGGCATGATCCGGCCGGTTGAA
>DATGIQ010000066.1:0-4170 GCA_035295665.1 Gemmataceae bacterium | reverse complement strand
CTACGAAACGGGCATCAAGGTCAGTGACGAACAGATGGCAACACTGAAATTGAAGCCCGCTGATTTTCATGGCGATTGGAACTATGTCATTACTCCCCGCAAACACTAGAAATCGACGAAGTTATTTTTTCGCGGGCCCTATTAGCATTTTCTCCTCATGGTGAGCTGTTGGTGACGGGTTGCGAAGATGGTATGGTGAGAATATGGGAACCCACGAATCCGACCCCATTACGCCGTATCGCGGCTCAACAAGGGGCTGTAAAATCAGTCGCTTGGTCACCTAATGGCAAGTTTATTGCGTCTGGTGGTGACGATGGAACCATCAAGCTGTGGGATAGGTCCGGCCAAATCCATCTCACACTAGGGCGGCATGACCAGAGTATTCGAGTAGTACAATTTTCACCAGATGGACAGGTGTTAGCATCCGCTGGTGATGATCACACGGTCAGAATATGGGATCCGTCCAAGGCGAACACCTATGTGACATTGGATAATGCGGGTTGGGTATGGGATCTATGTTTTGCTCCTGACAGCCGGACTCTGGCGACGGGGAGTTTCGATTCAAAGCTAATGCTTTGGGATGTGGCTGCGCACTCCCAGAAAATGAGCTTTAAGGACAATGCCGATGCGATCATGGCAGTGGCTAATGCCCCTGACGGTAAGACCATCGTGACGGGAGACATCTTGCATCGCATGCGCCTGTGGGACGCCGCCACCGGGCGAGAGCGAGGCAGTATCCAGGCCCATTCATTTCCTGTTGTCGCGGTTGCTTTTGCGCCATCCGGGCAACTAATAGCATCCGCGAGCTGGGGACAATCCTTCTTCATTGGTGCGGAGGCCAAGCTCTGGGATGGGCAAACGCTCCAGCTGTTGAGTGTCCTGAAGGGCCATAAAGGTGGATTGACGTGTCTCTCGTTTGCGCCGGATGGCAAATCACTAGCTACGGGCAGTTGCGACGCCACGGTGATGGTCTGGGATGTGCATGGAGTGAGAAAATGATAAAGACGAACGAGAGAGTGAACCGGGGAGCTGCGGTCCGGGACAGCGGGGAGAGAAGGGGCTGTAACGAAAATGGCCTGCGATGTTAGAGTTCCCCGCCGTCGCCCGCCGCGGCTTCTGTTCTGCTCCTACCACTGCTACTGGGACCCCTCTAGCGGCGCCGCCGTCTGCTCCCGCGAGCTGCTCGAACTCCTGGCGCGGCGTGACTGGGCCTGCCGCGTTCTCTGCGGACCACGCCTGGACTTCGAAATGCCCACGCGCCTAGATCAGATCTTGGCTGCGCAGCAGTGTGAGTTCGAGCTGCGCCAGGCAGCGGCCGCGGCAGGTCCCCTGTCGGTGTTTCGCTTCCGCCAGGCCGGCGTGGCCGTTCAGGTCTACGGCAGTCCGTTCGGTCCACGGTTGGGGCCGCCCACGCCGGAAGAGGGCGTTGGCTTTCTGGCCCTGTGCGAACGGGTCCTGGAACACTTCCAGCCCGACGTGGTCCTGACCTACGGAGGCGACTGGGTAACGCGGGAGCTGATCGGTCTGGCCAAGGAACGGGGCATCCGTGTGGTTTTTGCCTTGCATAACCTCGCGTACCAAAGTGGGGAGCCGTTTCGCCAAGTGGATGCGGTGCTGGTGCCGTCCCGATTCGCCCAGGCCCACTACCGCCGCACCATCGGACTGGAGTCGACTCCCATCCCCGGTCCCTGGAACTGGGATCGGCTCCGCTGCGAATCGGTTGAGGGCCGGTATGTCACGTTCGTCAACCCGCAGCCACAGAAGGGCGTCTTCCTGTTCGCCCGCATCGCCGTTGAGTTGGCACGGCGACGGCCCGATATCCCCCTCCTGGTCGTGGAAGGCCGAGCCACTGCCAAGTGGCTGCAGGCTACCGGGCTGGACCTTGCTGCGCTGGGGAATATCTCGGTCATGGCCAATACGCCCGATCCGCGGGCCTTCTACCGGCTGAGCCGAATTGTACTTTTGCCATCCTTGGGCAGTGAATCGTTCCCGCGCGTGCCGGTGGAGGCGTTCCTCAATGGCATTCCCGTCCTGGCCAACCGGATTGGCGGCGTCCCCGAGGTGCTGGAGCAGGCCGGTTTCCTTTTCGATGTACCCCAGGGGTATACGCCCAGCACTCGCCAGGTGCCCAGCGCCATGGAAATGGCTCCGTGGATCGAGACAATCATCCGGCTTTGGGACGATCCGCCGTTCTATGCAGAGGAGTCCCGCCGCTGCCGAGCTGCGGCCGAAGCCTGGCGGCCCGAACGCCTGCTGCCACGGTTCGAGGAGGTGCTTGCCCCAGGGATGCCTGCATACAAGCCTGAAGCGCTAGCGAAGGGCCGCGCTTTCCTTCGCTAGCGCTTCAGGCTTGTATGCGGTCGAACCAGGCACGATCGCCAGATCGTATACGGCTGAATCCGGCACGGCCAGATGGAGACTGCGGTGGCTCGACACCGCGTGGA
Organism: Gemmataceae bacterium; assembly: GCA_035295665.1. Lineage (GTDB taxonomy): Bacteria > Planctomycetota > Planctomycetia > Gemmatales > Gemmataceae > DATGIQ01. The sequence continues at coordinate 1,726 of DATGIQ010000066.1, read as the reverse complement.
ATCCTATCGGCAACGAACTTGAACGCGGAATCGGAAAACGGCCGGTGAGGCTCTGCGGCCAAGCAAGCTCCTCACCGGCCCGGCCTCCTGTCGGCGGCTGGTCTGCGCGCCGGCAGGATGGGCGTGGTTATTGTACCGCGGACCGCCTCCTCGCACAGGAGCGCAACCCATGCGGCGCTGCCTCACGGCGGTCTCCCGGCCAACCGCCTTCACCCTCCTCGAGTTCCTGGTCGTCCTGGCCATTCTGGGCGTGCTGGCCGGCCTCCTAGTTCCCGCAGTGCAAATGGTCCGGGCTGCCGCCAACCGCATCCAATGTGCCAGCCATCTCCAGCAAATCGGGCTGGCCTTACACCACTACCACGATCAGCACGCTTCCTTCCCGCCCGGCCTGGACAATATGCCGTGGCTTTCGGCGGCCCCGGTCAAGCAGACACAGAAGTACTGGATGCTCAGCTGGATGACGCGGCTCTTGCCCTATGTCGAGCAAGAAGCGGTGTGGCGGCAGATGCAAGAGGAAGAAGACAACCTCCAGGTCCGCTTGCCCCGGCGGTACTATCCGTGGGACAACCAGCGTTTCGTCGGCCTCGGCACCGAACAGCCGCTCTTCAGTTGTCCCGCCGATCGCCGCACGCTGGTAGCGACCCAGGTGCTGGATCACCATCTCCCCTTCACCATCGCCTTCACGGCATACCAGGGGGTCAGCGGCATCTGCCATCGCGGCGGCCACACGGTTACCGGCAACACCGCCCCGGCGGCGTTCACGACCCCCAATGATGAGATCGATCCCACCACGGGACACACAACCGGCATGAATGGCATGCTGGTGCCGGTGCAGAACACCACCGGCCGCTGCCCACCCGGCGTGCGCATGGCCGACGTGAGCGATGGGCTGAGCCATACGCTCATGGTGGGCGAGCGGCCGCCGAGTGCGGATCTGATCTTTGGCTGGTTCTTTGCCGGCTTTGGCGTCAGCGGCGACGGCGATGGCGATGTGATCCTGGGCATCTCCGAACGCAATGAGCTCAATCCCCTGGGCCATACCGATTCCTCCGGGCAGCCGTGCCGTCCCGGGCATCCCGATCCCCACCACGCCGCGGCCTACCAGCTCAGCCCCGGCGATCTCAATAACCCGTGCGATCAGTGGCATTATTTCAGCCTGCACGCCGGGGGGGCCAACTTCGGCATGGCCGATGCCTCGGTGCGCTTCCTCAGTTACCGTACCAGTCCCCTCGTGCAGCGCGCCTTGGCCACCCGTGCCGGCGGGGAAGTGGTCGAGATACCCTGAGCCTGCCCATGCACCGCCGGTCGTTCGTCCACGGGGGATGAAGTTCTACCAATGCCCGGGGAAGGATGGAGGCGTGGCCAAAGCAGAACCGCGAGCGCATCGATCGCGGGGCCGGCCGCCCGGTCGGCAGCGTCGTCAGGATTTGGCTGCCCTGCGTGCGCGGGGATGGACGTACCAGCAGATCGGCGAACGTCTGGGCATGTCGCACCAATCGGTGCAGCAAACGCTGCGGCGTACCGGCAATGCCCGGCTCGTGCCAAACCACTGTCGCAAGTGCCAAGCCAGGGGTTTTGCAATTCATTGGGCGTAACCGCCCTTCCGCATATGCATAACGCATTGGCTTTATGAGGGTTGCTGCGTCAGCTGGGCTGGGCAAAGGGGCCTCGCGCGGATAGTTTTGCAGCTGGATATTCTGTCTACCCGCACGGAGACCCCACTATG
>DATGIQ010000065.1:0-3077 GCA_035295665.1 Gemmataceae bacterium | reverse complement strand
GGTCAAACGGTGCCGGCCATGCATTGAGATCGGCTTCGTTGGCGGGATCGACGCCTTCGATGGAGTAGAGATACGCTTTGCCCTTGTCATTGGTCTTGCGAACTGTCGCCGTCTTGCTACAGCTCCACCAAAAACCTTGAGTTGCATAATGCTGTCCATCGACGTACCAGCGAATCTCGTCGGGTTCCCACTCTAAGGCGTAGATATGAAAGTCCGCGATCGAGCCGCGGTTGGGTAGGACGAATTCCTTGCCAACCCACGTCTGCTTCGGATACTGCGAGCCGTAGACGAGTGTGCCGTAAACTTTGGTCGGCTCTTGACCCTTGGACTCCACGACATCGATTTCGCCGGAGGCGGCCCAGGGCCCATATTTTTCATCCTGGGGCATGAGCCAAAGGGCCGGCCACAGACCTCGGCCGACGGGGAGCTTGGCCCGAAACTCAAAGCGGCCGTACTTCTTCGTGAACAATCCAGTCGATTTTCCGTTCGGCTTTGTCTTCAGACGGGCTGAGGTATACAGGCTGCCGCGGTACGGCTCCCGAAGCGCGCGGATGTGGAGCATGCCGTCCTTGACGGAGACGTTCTCGGGACGATCCGTGTAGCATTGCAGCTCCGCATTTCCCCAGCCCTTGGTCCAGAGGCCGCCCCAGGGATTGGGCATGGCAACCCAGTATCCCGTGCCGAGATCGAAATCCCATTTGCTGCGGTCGATTGCCGAGCCGTCGAATTCATCGCTCCACACCAGCTTCCACTGGGGAGCGGACCGCGCGGGAGAGTGCGGACCGGCAGGGACACGATCCTGGTCGGCATCGGTGAATCCGATCAGCAGGATGGCAAGCGCGATCGAAGCTGCCGGGAGCTGCGTGTTCATGCCGCCGCCTTTTCAATGCGCTGCGGAAATACGCGTTCGTTTCTGAATCCAGGTCGCGATGGTTTCGAGCGCGGCCGGTGCCAGCGTTTCTTCGAGCGCGGCATATTCGGAAATTGCTCCCGTCTTACATGTCTGGAAGAGATGGTTCACATTGGGCAATTCCTGGATCGTGACATCCTTGTTACCGCCTTCTTTCAAGGCCGCCTCGATGGCTTTCAGATTCGCCTTCGCATCGACTTGTAAATCCTTCTCGCCGTTGAGGGCCAAGACCGGACAAGGGACTTTACGCAGTGCCTGCCGAGGATCGTAGTCCAGAAAATAGCGAAACCAAGGCGACACAACCATATGGATCTGGCTTTCCATCAACGGCAGGGACTCGAGCTGTTTCTTCTTTTCGTCGTTGCCGAGCTTGGCCAGATAGTCGTTCATGGCTGCGCGGATCTTTGTCTCCGCGGCGGCCTTATCTTTCTCTTGGCGGAGCAGGGAGAAGATGTGTTTCTGCATGGCTTTGGCGGTGGCGATCTCCTCTGCGTCTGCCCCGGTGGCTTTCAGTAGAGCGGCCGCCTGGAGATAGAGGATCTCTTCGCCCGGTAAGCCACTCCCGGCCAACAGCACGATAAACGCAATATCATGCGACCGGCTAGCGACCAGCGGGGCAATGATGCCGCCTTCGCTGTGCCCGAGAAGGCCGATCTTGGAAGTGTCGATTTCCTTTCGGCCTTTGAGCCAGTTCACGCCGGCAAGCACGTCTTCGGCAGAATCCTCGGACGTGGACTCCATGGTATTGCCGGTCGAGCCACCCATGCCGCGGTCGTCCACGCGCAACACGGCGATGCCCCGGCGCGTCAAATAATCTGCCAGGACCAGGAACGGCTTGTGGCCAAAAATCGTCTCATCCCGGTCTTGCGGTCCGGAACCGCTAATGAGCAGCACGGCCGGAAACGGGCCTCCCGATCGGGGCACCGTCAAGGTCCCGGCCAACCGGATGCCGGCTTTCTTATTCTCATAGCGGGCTTCCACCTCGTCATACGGATATGGCTGCTGCGGGTTCTGCGGGCGTTTCGACTCCGTCGCCTTGGCCACTTTCTTGAGCGTGAGCGGAAAGGCTTGCCCGACTTGCTTCAGTTCGCCGGCGATCTCCTGGCCATCCTTGGCTCGTTTTCCTTCAAAGACCATCTTGGCACTCTTCAGCTCCAGGTGCACGGAGTCCCCGTTGACGCGGACCTCGTCGAGGACGAGATTCTTGGCACCCTGGTCCGGGCTGTCCAGGGTGCCGGCGTAGCTGCCGTCCTTCTGCTTGAACAAGTGAAAGACCAGGCGGATTTCTACCATTCCGGCTTTGAGCGTGCCTTCCCAGATTTCTTCGATCCCCGTGGGCAAGGGCTTCTTGATCGGGGCGAAGAAGAGGCCGGTGATTTTGCCGTCCTTGTCAAAAACGACGCGGGCATCCCGCTTCGTGTGAGCGAATTCGCATGTCACCCGGACGATGTCAAATTGGCCCGAAGTCTCGAACCGGCTACCCACCTGCCGCTGGAAAGCACCCGCATCACTCTGGACCTTTTCCCAGGTTTTCTTCAGCTCGTCCGGCGGCAAGGCTTTGAGCATGGCGGCGTCAAACTGATTTGTGGCCTTGGCGAACTCTCCCTTGACGAGCAGCTCGAGAAACGCCTTGGCGGCAAGCTCCCGAGCGCCGGCCTTTGGTTCAGATTTCTGTTGCGCGGCAACGGTGGAGACGGCCATCCCCACCACGAAGAGAGCAAAGAGCGATTTCCAATACTCGGCCACGGCAATTCCCCCACGGGCGGTCACAGGCAACGGAAAGCAAATCCGGGAGCTGTCGGGATGCATCCGAGCCCATTGTATCACCGGGGGCATCGCATTGTCGAACCGCATGGATCTGCGAGCAACGGCGAAATAGATTCGTCTAAGAAGAGAACCGGAAGTGGCGCGCGGACGCTTCGGATCGGCCGAAGAGCTCGCCAATCCGAAGCGTCGGCGCGGACCGCACAAGGAGAGCGCTCAGGGCTTGCCAAACTTGCTCACGGTGAACAAGCTGACTTCATCGTAAAGTCCGGCGGCGAAGGCGTTGCCATTGGGTGCCACGGCAAAGAACGTGTACGAAAACAGCGTTCGGATGCCGCGGATCCACGGAATCACCGTCTGTTTCTTGTTGCTGACCGGATCCCAAAAGATGGCGGTTCCATCA
>DATGIQ010000064.1:0-21470 GCA_035295665.1 Gemmataceae bacterium | reverse complement strand
CGAGTTGCCGCAGATAGCTGGCCTTCAGCCACCGTACCAGGAAGTTCTCACGCGCCGGTTTCAAATTCTTGTACAGGAGCTGGCACAGGACCGGGCCAACACTCAGGGCCAGCAAAAGAGCTCCGCCCAGAGCGTATGCATAAGTCGCGGCCATCGGTCCAAAAATCTGTCCTTCGGGTCCCTGCATCGTAAACAGCGGCAAGAAAGCGCATACCATGATGGCCGTAGAGAAAAACAAGCCGCGCTCGACCTCGTGGCTGGCGCGAATGATCCGGTCCCGCAACGGCAGGTCCGCATACTCCCCGGAGCTAATGTGGCGATAAATGTTCTCGACCATGATCACGGAGGAATCGACAATGATGCCGAAGTCGACGGCACCAATGGACAGGAGGTTGGCTGATTTCCCGCGGTAGTACAAGATGGAAAAAGCAAACAACAAAGCGAGCGGGATATTGATGGCCACGATGAGCGCACTCCGCACATTGCTCAGGAACATGAGCAAGATGACGACGACAAGCCCCATGCCCAGGAAGAGATTCTCGCGCACGGTTTCGCGCGTGACATTGATCAGATCAGTGCGGTCATAGTACGGCTCGACCTGGACCCCTGGGAGGAGCCGGCCGCGATTTTCATTGAGCTCGTTGACCTTGGCCTCTACATCGTGCAAAGCGGGAAGAGAATCCTCGTTCTTGCGCAGCAAGACGATGCCTTGAATCTTCTCGTCTTCGTCGATCCAGACGACGTTGCCGTCCTTATCCACAAGCTCATGGCCTTGGTTATCGCGTTTCGGACGGCTCAGGCTGACCTTGCCCAGGCGGGTCTGATTGCCAACCACGACCCCTTCCTTACCGACGGTTTCTCCGGCCGAGCGAATCGGTCCTCCTTCAACCACGTCTTCCACACGGACTGGCACGTTGTTCACGGAGGCGATTACAATTTCACGGATCTGTCGAAGGCGGCGATCTTCCTCATCGCGGAGATGGACGACGGCCTGTTGCGGATCGTGCCTGCCAAGCACTTCCTCCACGGGATCGCGGCCGCCGCCAATGAGCCCGATGCCCCGAACGTTTTGGACCGTGCCGCCCTGGAAGAGATAATCGCCGCCCACGTTGCCGTTGCTATTGGCAATGGCGTTTTGCAACTGCTGGAGCGTGATGCCATAGCGGCGGAGTCGATCGGGGTCAGGATGGATCTCGTACCGCTTTACGGTGCCCCCGGAGCTAGCCACGTCGGCAATCCGTGGAATCCGCCGGAACTGCCGCTCCAGCACCCAATCCTGCAGCGACTTGAGATCGTTCAAGGTATACAGGTCCCGCTTCAGCGCATCCTGTGGGCTGCGCAGGGTGTAGCGGTAGATTTCGCCCGTCGGCGTTTCCGGAGAGATTTGTGGCGTGACGCCGGCTGGTAACTGCTGCGTGAATTGCAGCCGATTGATAACCTCCTGGCGGGCCGCATAGAAGTCGATGCCATACTCGAACTGGTTGCGCAGGTGGGACAAGCCGAAAAGCGACTTGGTGCGGGTATATTTGAGCCCCGGCATCCCGGCCAGCGTGACTTCGAGCGGTATCGTGACCTGGCGTTCCACCTCCTCCGCCGAGGCCCCCGGATACTGGGCGATCACCTCGATGATTGCCGGCGCCGGGTCCGGGTAGGCCTCCACGTTGATGGAAAGAAAGGCGTGCGTACCCACACCGACGAGAGCCAAGGCCATGAGAAGGGTAATGAGCGGGCTATTGACGGCCCACTCGATGAGTTTCCGCACCATGAACGATCCTCCCCAACAACACGATAGAATCTATTCTAGATGGCCGCGGGGAATTCCGCTGCACGGGGAAGGCTGCACAAAGGTTCTCCGCAAAACAAAAGGGGACTTCCCAGCGGAATTCTCGGCTTGATCCGCACGGGCAGGGAGAAGCGGCCGGTGGCGTGGAAATGGTTCGTAGCTAAACCGGCGACCCCGGCCACACGATGAGGCCGGGGTCGCCTGCTTCGAACGGTGAATCGACCGCTCACATGAGCTGGTCCTGAATAATCACGCCATCGTACGGGTCGCCACCGTACGTGGATTGGAACCTTCCCGTTGTGAAATTGAAGTCCGGGGAATTCGTGAATCCCACCATGTACGCAAGATTATTGGTCGTATCCAGTGCGAGACCACGGTTTTGGTCATCATTGGAACCGTATGCATCACCCTGTTGATCCAGGATCGAGCTTCCGGATGGATCAACCTCGACAAGCATCATGTTGCCGCCGGTCCCCTGGTCAAAAACCGTCGCCACAAACGCGTCGCCGGAACCGTCCGCTTGGACAGAGCGGCCGATCCAATCCACTCCGGACAGCCGAAAACCCGTGGCGTACACTTGTCCGACATTGGGAGTGAACTCGGCTACCAGGAGCTCCACATTGGTTGGATTTCCAACGGCGCCGGTGATATAGAAGTCATCGGAGGCGTCCACGGTGACGCCGAACGCGCCGCCTTTGCCACCCGTGCTCGTGAAATACGTGGAGTTCACGGACGAGCCATCGAGAGTCACCTGAGCGTAACCAGCTCCGACGTCCGGACCCAAATGCCGGCTGAATGCATAGTCGGCGTGGCCCTGGGAGTCGACCGCGATGGAGTTGATCTCCCGGGATGCGGTGTTGTTGGGTGGCGCAAACGTGAACACGGTAGCGTACCCGCCCGTTGATGGATCCGTACTGGGCAAGGCAGCGTTCAGGTTCGTCATTTTGACCACGAGGACGTTCTCCACGTCACCGGGGAGTTGCTGACCGCCGCCCATGTACAGATTGGTCCCCGTCGAATCGAGCTTGACACTGTTCCCCACGCTCATCGCGCCGGTAGCTCCAAAGGCAACCGACCAATCCACCGTGCCGGTTGGTTCCACGCGCATGGTCAGGTCGGTCGTTGTCGCGGGGACACCCGTTTGGCCGGTCTGACCGGTGAGATACAGGTTGCCGGCAGCATCCACATCGACGCCGTGACCTTCCGTTCGAGTGCCGGTGCCTGAACCGATGGTCATCACCGTGGCTGATTTCCCGTCGGTGCTAAGCGTGGCCAACAGGGCATCGAACTCCGTGGGGTCATTAGGGCTCTGCGTGAAGCCCGTCACTACGATCGGCTGAGCAGCGCCGGGCACCGGACTCAGAGCCACGGACAGGACACGATCCTCTCCAGAGCTGCCGAGATAGGTCGCCCAAACGGGTTGCGAAGCGAAAGCATGGACCCCGTTCGCTGTGAGATGCGTAACCGTGACATGGAGATTGGCGACCGGCCGTGCTGCAACAGTCATATGTGTCGCCTCGGTCTCAGCATGCGCGTCGCTCAACGGGATTGGCTGCCCCTGAACCTGCGTCCCCGTGGCTGCGGAACCTTTACCGCTCACAGAGGGCGCGAATGCCCCCGAATGAGTTTGGCTGCCCAAGGCAGGCTGCGCCGGCGTGGCCACGCCAATCGGCGACTCGACGAAACCCGCCCGGATGGGGGTCGGGCTGGGCGAATGTGTGACCGGTTCCGGCGCCGCGACCAAGTGTCCCGCGTTCCGCCGGCCGGCGAGCGCCAGGAGTCCCAGATCGTCGTTGCTCAAGCTAGCCGTTACATTTTCCACCAGGTTGCTGATCGGCAGGCTGGTCGGCTGGCTCCGGACAACCATCACCGGGGCGATCGCGATGTTTTGTTCGGGCACATTGCTGGGACCGCTTTCCCGGAATCGTCTGCTGCTTTCTGACGAGGCTTGGGAAATCAAGCTCTCTGAAGCCAGCGTGCCCTGGCCCAAGTTCAACAAATTGTCTGCCAACAAGGACCAGCCATACCCTTGGCCCACGATGATAGAGCCAGGTTGCAGCCGGCTTTCCAGATTCTCGAGGTGCGGGCGACCGGCGAGTCGGGTCTTCGGACGGGTCATGGTGCTCTCCTGAAAAGGAAACGATCGCCAGAAAGGCCGTACATGGCTTTCCTGAAACGATCCATGAGTGGGTAGCGGCGAGTCTCCGTCTATTCTCTATTGCAGATCACAAATCCATTGGGCGGCGCAGAGGCGCAGCATGGGAGGAGAGGTACCCGGTTGCTGTCCCGGTCAAACAGGCTCCTATTGAATACCAAACGGATGAGCTTCGCAAGTACCTTTTGGCCGAATTCTAGGGATGCATTGGCACATGCTGACCCGCCTTTCGGTCATTCGGTACGGCAAGTGCATGAGAAAACTGGAGTGCCCTGTGGAACTCTTTCCACAGCCCATCAAGGGAGGACCAACCAATGACCGAACCAAAGCAGCCGTTACCGTATCAAGAGCCAGAAGCGGAAGGCGGGACGCATCTGGAACTGGAGCCTCTCCCAGGCCCAACCGAAGCCTCGGAGAGCGAGGATTTGCCGCTGGATGATGAGACCTTGGAGCAAGCTGGTCTGCCGTTTATCTCGCCGGACCCAGAGGAACCGAGCGGCCCCATGGTCCGCAATGTTTTCGAAGCCACCGGCGCAACCAATGAAAGGAGAATGGCCATGCAAGTTAAAGACGTCATGACGCCGACCGTGGAGTGCGTCCGGCCCAACGAGAGTGTTGCCGCAGCCGCGCAGAAGATGAAGGATCTGGACGTGGGGGCCTTACCGATCTGCGGCGACGATGATCGTCTCGTCGGCATGATCACCGACCGGGATATCACCATCCGTGCGACGGCGGGGTGCTGTGATCCGCTCAGTACCCGGGTTCGCGATGCCATGACACCGGGGATTGTTTACGTCTTCGATGAGCAGGATATCACCGAGGCAGCCGAGCTGATGAAACAGAATCAGGTTCGCCGGCTGCCGGTGCTCAATCGGGATAAGCGGCTGATCGGCATTGTGTCGCTCGGCGACCTGGCCCTGGATGTGCACGATGAGGAAATGGTTGGCACCACCTTGGAAGCCGTTTCCGAGCCCGGCACGCTGAGGCGGTAGCCTCTGTATCCCTTCGCATTTTGCGTTGAGCCCCGGTGAGCAGAACCGCACGGTCGTGCTCACCGGGGCCAAATCCAATCAGACGCGCAGGAAAATCCGTTGCCGGTACAGGTGGAAGCACAAGAGCCACGCCAGGGCCAGGGCGCCGGCGGCCAAGATAACCTGTTGGACCGGCGCTCCAAATTGGTCCCGGCAAACCTTGGCAATTCCTCCCAGGAAGAACTGCGACAGGTTTGCAAAATTGAGGATGCGCTCGGCCACGTAGATCGTTATCGCATTCATGCCGATGACGACGAAGAAAACCGACCAGGCGCGTAGCTGAAGCACGTCGATGATTCCGTAGAACAAGGCCAGCAAGAGCAGACTCCATCCACCGGCCCAGAGTACAAAGGAACTGGTCCAGATATTCTTGATCACAGGAAATTGATAGGGAGCGGGAAGCCACCAGCCCCATAGATAGCCGAGACCCAGACACACGCCGCCGGCAACCATCAGCCCTAGCAGCTTGAGCCAGCGTGCCCGCTGCGAGCGCAGCCACTCCCCGGCCAAAACACCCAACAGAGCGGTGCCGACCGCAGGCAGCGTCGACAGCAACCCTTCATTGTCGCCGTACTGGTAGTAATCCTTGAAAATCTTCCCCGGAAGATAATGGCGGTCCACCCATCCGGACAGGTTGTGTTCCTTGGTGTAGTCACCGGCCGAGGAGTCCGGCGGCGCGACCCAGCCAAGCAAGGCCCAGTAGCCGGCCAAGATTACTAGCAAGATGATCACCTGGCCACGCAATCCCGTATTCAAGTAAATCAAGGCGGCGAAAAGGTAACAAACGGCGATACGCTGCAAGACGCCCACGTAGCGCTGTTGCTCCGGTGGGTTGAACTGCAAGAAACCGTAGTAGACGAGCCCCAGGAAGAACAAGAGGGCGGTGCGCCGGATCACGCGCCCATACACTGCTGCACCGGTCTGACCACGATCCCGAATCTTGCCCAGGGAAAACGGCAAGACTACGCCGACGAGGAACAGGAACAACGGAAAAATCAGGTCATAAAAATGGAAGCCGGCCCAATCCGCATGGGTTAGCTGCTCACGAACGAATTCTTTCGTCGGCCCGCCGATCCAGTTCGCGATCGCCTCGGCCAACCCTTCACCGCCGACAATCCAAAACATATCGAAGCCGCGCAGCGCATCGATCGAAACAAGGCGCTCCGAAGCGGTCTTGCCTGCGGCTGGCTTATCCAGTGTGCCCATTGCTTAACGTTCCTTGGAAGATGGACTTGGTTGCACCCCGTGATACAGGTCTTTTAATGCTCGGACCGCCGCTTCGACCAGCATTTCACCGGATCCCTCCGCGCACCGGGCGCTGACCACTTCGTAATTTCCCTGTGCATAAGCCGGCTGATCCGGAATATAACCGATGGAGCCGTTGGCCAGCTCCGCGATGAACGTGTACGGAAACGGCGACGCTTTCTTGATGGCCAGGCCCAGCTCGACAAAGATTTCGCCGGGTAACGACACCCACGCCACTTGATTGCCCCAAGAGATCACTTGCACTTCCACTTCCCACGGCTTGCCATCCCGAGCAGCGACGTCCAGAACCTGAAAGGCTTTTACCTTTTCCAGAAAGGGCGTCTTTGGATCGCGCATCCGCTTGAGCACATCCTTGGCTTGCACAATTTCCGCCGCGCGGACTGGGGCGAGCGGCAAAGCAACAATCGTACTTTTTACTTGCAATCCACCCGTCTTCAGCGGTTGGAGGAGGGGAAAGGCATCACAAACATCCCCCGCCAGGACGGTGCCAATCCGTCGGGCCTCGTGGGGCCCTTTTTGGACGTCGGCCCAGCCGATATTGCGATGGTTGAGGTTGCCGCAGCAGCCGTTCGCGAAAACCGTGATCACGTCCGGCCCCTGGCACTCCGTCAGCAGCCGGGCAAGCACACCCGGATAATCTGCGGAGATGGCGTCGCCGCCCGTGGTGTCCGGATGCATGGCGAAGTTGACATAGGTGGCAATCGGTTTCGACTGCGGCGTCGCAAACTGCAGAAACGCAACTTCCGGGTCAATTGGACCAGCGGGTTTGACGATATCCGGGTGCAGCTTGCGCGGGTTCCAGCTGACGGTCTGGTCACGCATGAAAAAACGGCGATTGAAGCTGAGGTGGTCCTCCTTGGTCCTGGCAGCTTGCAGATGGGCCGGGGCAACCTTTTTGAGCGCTTCCGACACACTCTGGGCAATCAAGGCCGGCAAGGCTTCGGTGTAGCGCCTCCCCAGATCGCTGCTGCCGCCGTCGAGATCATCACGGCTGGATTCCCGTGCGACGACTGGCCCTGTGTGGGTATGTGTGGCACTGATCATGACGTGGCTGCCTGGAATCCCCGCCTCCTTCTCGATGAGCCTGCGCGCCTCGGTGATCGACCGCCGGGGCAAGGAGATCAGGTCGCAAACCACCAAGGCGATGCGCACGCTGTCCTGCTCGAGCACCAAGGATTTGCAGTACAGGTTGTCCAGGATGGCGGTGGAGCCACGCGCGGAATAATAGCCTGCCATGGGCGTTCCGGTTGGCGGGTTGATCACGACAGCCGCCGCCCCGGCCCGCAGGTCGCTTGCCTGAGCGCTTCCCGCCGACACGATTGCCAGAACGGCCAAAAGATGGACCCATCTCATGGTTGACTCTCCGGATGATTGCGAAAGTGCATCTTCTTCAAACCTATGATTCGCTGCCGGGTTCGAGGAGAGGCAGCGGCATCTGTGTCCGTTTTCGTTTCGCGGCGGTTTGCAGAACCGCATGGAGCGTGACACCGCGCGGTTCTGCAAACCGCCGCGAAACCGATCGGGGACTCGGCCCCGACTGGAAGCGTAACCGATAGAATGTCGTTGGCACTCCCTGCGTCGGGACACGGTTCGGAGACCGCGCCCTGTCAGGAGAAGCCGGAGGTAGCCGCATGCGTTCGTTCAAGAGCCTCAGCGAGCAAGAAGTGTTGGCGTTGGCGATCTCCTTGGAAGAGGAGGATGCGCGGATTTACGATGATTTCTCAGATGGGCTGAAGGCCGACTACCCGGCCACGGCGCAGGTCCTCCAGCAAATGCGCGCCGAAGAGGACAACCACCGACACCGGCTCATCGAACTGCACCGCCAAAAATTCGGCGAACACATTCCGCTGATCCGACGGCAGGACATCAAAGGGTTCGTGAGCCGCCGACCCATTTGGCTCGTGCGTCCTCTTGGGTTGGCCGCCGTGCGGAAGCAAACCGAGTTGATGGAGCTGGAAACCAAGCGGTTCTACGAAACGGCGCTCCGCCAAACCACGGACGCGAGTATCCGGCAATTGCTGGGCGATTTGGCCGAAGAGGAACGGAAGCATTCGCATTTGGCCGATACGCTGGAGCAGGCGCAGCGCGTTTCCGGCGCCCACGAAGAGGAGGCGGCGACGCGGCACCGGTTATTCGTGCTTCAGGTGGTTCAGCCGGGCCTAGCGGGATTGATGGATGGTTCGGTTTCGACCTTGGCACCCCTGTTCGCCGCCGCCTTCGCCACGAAGGACAGCTGGGACACGTTCCTGGTAGGCCTGGCCGCCAGTCTTGGGGCCGGGATCAGTATGGGCTTCGCCGAAGCGCTCTCCGACGATGGCAGCCTCACCGGGCGGGGCCGGCCACTTATCCGCGGATTTGTCTGTGGGCTCATGACCGCTCTGGGCGGGTTGGGTCACACCCTGCCCTATCTGATCCCTGAATTCCGCCTCGCTACGGGACTGGCGATCGCGGTTGTGTTGATCGAACTAGGCGTGATTTCCTGGATCCGTCACCGTTTCATGGAAACACCCCTGCCCGCGGCCGTGTTCCAGGTGGTCATCGGCGGCTTGCTCGTGTTCCTGACAGGGGTGTTAATCGGAAGCTCTTGAGTGCGGCGACACGGATCATCCCGCGCCGGTTTAGCGGGCCGGTCGGACGGTTGGGTTTTCGTTTCTTCGTTGATTTCTCGAGCCACCCGATCCTCCGGTGGCTTTGTCGCAAGATCGCGAACTGGTGCTCCGGGCTTGTATCCCCTTGCGAAACCGGGATGCAAAGCGCTTTCGGGCAGTGCGGCAACCAGAGATCAGGCAGCCGGCAGCTTCTTTCCCGTCAAGCGCTCGTACGCTTCCAAGTACTTGGCCCGGGTGCGTTCTACCACCTCCGGCGGCAATTCCGGCGGTGGACTATTCTTGTCCCAGCCGGTCGTTTCCAGCCAATCCCGCACAAACTGCTTATCAAAGGACGGCGGGCTCTTGCCAGGTTGATAGGAATCCAGCGGCCAGAAGCGGGAGCTGTCCGGCGTCAAAACCTCATCGATGAGGAGCAGCTCGCCGCCGGGAAGTTGGCCCCATTCGAATTTCGTGTCGGCAATCAGGATCCCGCGCGTCCGGGCATAGTCGGCGGCGCGGCGGTAGAGGTCGATGCTGCGGCTGCGCAGCTCCGAAGCCAAAGCCGGCCCTGTAATCTTGGCCATCTGGTCCCAAGAGATATTGATGTCGTGGCCGGTTTCCTCCTTGGTCGCCGGGGTGAAGATCGGCTCGGGGAGTTGCTCGCTTTCTAGGAGACCGCCGGGCAAGCCGATGCCACAGACCTTGCCGGTCTGCCGGTACTCCTTCCATCCCGAACCCGCCAGATAGCCCCGCACCACACACTCGATGGGGACGACCTGGGCTTTTCGCACCAACATGGAGCGTCCGGCTAGCATGCCCGCGCGCTCGGCAAAAGCGGACGGCATTTGCCGGACATCCATGCTCAGTAAATGATTCGGCACACCCAGGTAATCCAGCCAGAACAGAGTCAGGTTGGTCAGGACTCGCCCTTTATCCGGGATCCCCGTCGGGAGTACCCAGTCAAACGCGCTGATCCGGTCCGTGGCCACGATCACCAGCCGGTCGCCCAGCTCGTAGATGTCACGGACCTTGCCATGACGGCACGGATAACCGGGAACCTCACTCTTCAGTAATGGCGAAGCCATTCGAACGCCTTTCGCTTGTGGCAAAACGATACACTTCCCCCGATGAAATTCTAATCACAAACTGTCCGCGCGAACAATCATTCCCAGGTCGGAACGAGAAATTGTGCACTGGAAAATTCGGCATCTTCGGTTGCGCACGCTTCTTCTGCCAGCACAATTCGTACCGGGGGCGTTGTCTGGCAGAGCTGCGTAACCTAGAATTCGGGTAGAGCAGAAGAGGCAAGCATCTTCCGCCCCCATCGGAAACCCGATTCTTTTTGGGCAATGAACACCGTTCCCAGTTCGGTTCGCCTTGCGCGCTCCCTCGGAGTGGGGAGTCCGGGACGACGCCCGATCAAAGGCCGTGCGGCACACGGATTGCTCAACCATATAGATGGGGATCACGGATAGCTAACAGCCTTCGCTTGGCGAAGGAGGAGATGGACCGATGGCACGAGTAGGTTTCGGGCAGGGCCCTAGCCGGCGGGCCGTCCCGCTTTGGCAACGGGTCTGGCTGGACGCCTATCCCTGTGACGTGCCGTCGTCATTGCCTTACCCCAATATTCCTATCAGCACCTTGATGGAATCGGCGGCGCTGCGCTTTCCCGAGCGGCCCGCGTGCACACTTTTCGGCAAGGCAATTCGCTATCGCGAGCTGACCGACCGTGCTCGCTCGTTCGCCCGTTCCTTGGCGAATCTGGGAGCGCGGCCGGGACGGCAGGTGGGGATGCTTTTGCCGAATATCCCGGAATACCTGGTTGCTCTCCAGGCGACATGGCTTACGGGAGCCACCGTCCTTCAGCTCAGTCCACTAATGGTCGGCGAGGAACTCAAAAAGTGGATCGAGCGGACCGATTGTCATCTGCTGGTCACCCTCGATCTCCTTGCTCCGCCGCTCATGGAAATCTTGGGCCACGGGCCGCTGGAACATGTCGTGGTGGCTTCCCTGGCGGATAAGATGCCTGCGTGGCGCGGGTGGCTGTATCGCGTGGAACGGCTGCGGCGGCGGGGGCCGCTGCGTCTCCGCGAACAGGCTCATGTCCATCGCTTCGACCAGATGCTCCGCAGCGGCGCGCGCAGCCGGCAATCCCTTTCGTCCGGACCGATCGTGCCGGAGGAAGACGTTGCGCTCCTGGCGCCCACCGGAGGAACCACTGCCTCTCCCAAGGCGGTCATGCTGACGCACCGCAACTTGGTGGCCAACGCCATCCAGCTGCGCGCCTGGGGGCGAGGGGAAGACGGCTCCGAAAATGTTCTCGCGGTGCTCCCCTTGTTCCATGCGTATGGGCTGTCGGTTTCGATGCTGGCCAGCCTTGTTTCCGGATCGACCATCCACCTCCACCCCCGCTTCGAAGCCGAAGCCGTGATGGACCTGATCGAGCGCGAACGCATCGGCCTGGTTCCGGCCGTGCCAGCCCTGATCGCCGCTCTCAACCGGGAATTGCAGAAGAAGCCCCGCGATCTGTCGTTCGTTCGCGCCGTCCTGTCCGGGGCGGCTGCCTTGGACAACACGGTGCGCACCACGTTCGAGAAGTTTGGCCCGCGCAATATTGTCGAGGGGTACGGTCTGTCCGAGGCGAGTCCAGTGACCCATGTCAACCCGCTCGATGAGGGTAATCGGCCCGGAACGGTTGGCTTACCCTTGCCGGACACCGATGCTCGCATCATGGATCCCGTCACCGGCTTGGAAGAACTGCCGGTTGGCGCGGTGGGTGAGCTGGTAGTGCGTGGCCCGCAGGTCATGAAGGGGTATTTCAACAACGCGGAAGAGACGGCTCGGGCCTTGCGAAACGGTTGGCTCTACACCGGCGACCTGGCCCGACGAGACCGCGATGGCTATTTCACGATCGTGGACCGCAAAAAGGACATTATCAAGACCTCCGGGTTTCTGGTCTTCCCCGCGGAAGTGGAGGAGGTCCTCAGCACGTTCCCCGGCGTGGCCGAGGCGGCCGTGATTGGCGTGCCGGACCGGGAGCGCGGCGAGATCATCAAAGCCTTGATTGTGCCCCGGCAGAACAGCAACTTGGATTTGGCCGCTCTGGAGAGCCACTGCCAAAAATATCTCGGCAAACAAAAACGGCCACGCCACATCGAGGTTGTCTCTGAGCTGCCCAAGAATTTCCTCGGTAAAGTCCAACGCCGCCGTCTGCGCGACAGTTCGCACGGCAGCAGCGCGGACGGACCGCCACAGCAATAGTGCCGAGTGCGAAGGACTCGGTGCTCGGTGTGAACCATGCTTGACATTGCCATTGTTGAAGGAGTTCGTACGCCCTTTGCCAAGGCCTTCGGTCCGCTCATGACCGTTGACGCCGTGGAGCTGGGCGTCGTGGCCGCACGGGCGGTCCTTGAGCGTGCGGGAATCCGACCCGAACAAATTGACCAGGTCGTCTTCGGCAACGCCGCCATTCCACCGGATGCGCCCAATATTGCCCGGGTCATAGCATTGCGGACCGGTGTACCCCAAGCTCGGATTGCCCATACCGTCCATCGCAATTGCGCCTCCGGAATGGAAGCGATCACGACGGCAGCCCAGCTCGTCCAGCTCGGCGAAGCAACGATCGTGTTGGCTGGTGGCGTCGAGTCGATGAGCCAGATTCCGCTGTTGTACAGCCGGGAAGCGATGGCCCAATTCCTCGAGCTTAGCCGTGCCAAAAGTTGGTGGCGCCGGCTGGGCGTCCTGCTTCAGTTCCGCCCGCGGCACTTCCGGCCCATCCCGGCAGTCAAGCTCGGCTTGACCGATCCTGTCAGCGGGTTGAACATGGGAGAAACGGCCGAAGTTTTGGCTGATGAATTCCATGTGTCACGGTCGGAGCAAGACACCTTCGCCTTGGAGAGCCACCGGCGGGCGACGGCGGCCCAGCAGCGCTGCGTCCTGAGTGAGGAAATCGTTCGGGTGGATGTAGCGGGACTCCACCTGAAGCAAGATGTCGGTCCGCGGGCCGAGCAGAGTATGGAAGCCCTGGCCAAGCTGAGGCCCATCTTCAAGCAAGGCGGCACTGTGACGGCCGGTAACTCGTGTTCCATCACGGATGGCGCGGCCACGGTGCTGGTCATGTCCGGCGCGGCAGCGCGCGCCGAAGGCCGAAGGCCGCTCGGTTATCTGCGGGCCTTCCACTATGCTGGCTGCGATCCGCGGCGGATGGGGTTGGGGCCGGTCTTCGCCACCAGCCAGCTTCTGAAACACACGGGCTTGAATCTGAAGGAAATCGACCTCGTGGAAATGAACGAGGCCTTTGCGGCACAGGTGATTGCCAATCAGCGGGCGTTTGCATCCCGCCAATTCGCGGGGGAAGAACTTGCTCGCACCGAGGCACTGGGAGCGCTCGACCCGGATCGGCTCAACGTGAATGGGGGCGCCATCGCGCTGGGGCATCCTGTCGGAGCGACTGGGGTGCGCCTGGTAATCACGCTGTTGAAAGAGCTGCGGCGACGTGGCCTCCGGCGCGGGTTGGCGACACTCTGCGTTGGGGGCGGGCAGGGAGCGGCTCTTCTCCTCGAAAGCGCCTGAAAAGGAGTCGGCATGGCATTCTTCGAGAGGGCAAATCTTCGGATCGAGAAGCAATCGGAGGGATCGGCAGTCCTGGTGCTGGATGTCGCCGGTCGGAGCGTCAACGTCTTTAACCGGGACGTTTTTGCCGACGTCGACGCGGCCCTCAATTGCCTGGCCGACACGCCGTCGGTCAAGCTCCTGGCCATTCGGAGCGCCACTTCCGCGAAAGCCATCGCCGGCGCCGATCTTGCCGCCTTTGCCAGCATCCAGAATGCCGACGATGCCTCTGCCCTCTCAGAACTCGGTCAGCAGATCTTCGGCAAGTTGGCTCGCCTTCCCATGCCCACACTCCTTGCCATTCAGGGGCCCTGTCTGGGCGGCGGACTCGAGTTCGCCCTGGCTTGCGATTACCTCCTGGCACGCGGCGACCGGAACACTCAGCTGGGGTTTCCCGAAGTCGAGCTGGGACTCATTCCTGGTTGGGGCGGAACGCAACGGCTCCCCCGCCGCGTCGGTCTGGAGCGCGCCCTGCGAATAATTCTGGGCGGCAAGCGATTGACAGCCAGTGAAGCGTTACGCTGGGGCCTTGTCGATGCCGTGGCCGTCAGCGATTCCGACTTTGCAACCCAACTCCGCCGATTGGGACACACGGCCCTCCGGCACGGCAAGCGTCCAAGAACTCGCTTACCTCTGCTCACCTGGCGGCAACGTCTGCTGGAGTCGAATCGGGTGGGCCGATCGCTGCTTTTCCGCGGTTCCTTGCGGATCCTGAAGCGGCGCGTTCCAGAAGAGATGCCGGCGCCCGTGGAGGCTCTGGAAGCGGTACGAGTCGGCGTGAACCGGGGGATGGAAGCCGGCTTAGCGTATGAGCGTCAAGCCATCGGCCGGCTGGCGCGGACAACGGCGTGCCGTAACTTGGTTGGATTGTTTCTCCAGAACGAACAGGCGCGCAAGCTGCCGGAACGATTGCCCATTGATTCCACGCCGCCGATCCGCCGTGTCGGCATCGTCGGTGCCGGTGTCATGGGCGCGGGGATTGCTCAGCTGGCTGTGCTGCGCGGGTTCGACATCATCGTGCAGGAAATCCATGAAGCGGCGCTGGCCGCAGGCATCGATCGCATCGCGGCTCTGCTCCAGAAGGCGGCGGAACGTAACTTGCTATCTTCCGAAGAGGCCCAACAGAAATTGGCGGCCATCGGTCGGACTACGACGTGGGAAGGATTCGGGGATGTGGATCTCGTCGTGGAAGCCGCCAGCGAAGAGTTGCCGCTCAAGCAAAGTCTGTTCCGGCAAATGGAGCAGCGCACGCGGCCAACGGCCATTTTGGCTACAAATACCTCCTCTCTTCTGGTCCGCCAGCTTCAAGAAGGATTGGCTCATCCCGAGCGCGTGGCCGGCCTCCATTTCTTCAACCCAGTCCACAAGCTGCCGCTCGTGGAGGTGGTGCGTGCGCCAAAAACCAGCGAGCAGACGACGGCGAACCTGTCCCGATGGGCGGCTTCGTTGGGCAAAACGCCCGTGCAGGCCGGGGATAGTCCCGGGTTCATCGTCAACCGCATCCTGATGCCGTACCTTTTCGAAGCCGTCCTACTGGCGGCTCAGCAGGTTCGGGTGGAGCACATCGACCAGACCATGCGCCGCTTCGGTATGCCGATGGGGCCGCTGGAACTGCTCGACCAGGTCGGGTTAGATGTGGTGGATCACGTCGCCCAGGCGCTCTGGCCCACCTTCGCCGAGCGCATGGCGGACCAGCCGGGTCTGGCGGCGCTGGCCCAAACGTTTGGAGAGATGCGCCAGCGCGGCTGGCTCGGACAAAAGAGTGGCGTCGGCTTTTATCATTATCGGGGCAAGCGAAAAAAGCCGCACCGGGCAGTTTTGAGCTTGTTACCGGCCGAGCTCGGAAGTACGGGGTCGCAGGTCTTGAGCAAGCTTCCCGCCGCCGTGCAAATGCGTGAAGCGCGCGAGCGGATGGTCTTGGTGATGGTGAATGAGGCAGCCGCATGCTTGGGTGAGCGCGTGGCCCTGGATGCGGAGACGATCGACTTGGCTATGGTGCTCGGGACCGGCTGGGCGCCGCATCGGGGCGGACCGTTGCACTACGCAGATGATCGGGGCCTGGACAAGGTGGTGCGCACGCTGGACGAATTGGCCCAGCGGTTGGGTCGGCGCTTCGAGCCGCCTGCGGAATTGCGGAGCCGTGCGGCCGGGGCGGGAGCGTTCTGCAGGGGTGATGTTGCCAAGAGTTCCCCGGTTGCCGTCACCGGTCGGAGATGAGCTATGGCTGCTGCCAACTATGATGTTGTGGTCGTCGGTGCCGGCGCCGCTGGGCTGACGGCAGCCATCGGTTTAGCCCGGGCCGGGTTCACAGTCGCCGTGGTCGAAGCAGCCCCCTTTCCCGGGGCCGAGAACTGGTCGGGCTGCGTCTACTTCGCCGAAAACCTGGCTCACCCCGACATTCTTGGACCGGAAGGCGTGGAGGCGCTGGCGTGGGAGCGCCGGTTGGTGGAACGGGGCTCCTTCCTCTGTGACGGCCACAGCCTGCTAGGGATGACCTATCGGGACCCCGACGCATTCCGTCATTGCTACACCGTCCTGCGGCCCATTTACGATCACCACCTGGCCCAGGCTGCCCTACGTCTGGGAGTCGCGCTGCTGAGCGACACGACAGCCGAAAGCTTGATCCGTGACCACGGCCGGGTCATCGGCATCTGCACACAGCGTGGCCCGTTGTACGCCCATTTGGTGTTCCTTGCCGAGGGCGATGCCTCCCACCTGGTGACACGCGAGGGATATGAGCGTTATTCCGACCAGCGCGAATCCGCCAAGTTCCTCCAAGGAATCAAAGAAGTCATCGACCTCCCTCCCGGCGCGATTGAAGAGGTGTTCGGCGTTGGGCCGGAAGAAGGGGTGGCCTATGAGCTCTTGCTGCGCAATGGCACCTTGCGGGGTCGAAGCGTGCGGCTGAACATGGGAGGATTCGTGTACACGAACCGCCAGAGCCTGTCCGTGGGCCTGGTGCTTCCGGCCGACAACCTCCAGGAACACTTCGGCGGCGATCCGAACCTGCTCATCGAATGGTTCGAAAAACTCCCTGCCCTGAGGCCCTGGTTGGCCAACGGCAAGCGGGGTGTCTTCGGAGCCAAGATTATTCGCGGCGGCGGGGCCAAGGATATCCCGAACCTGATTGACGAGGGGTTGGCGATCGGCGGTGCCGCCAGCGCCATCGGCATCGATTTTCCCTATCCCAACTTCACCGGTCCGGCCACGGCGATGGGGCTGCTGCTCACCCAGGCTGCCTGCCGGATCCGTGCAGAAGGGAGCCGGTTCTCTGCGGATGCACTCCGCCGCCATTACCTCGAACCACTCCAGCACACGCATTACTGGCACGATGTCGAGTTTCTACGCCGCTGGCCGGGATATGTGCGGCGGACGCAGCACTTTTTCGAGCGCCATCTCGATTTAGCGTTGGGGACGGCCTATATCTGGAGCCGTCCACGCCGCTGGCTGCTCACCCAGTGGACCAACTGGATCCGCCTGCTCCTGGGAGTTGCCGAGCCCGGACAGTGGGGCGAGATCCGGACCGACCTCCGTCATCTGACACGGGCACTCCGTCTCCGCGATGTAATGAGCCGGCCGTCCTTGGGCCGGCTCCTCTTGGACGGCACGATCAACGCCCTGCGCGATCTGGCGCGGAGTCCGCGCCCTAACCTCCCACCGGCCGGTACGATTCGCCTCCGTTATCAGGTAGCCGGCGACGCGGGGAAGACCGAGCTGCCCCCCGCCATTCGGCGTTGGTTCAACCGCCTGGCCCCGATCCTGGCGTCGGCAGCTCGCCGGGTCTACACCAACGACCGCACGCCGCTGTCCGCCAAGCTTCCCTGGGCAAGCCAGCTCCTGCTCCGTCAGATCAATATGCTGGACCTCCTCGGGGCGGCGATGCTCGTGATGGCGGCCGGGATCAGTGGGCTCATCTTGACCGGTTGGGGTCGCGTCTTGGATCTGTTTCGCCGCCGCCGACCGAATCAGCCGCGCGGTCGGTTGCTTCACCATTATGTTCTGGCCAGGCAGGAGGCCACCAACCTCGCCCGCGCCCGAGATTCTGCCGGACAGGCATGGGATGATCGCCTGGCACAGCTTTCCTACCAGACCGCTACTCTCCCCGGAGGCGAAGGGGGACGGAAAGGCACATCCCACATCCACGTCCTATGGCCACGTTCGCTGCCAAACAAGAACCAGATTGCCCAGCTCGGGTTGTGGCACGTTTGCCCAGCCCGCGTGTACGAATCGCGCGTCAGTCCGCTCGGACAGCTTCAAGTCGTCGTGAATTTCGAAAATTGTATCAAGTGCGAAACGTGCTGGCGCACGAGCGACCTGGTGGACTGGGGCCGGGATGGGAAGCAGCGATTCATCTACCCGGTGTACTCCGCCGTCCTTACTCGGCTGCTGGACGCGGCCACTGCCGCTGGCCGCACGCGACCGGCGTTACCGCATACCCAGGATTCCTGGCACGCTCTGGTCCAGCCACTTGCGGAGCGACTCCAGGCAGCCCCGGCACTCGCGCTCAACGGTCAGGACACCGGTGAGATTAGCGAATGCTATGCCCTGCTGGGCAAGCTCGAACGGAAGCTCGAAGAATTCGACGTGGCCCTCGCGCGCGAGCCGCGCACGATCGATCGGGCTCGAGCAGAGTACTTGGAGTTGCTCGCCCGGTATGCCCAGCAGCTTGCCTTGCGCATGGTGGAGATTTTGCGCGGCAGCGCCTTGGCGGACAGTCCGTACAGCGGAGTCGTGGCCGCGCACCAGCAACTTCTGGAGCTGGCCCATGCCCTGCTCGGCAAGGCGGAACAACGGGCCCGGCGTACTTGGGATCAGCGGTTTGCATGGGCCGCGGCGGACGGCCGGCAACTGCGGCAACACCATGTGGTAGGCCTGCGGTGCCTTCTGGATTTGTTGAGCAAGTACGTCCAGGCTCCCGGCGGCGACGAGGACCCCGCGCAGTTCTGGCAGCGCATCCTGGCCAAGAAGACCGGGATGGAAGCAATGCTTGCGGACTGGAACGCCCGCCTCGATGGAGCATTCGGGCCGAGCGCCTGGCGCGGAATCGACCGCGGCGAACCGCTCTCCTCGGCTCAGGACGCCACCTTGCGCGATCTGATCGCTCAAGTCCCGTCGCTGGCACCGACAGGCTTCTCCGAGAGCTTGCACCCGCCGCAGCGAAAAGCCCTCCTTGCCGAATTGGGCCGGCGCGATCCGTCTCTGGCGTACCGGGTCGCCTCGCATTTGTGGGCACGCGATCTGGCAGCGCTGGCCACCGGGTCGCCAGCCCTGGCTCAAGCCGCCGGTCGGTGGGCCCGCGGCGAGGAGTGGGCCTCTTTCGCCGCGGTCGATGCTGTTCAGATGCGGGGCACTGGCTGGATGGGGGAAGCGCCCTTTGTCGCTGCCCGAGAAACCGGCTCGCTGCTGCTCCTCCTGGGCAACCTGTTGGTCGTCGTGCCTGCTGATGCCCCCCGGTTACATCTGGAGCCTGTGGCCACGCTCGGTTTGCGCGGCGCCGGCATCGCGCGGATTTCCCTGGACCACTTTACGTTGCCAGACACTCGCCTGGCCGTCGATCCCGATCGAATCCAGCGCGTCTGGCAAGTCCTGAGTGCCGCCGATTTGACTTCCATCGCGTTCGGCATGGCCGACCAATTATGCCGGCGGGCCATCGCCCACGCCACCAGCCGAGTACAGTTCCCCGGACTCTTTCATGATGAGGAAGCCCGCGACACCATCGGCAAGTTTGGGGCGGTCAAGAAGATGATTGCCGAGATGGCCGCGGGCCGCTACTTGATGGAAACGTTGGACCACTTCCTTGCACCGACCGACTACTCCGCTCCGTCTGTCGCGCGGGCCGGTCTGGTCAAGGCCCTGGCGGCCGAGGCTCTCGGGACTGCGCCGGGCAGCTTGTCGTACAATGCCGGGCAGATCTTCGGCGGCACCGGCTATTCGGAAGACGATATCCTTGCCAAGTTCTACCGCGATGCCGCCGCGTGGCGCTTTCTTCCTCCGGCCAACGTTCCGGTCTATCTCCAGCATGGCGAACACGTGCTGCGAAACTGGCATCCCGACGGCCGAAGGCTGGCCGTGGTGCCGCACGAAGCCCAGCTCTTTGATCAGGTCGCCCAGCGCAAGGCGCTGCAGGGCGAGCTAGACGAGATCCGGGTGCTGCGGTCACGCATCCGGGGACTGGTCAACGACTGGCGAACCGCCCGCAAGCAATGGAACGCCGGCGTCGGCTCGGCTTCGCGAGAGAACCGCATCCGCGATGATGCGGCTGTGGCCGAGTTCACGGAGCTGCTCGCTCGGCAGGATGCCCACTTACTCGCGGGCAAGGCGCTGTTGTTGCGAACCCACAGCGACCTGGAGTATGGGTCCCAACGAGGGCCCAGCGCTAGCGCAGACCTCGGAGATGCGGAGATCGAAGCGGCGCTTTTGCGCGTGTGGCTGCAGAGGACGGCCGTCTCGCTGGAAGAGTTCGAGAGCACCGTCCGCCAATACCTGGAAGGCAGCGCGCGCAGCCCCGGCCGTCCGCTTGTCGATCCCAGTGCGGGACCTCCGACCACGACCTACTCAGCGTACCTGGCCGCTGCGTGTCCGTTCCGCTCGGGGGATTTCCTCCTCAAGCCCGTCGACCTGGTTCAGCCCCGCCTGGTACCGGAGATGCTCGACACCGATGCGGAATTGGCGGAGCGCGATCGGGAGTACCGTGCGCACTTCGCGGGCCACTTCGGCAGGCCCCGCGGGGATGGCCTTCCCTACGAGCGCCACATCGAACGGCAGCATCGGCCCGATCCGGAGGATCTGGATTTTTGCCGCGGGCATGGCTTCTTCCGCATGCCGATCCCGCGAGAACTCGGCGGTGAAGGCCGGAGGAAAGTCGACTACGCCCTGCTGATCAGCAATGCCCAGCGTCTGGCGGATGTCGGGATCTCGCTCACCATCCAGGCCAACACAAGCATCGGCACCACGCCGATCTTTCTGGCCAGGGACGAGGACCTTCCGAAGGCGCAGAAGGAGCTCGGGGCCTTTGTCGGCGACACCGCCTTGCAGCGCGAGATCCAGGCCCGGCTCGAGAGACTCCTGCGGATGGTCGACGCAGCTTATCCCCGGCGGATGGAGCAGGCCGTCACGGCACTCCAGAATCGCCTGGAAGAAACCGTGTTCGCTCGCACCGTTCTCCGCAACCTGACCCATCGATTCCAGCAGACCTGGCAGCAGCTGATGCACCCCAGGTGGACCGAGGATCTGGGCGCCGTGCAAGCCCGTCTCAAGGAAGCGTTGGAACAGTGGAAAAATGCCTGTGGCCGGGCCCCGGGTCTGCACGATGAACTGGGCCGCCGAGTGGAAGCCTGTGATCTGTATCTCCGCTGGATCGCCAGCGGGCAAATCTCCGCGTTCGCACTCACCGAACCGTCGGCCGGCTCCGACACCGCCCGCGTGGCCACGCGGGCGCACCACCGATCGGTGGCCGTGGACCGGGAGCCGGATGGAGTGCTTCGGTTCGTGCCGGCTGCGGGCGGGGAGACGCGCTACCTATTGGATGCCCGGCGCTTGATGTTTCGCCCGGACGGGGCGTACTACCGTTGGTCCGACAGCGAAGAGCCGGCACCGATTCACCACGACGAATACGACTACGAGACCGATGATCCGGCCAAGAGCCGATACTACCAGCACGGTCCACGTCGGGTTGATTTTCACGACATTGCTCAACTCCGGGAGCGTGAAGGTAAGCTCTGGTACGACTATTGGGAATTGACCGGCGCCAAGATGTGGATCACGAACGGTCGCATGGCCGGCGTCTTTTGCTTGTATGCCAAGACCGAGGAGGGCGTGACCGGCTTCATCGTGGATCGGCATGCCGAGGGACTCGTGATCGGCAAGGACGAAGCGAAGATGGGCCAACTCGGTTCGCCCACGAATGAGCTGGCCCTGCAAGCGGTGCGGGTGCCGCGCGAGAATGTGCTGGGCCTGGAGGGGCGAGGCCAAGTCAACGCTCTGGAAACGCTGAACGTCGGCCGGGCCGGCCTGGCCGTTGCCGCAACGGCGCAAAT
>DATGIQ010000063.1:0-5607 GCA_035295665.1 Gemmataceae bacterium | reverse complement strand
ACTGGGACGTGCAGCCAACACTGGACGAGTCGTATGTGATTGTTTCCTACGATGACAAGCAAGGCCGGCCGGCCCTTCTGGAGCGCCTGTTCGATCACAGAAAAATCCGTGGCCACGTGCTGCTATTCACCACGCCTTTGGATTTCAGCCACCTATCGAAGCAGGGGCGCTGGAATGATTATTTGAAGGACTGGTTTTACATGGCCCTGGCCAACAAGACCACCGCGTATTTGGCCGGCGACGCGGAAGAGGCCAATTACCAGTATGTCTCCGGCCAACAAATATCCGTGGCGCTGCCGGCCACGCCGCGGTTCCCCACGTACACGCTGAAGGGCCCGGGACTGAGCGCCACGGAAGCCATCGTGCCGCGGGCCGGGGAGCAGGCGGACCTACCTCTACCGCAAGCGATCACGCCAGGCAATTACGCGCTGGTCGGAGAGGATGGCAAATGGACATCCTGTTTCAGCGTAAACATTCCGGCGGAGGAATCCCAACTAACCCGGATTGCCGCCGAGCGGATTGAAGACCTCTTTGGCGCCGGAGCCGTGTTGGCGGTCGGACACGACGCAACGTTACAGGAAGCATTGCAGGGCCGATGGAAGCAGCCCTTAGAGCTTTTTCCGTGGCTCATGATCCTCGTCCTGCTCGTGCTCGCAATTGAGAATTTGCTTGCCAATCGATTCTACCGGCGCGAGCCGGAGGCCGACGCGAAGGGTTGACAAATCGCAGCCTGAACTGATGGCCCGGGCGTTTTAGGTTTCGCCACAGGCTTCGCCGATCACGTCTTCAGCCACGTAAATGGGGACATTGGCTGTAACGGCGAGTGCGATGGCGTCGCTCGGCCGGCTGTCGATCTCGACAAGCTCGCCATTTTGGCGAATGCGTAGTTTCGCGAAATAGGTGTGTTCACGCAACTCGTTGATGTAGATGTCCTGGAGTTCGGCTCCGAGGCTTTCGATTACATTGGCAATGAGGTCGTGGGTCAACGGCCGGGGCGAATTCATTTTCTTGACCCGGCGATCAATGCTGGTCGCCTCAAAGATGCCGATCACGATGGGGAAGAGCCGATCCCCTTCTACTTCCTTGAGGAAGATCATCTGGTGATCGATGACTTCGCTGATAATGATCCTTTTTAATTCCATCTGAACCGGCACGGGAGCCTCGCTTTCGACGGACCTCAGCCATGGGTTGTCGGCTCGGGCAGAGTGCTTCTACCTGACGAGTCTGCAAAGCATTATAGATTTTGAGAGTAAAATCGGTCAAGGACGTACCGAGATGGCGCTCGCATGAGGTGGCGTTTCCCGGCTCAGCGATCGGGCCTTATTTTTCGGCACCGCAACAAAAACTCATCGCAGAAACTGGCAATTTGAGCCTATGGAGGTATGATTGCCTTAAATAGGCCTGAAAATACGTCCGAATCGGAGCGGAGACATGGTTCTCCCAACTCCGTCCGGTGGCTGAGGAATTGTCCAGAGACCCATCTGTGCTCCCGGGCACGCACTGGACACAACCAGTAACGAGGTAGCCCCATGGCGTTGGTGTTGAATATCGGCAAATGCACTCTGTTGGGCAATTACCGCGAGAATAACGAGGATGCCATCGATGTCAAGCAGTTTCCCGATCTGATTATCTGCATGGTAGCCGACGGTATGGGCGGACAGCAGGCCGGCGAAATCGCCAGCAAGCAGGCCATTGAGGTTCTGCCCCGCGAACTGAAGAAAAACCTTACTTCCACCAGCGACACCGAAGAAACCAAGCAGCTCATCCGTCGGGCCATCGTCCATACCAACGCCGTCATCATGGACATGGCCTCGTTGGA
The DNA here is from genome assembly GCA_035295665.1 of Gemmataceae bacterium. GTDB lineage: Bacteria > Planctomycetota > Planctomycetia > Gemmatales > Gemmataceae > DATGIQ01. The sequence goes on along the minus strand of DATGIQ010000063.1, from coordinate 3,788 downwards.
CCGCGACCTGACCAACATGGGCACGACCGTCGTGGCCGCACTGTGGCGAAAGGGGAGCAACCTGATGTACATTGCCAGTGTCGGCGATAGCCGGGCTTACTTGATCCGCGGCAGCAAAATCGAGCAACTGACCATTGATCATTCCATTGCCCAGGCACTGGTCGAAGCCAAGACCATTTCCGCGGCCGAAGCGCGGGTGCATCGGTACCGCAATGTCTTGTGGAAATACCTGGGGAGCAAAGAAGTCGGAGAGGGACCGGAGGTCAAGGCCGTGACGATCCAGCCGGGCGATCTTTTCTTGCTGTGCACCGATGGCCTGAGCGGCGTCGTGTCGGACGATAAGTTGCTCAGTTTCGTACACGAACAGCACGATGTCCAGCAATGCGCCGACGGACTCGGTCAGCTGGCGCTGGACAGCGGCTCCCGCGATAATGTTTCGTGTATCGTCGTCAGCGTGGTCGAAAGCGCTTGATCAACCACGGAAAGCTATTTGGGGAGCAGCTTTGACCGCACATTCCGGTCGATGCCCGCTTCATCTTCGAAGCGTTGCACATTGCCAATCAGCTCCCAGTGCTCGGTATGCTCCACGTCCTTGCCCGGCGTGAGGTGGACCAAGGGACCGAGGCTTTCGATTTCGAGCATGTCTTCGTTGGTGAACGTTTCGAAATTGACACCGTGATCGGGATACGGCTTTCCTTCCTCATAACCGAACCGCTTGACAAAGAGACTGCCTTCGTTCAGGTACGCCACCCAGCCCATCCGATGGGCCAAGCCGATCTTGGTAGGTCCTTTCATGGCATCCTGACGAAGGGTGATGTACTTGCTGCCGAAATGCCAGCGCGGGTCGGTGAAGTCGAAGAAAGGCCAGATCGCCATAAGCTGATTGGCCGCGTAGTCCTTGGGCGAGCGGGCATTCTGGGGCGGGCCGGGGTGCGGCCGCTTGGGCGGCAAGGGAATGATTTCGACTCCGCCGGGTGCCATTACCGTGAGCGCCCACGGAGCTAACTCCGTCGCCGCCTGGCCGATATTGCGAATGCGATGAAGGATGGTGACGCGGCTACCCCGGGGTTCAAGCTCCACAACCATTTCCTTTTGAATCCCATAGGCCGCGTCCGCAGCCGGTGTGAGCCGAACCTTGTTGCCCTCTTGCTGGTATCGGACGGGGCCATTGTCCAGGGCATAGGTTCGGGTCAAATCTTCCGGCCCTACCCAGAGCCGATGCCCCCCTCGAATTTGCCAATCCTTTTCGCCGCTCTTTCCCAGATGGTCCGCATAATTCTTGAACACGTTTTTGCCGTTGGCCAGGCGGTAGCTGATGATGCGGGGGCCGACGTCCAGGGTGATGATCAGCTCGACGTCGCCATTGCCCAAGCGGAGGTTATTCTTCCAACCGTGATATTCCACTTTCTCCACCATGATGCTTCCTTTCTCGGCCGCGCGCGCCGGGAACGCTGAACTATTCCCGCACACCAACCCCACGGCCAGCAACCAGACCATCTGTCTCAACAAGCAGCATCGACGGCTCCCGGCGTTATTGCTGGGGATCATTTCGCCTCCTCGGTTCGCTCTAGAAGATGTACCTTTTCCACGCCGGCCCCTTTGGCGGCGTCCTGGATGGCCACGACCGTGCCCCAATCTACGTCGGCGGCGTCGATGAGGAGCTCCGTCTTGCGTTCCTTCTTGACCCATTGGCCGATGACTCCAACCAGGGTATCCGGTTCGAGCGGCTCCACCGGTTTCCCCTCGACTCGGACGACCGGCTTCCCGTTTTCCTGGCGTGCCTCCACCTTGATCATGAATTGCCTTACCTGCTCCTGGGTAACGACCGGCGGCCCCTTGACCGACTGCGCCGAGACCCCCGGCATAGGGAGAACTTTTTGCAGTGCGGCATAGCTCGTCGTCAGGATGAAGAAAATCAACAGCACCAAGCAAACATCGATGAGCGGGTTAAAGTCGAGATGCGTCTCATCGTCATAGTGTCTCGGCGGATGCGTGTCCAAATCCATCGCGAGATCGGCAAATTGGGGATGGCTTTCGAGGGCCACCCAATCGCGATCGAGCGGGCCCATGACCTCATCGGTTGGCTCCCACAGCCCGTCCTGGAGCCCTTCCACTACCTCATCCAGGGTCAATCCCTCGACGGCTCGGGGAGAACCCTGATGGCGAATTCTCCACGTCATTGGTTTTCCTTTTCACTCACGCCGGCATAGGCTTTGCGGATAACCCTCCGACCAAAGCGAGTTTCCAGGGCGACCATCAACTTCTTCACGACTTCGAAGGGAAGGTTCCGGTCTGCCTTGATGCTGACATCGACCCGATCGGGTTCTTCCTTCATCCGCTCGTCCAACAGCTGCAAAACCTCGCCTTCATTCAGGTCCGTTTCGCGCCGGTCCTTGGAAGGCGCTTGATCTCCCTGGCTGAGGGCGTACAGGGGCGTTCCATCGGCGGCGAGCGTGATGTTGATGGAAACCATCCTCGGATCGCTGGCCAACTGGGCACCGAACCGAGCCTCCGGTGTATTCACCTGAGCGGCTACCGCAGCCACGCTGGCCGTCATCATGAAGAAGAGGAGCAGCACCAAGCTGACGTCGATGAGCGGGATCATGTCGGGGTCCCCTTCTTCGTCAGGGGCCGGTCGTTTCCACGAAAAATCGACCTCCACGGGCTCCAGCGCCTCGGCCCTGTCCTCGGCCCGGAACGGTTCCGGCCTCGGTAGGTAGACGGCGAAATCAGGTAGACTCACAAGCGGAACCCACTTTTCGCTGCCGGATACGCGGACCATGTCCGATTCGAGCAGGCGGCCTTGCTGGACCCAATCGGTCACCACCGCATAGGGCACTTCGCGGTAAACGGTCTTCGTTTCGAGAATCCACACGTCCAGAAGTCGGCGTTTTTCTGCCATGATCGAGTGCCCTCGCCATCACTTCCGAGGAGACATGGCGGCCGGTTCGACGCCAGCCGGCTTAGCTCCGAGTTGGCCGGTTCCCGGCCGGACGGCCTGGACCAGGACCAACAGTTTTTGCGCCGCATTTTTCATTTTCACTTCGAACTGAGCAATCCACGCCTTGAAGAGCACATGGGCGAAGACGAGGGGAATGGCCGTCACCAGACCCAGGGCGGTGGCATAGAGCGCCAAACCGATGGCCCCGGCGTGGCTGGTGACATTGCCGCCGCCCTGGGCTTCCTGGATCTTGTTGAAGGTGTTGGTCATGCTGATCACGGTTCCGAGCAGGCCGACCATCGTGGCAATCTTACCGATGGCCAGGATCGGAGGGAGAAGGAAGTTCAGCTCGGGCACAATTTCCAGTTCGATGGCATTGGCCATGGCCCGGCGCATGGCCGCCAATCCTTGTTTGGATGTTTCCAACCCAGCGGGGAAAAGGCGGCGCGGAATAATCCCCTGCTGGGAGCGACAGTAGCGGAGGGCACTTTCGATCCCTTCGCGCTCCAGTTTTTGCTGGAAGATGGGTAGGAATTCCCCGATGTCCGATTTGGCGTTGGCGTTTAAAAAAATCCGCCAGAAGACCAGCGTCAAGGCGGTCAACGACATCAGAATCATCGGAATGGCAAAATACCAGTCCTCCGTCAGGAACTTGAGAAATGGAGACACGGCTTTTTCCTCGCTGGACGGAAACCTGTTGATATGTGCAGGCGACGAAAGGAACGATCCACGCCTCCTTCCTTTGTACAACGGTTCACGAGGGATCGCCAGGGAAAATGGTCTCGAACCACAAGGCCACCCCATCTTGGGAAGCAATTTGTCAGAAAAGGAAATACCGCTGCGCCAT
>DATGIQ010000062.1:0-18645 GCA_035295665.1 Gemmataceae bacterium | reverse complement strand
CAGGAGGACTCCCAGGCCTTCCTGCGCTACCTGCGGCAGCACGACCCGGGGCGGCCGCTGTCGCTGCTGGACAAGGCTCCTTGTCACGACGCCCTCCGCAGTCAGCAACTGGCCGCCCGGCTGGGGTCGTGCTGCTGTGGCTGCCCAAGCAGTGCCCGGAACTCAACGCCATGGACCAGCTGTTCACGGACTTGAAGCGGCTCATCGTGGCGAACCGCCAATTCCGGACCGTCGACGAGGAGGCCGACTACGCGGAGCACTGGATCTTGACCCTCACGGCCCGAGAATCCCTCCGCAAAGCGAGCGTGCTATCCAACGACTTCTGGCTCAAGGATCTCTTGAAGAACTTTTGGCTACCTACTCTGCAACAGCTCGAGTGCGAAATCGTCCATTGGCTCTGCCTCCCGTCCATCCCTGAAGCTCGGCCGCCGGGCCGCCCGGAGAGATGTCATAGCTCGGCCCAGTTACGCATGCGATTCACGATATCTCCTGTCTCCCAACAGATGAAGCGACAGAAGCACTCCCCTGCACTGGGCCCACACACAACAATTGGCGCAGTCGATCCCGAGCCTGCGCCAACAACTCCGGGGGCTTGGGCCACTGCTCAAGAATCACAGAACCCTGGAAGCCACGCCTCAACAGGCGCTCTATCAGGCCGCGAAGCCCGCGCTCGTCCCGTGCCGATGGACCTGTGAACAAAGTTAAATGACTATCCCGATCGCCCCAGTTCTCATGAGCGTGCCAGTGGACAATTGGTACATGATCTCCCAGACGATCGACAAAGCCGGCGTAGTCGTTTCTGGTCCCAACGTGCAAGTTGGCATGGCCCATATCAAGGCACATGCCGACACGGCCCACGGCCTCCGGCATCGCGCTCAGCCGGGATTCGCGGCCTAATGCTCACACTCAAGCGCCGGACCGGCTATGGGCAGACCCTGTTGCCGCCAATCAGCGGCAGATTCCTTCTGTCGTCTTACAGACCTGCCCGCGAAACGGCAGCAAGGCAATAGATCGCCGTTGCTCGGGTGAAGGCCAGTGGTGCCGGATTCGGTCGGAAGTGTGTTCGTCAGAGTCAAGTCAGCATACGGGCTTATCCTCAACCAGCGCTCCTTCGCACTCGGCGAGAGCTTCTTCGCTGCCCGTCGCTTCGAGGCCCAGCGGGTTGCCGCTACTGGCCCAGGTGTGTCCGCCTCGATTCTACGGTCCGTTCGGTGTCAGGTGAAAAAACCGATAGGTCTTGGACTCGCCGCCCACGCTCGCCGCATCGAAATCTGCCTACCCCAAAATGCAGGTTGCCAGGTAGCCTCGGCTCCCACCTGCTTGCCTCGATACCGCGCCCCAAGTCGGCAGCCGCCCGGACCTTGCCCACCGGGTGCCCAGCCCATACGTTATATTCAAGTGTCTGAATCTTAGAAGACGAGGGCGACCAACCGTGCCGCACCAACTTCTCGTTACCAGGGAGCTTGCCGCACTCTTGACTGTGCTTGGGCACCCGCAGCGCATTCGGATCATTGAGGAGTTGCGGGCTGGCGAATGCGACGTGAAATCGCTGCAAGACAGGCTCGGCATTCGCCATTCCGGGGTCTCCCAGCACTTGATGATGCTTCGTGCCCACCGCATCGTCTCGGAAAGGCGACAAGGGCGGCATGTCTTTTACCGTTTGCGCCAACCCGGAATGGCCTCCTGGCTACTGGACGCAACCGAGTTTCTGGAGCAGGAAAGCGAGACACTGGAGCTTCGGGAGGCGATCAGGAAGACTCGGCTGGCTTGGACGGCGAAGTAAGTTCGTCTGTCCCTGGTCAGGGCTTGCTGGCGGCAGGGACCGGCCGCTCTGCGGTGACGGGCCAAGTCTCTGCAATCCTGACAGAAAGGAGATCACTCGTGAAGCAGGACAAGCGAGTAAGGCTGGCGGGGGCCCCGCTCGACCGTTCCCGCCACGTCTGCGCCTTCTTCAACAGCAAGGAGGAGGAGTACCGTGTGCTGCTGCCTTTCGTCAAGGAAGGCTTCGAGCAGAACGACAAGGCATTCCACATTGTCGATGAAGGCCATCGCCCCCAGCATCGGCGGCGTCTGGAGCAGGCGGGGATCGACGTGGCCGGTGCCGAGCAGAAGGGGCAGCTTGAAGTCCGCCGCTGGGAAGACGCCTACCTGCGGGAAGGCCACTTCGACCAGAATCGAATGCTCGCCCTCATCGAAGAAGTGCTGCAAGGCGGCAAGGCCCAAGGATTCCGCCTCACCCGGCTGGTGGCGAACATGGAGTGGGCGCTGGAGGACCGCCCTGGCGTTGAGGACATCGTGGAGTACGAGACCCGCCTCAACTACGTCCTGCCCAAGTACGACGACGCCGTGTGCTGAACGTATGACCTGGCCCGGTTCGGTGCCGAGGTGGTCATGGACATCATGCGGACGCACCCGATGGTCATTATCGGGGGCATCCTCCAAGAAAACCCTTTCTTCGTCCCTCCCGATGAGATGCTACGAGAGTTGCGAGAGCGTGCTGGACTAACGGGCGGATAAAAGAAAGCCATGCTGTCGATGCAGCCAACTTCTGATGAAACGCAAAGTCTGCGCCGCTGTGTGCGAGATTTGGTCGCTCTTTCCACGCTCCCCGCCGTGTGGGAGAATGCCGACCCGTTGGGCATCGGTCGGGGTCTGGCCGAGGTCTTGCTGCGCATCTTGGCGGCGGATTTCCTCTACGTCCGCCTGCGCCGGCGGGACGGCGAGCCTCCCCTGGAGGCCCTGCGGACCCGCCAGCGGGCCGAAACCGAGGCCCGTGCCCACGAGGTCGGGAAGTCGCTGGAATCGTGGCTGCGCTTCGAGGACGCCGACGCCCCGCCCATGATCCCCAACCCCTTGGGAGACGGAACGCTGCGTCTGGCGGTCTTCCCCATCGGGCACGGGCACGACCACGGCCTATTGGCGGCGGGCTGCGGACGGGCGAACTTCCCCGGCGATACCGAACGCCTCCTCCTAGGGGTTGCCGGCAACCAAGCGGCGGGGCTGCTGCAACGCAAGGAGGCCGAGGAGCAACTACGCCGCAGCGAGCAGGAACTCGCCGACTTTTTCGAGAATGCGGCGGTCGGACTCCATTGGGCCGGGCCGGACGGCAGGATCCTCCGGGTGAACCAGGCGGAACTAGACCTGCTCGGTTACAACCGGGAGGAATACCTGGGCCGACACATCGCCGAGTTCCATGCCGACCGAGACGTGATCGAGGACATCCTACGGCGGCTGTCGGCGGGAGAAACCCTGCGGGATTGCGAGGCCCGGATGCGGTGCAAAGACGGCACGCTCAAGCACGTCCTCATCAACTCCAACGTGTTGTGGGAGGGCGGCAGGTTCGTCCACACGCGCTGCTTCACCCGTGATATCACGGACCGCCGACTCGCCGAGGAATCGCTGCGCAAGCAGTCCGAGTGGCTACGGGTCACACTGGCGAGCATTGGCGATGCCGTCATTACCACGGACACGGCAGGGCATGTCACGTCGCTAAATGCGGTCGCCGAATCTCTCACCGGCTGGCCCCAGGTGGAAGCACAGGGACAACCCCTGGAGGCCGTGTTCCGCATCATCAACGAACAGAGCCGTGAGGCCGTCGAAAACCCTGCAACCAGGGTGTTGCGGGAAGGGCAGATCGTCGGCCTGGCGAACCACACAGTCCTGCGCGCCAGGGACGGCACGGAACGGGCGATCGACGATAGCGCCGCCCCGATCAAAGACGAGCAAGGCAACCTCCTCGGCGTCATCCTGATCTTTCGAGACGTGAGCGAGAAGAGGCAGGCGGAACGAGCGGTTGCGGAGAGCGAGGCACGCAAGTCGGCGATTTTGCAGACCGCCTTGGACTGCATCATCACCTGTGACGAGCAGGGCCGGGTACTGGAGTTCAACCCGGCAGCCCAGCGCACTTTTGGCTACGAGCCTGCCGAAGTCCTTGGGCGGGACATGGCCAATCTCATCATTCCGCCGGCGATGCGGGATCGGCACCGCGGCGGCATGACCCGCTATCTCGCCACCGGGGAGGCCAAGCTGCTCAACCGGCGCATCGAGATGACGGCCCGGCGTGCGGACGGCACCGACTTCCCCGCCGAACTTGCCATCACCCGAATTCCAACGCCCGGCCCGCCGCAATTCACCGCCTACCTGCGGGACATCACCGAGCGGAAAAGCCTGGAACGCCGCCGTAGCGCTCGCCTGGCCGTCACCCAGGCCATGGCGCAAGCCGCCACGTTAAAGGACGCTGCCCCACGCATTTTGCAAGCGGTTTGCGATGGCCTCGGCTGGGACATGGGGGCATTCTGGGCGGTGGACCGGCAGGCCAATGTCCTGCGCTGTCAGGAACTTTGGCACACGCCTTCGGTCCGGGCGGAAGCATTTGTGGAATGCTGTCGCCAGGGCACGTTTAACCCAGGCATCGGCTTGCCGGGCCGGGTCTGGCAGAGCGGTAGGCCCGCCTGGATCCCGAACGTGGCACAGGACACTAATTTCCCTCGTGTCGCCACCGCTGTCAAGGAAGGGCTGCACGGTGCCTTCGGTGCCCCCGTGCTGTCCGGCTCAGAGCTCCTTGGGGTCATCGAATTCTTCAGCCGGGAGATTCGGGATCCGGACCCGGACCTGCTGGAGATGATGGCGACCATCGGCAGCCAGATCGGGCAGTTCATGGACCGCAAGGCGTCGGAAGAAACGCTGCGACGGTTGGCAGCCATCGTGGAGTCTTCCGACGATGCCATCATCAGCAAGAATCTGGACGGCATCATCACGAGTTGGAACCGAGGGGCCGAACGGCTCTACGGCTACACCGCCGGGGAGGTCGTCGGCAGGCCGGTCTCCCTCCTGATGCCGCCCGACCACCAGGACGATTTCCCGACCCTCATGGAGCGGCTCGAGCGCGGAGAGCGGATCGAGCATTACGAGACGGTGCGGGTAGCGAAGGACGGCAGGCGAATCGACGTATCCTTGACGATTTCGCCGCTCCGGGACGCTCAGGGCAAGATCGTCGGGGCATCGAAGATCGCCCGTGACATCACCGAGCGCAAGCGGGCGGAGGCAGCACTGCGACAGAGCGAGGAGCGGCTGACCGCCGAACTGGAGGCAACCACTCGGCTCCACGCCCTCAGCGGCCGGCTGCTGGGGGCGGACAACATCACGACGGCCCTGGAAGACGTACTGAACAACGCCATCGTCACGGTCGGTGCCGATCTTGGCAACATCCAACTGTATAACGCAAAGATTGAGGCGCTGGAGATCGTGGCCCAGCGAGGATTTCGCCCGGATTTCCTCGACTATTTTCGCACCGTGCGTGCGGATGAAGGCTCGGCCTGCGCCCAGGCCATGCAGAGCGGCGTACGCATCGTCATCGAGGACGTGAACCTGGACCCCTCTTATGAGCCTCATCGACACGTCGCTGCTGCGGCTGGCTACCGGGCTGTCCAGTCCACACCCTTGAAAACGCATGACGGGTCCATCCTGGGAGTGCTGTCCACGCATTTTCGAGGGCCACATCGAGTCTCGGATCGGGACCAACAGCTCCTTGACTTGTACGCCCGTCATGCCGCCGATCTGATCGAGCGCCTCCGCTTCGAGCAGGCGCTCAAGGACGCCGACCGCCGCAAGGACGAATTTCTCGCCACGCTGGCCCACGAACTGCGCAACCCGCTGGCCCCGATCCGCAACGCCGTACAAATCATTCGTGCCAAGGGGGCGCCCGTACCGGAGTTGCAGTGGGCCAGGGACGTGATCGAACGCCAGGTGCAGCAAATGACCCGGCTCGTGGACGACCTCCTGGACGTATCCCGCATCACGACGGGCAAGATCGAACTCCGCAAGGAGAGGGTCGAACTAGCAACGGTCGTGAACAGCGCTGTGGAAGCGAGCCGCCCCCTCATCGAAAAGTGGGGCCACGAACTCACGGTCGAGCTGCCCTCGGAGCCGGTCTATCTGGACGCTGACCAGACACGGCTCGCTCAAGTCCTGCTGAATCTGCTCAATAACGCCGCCAAGTACACCGAGCAAGGGGGTCGCATCTGGCTGACCGCCGAACGTGAGGGAGAATCGGTCGTCATCCGGGTCAAGGACACGGGCATTGGCATCCCGCAGGAGATACTACCCCGCATCTTCGAGATGTTCACCCAGGTAGACCGATCGCTGGAGCGGTCGCAGGGAGGGCTGGGTATCGGCCTAACTCTGGTGCAAAGCCTAGTCGAGATGCACGGCGGGACCGTCGAGGCCCATAGTGACGGCCCCGGTAAGGGCAGCGAGTTCGTCGTCCAACTGCCCGTAGCTGCCGAGATCAAGGATCGAGGACGAGATGGGGCTGCTGGCAGTGAGAGGGTGGCTGCGCCTGCGAAATGCCGCATCCTGGTCGTGGACGACAACCAGGACGCTGCCGACAGCCTGGCGATGCTGCTGCGCATCCTGGGCAATGAGGTCCACACCGCCCACGACGGACTGGAAGCAGTCGGGGCGGCGGGAGTGTTCCGACCAGACGTGGTGCTGCTGGACATCGGGCTGCCGAAATTGAACGGCTACGAGGCCGGTCGGCGCATTCGGGAGCAGCAAGGGAACGGGGTTGTGTTGATTGCCCTCACCGGCTGGGGGCAGGAGGAAGATCGCCGCCGCTCGAAGGAAGCAGGCTTCGATCACCATATGACGAAGCCCGTGGAGTTCGACGCCTTGCAGACGTTGCTGGCAGAACTCAAGACGGCTGCCTCGTAATGCGAGGCCGGAAGAAGGAGCGAGTCGATGCAGTAGTTGATCCAGGGTATTCACCGATTCCAGCAGGAGGACTTCCGCCCCCTCCAGGGGTTGTTTGAGCAGTTGCCCAAGGGCCAGAACCCCGAAACCTTGTTCATCACCTGCTCCGACTCCCGCATCGACCCCAACCTCCTGACCCGATCCCGGCCAGGCGACCTGTTCATCCTGCGTAACGCCGGTAACATCGTACCGCCGCACGGTGCCGCCAGCGGCGGTGAGGCGGCGACCATCGAGTTCGCCGTTGCCGCACTCGGCGTTCACGACCTCTCGGAACTTCTCCCCGCGGCAATCCATCGGACCGTCCCGCCGGCGTTTCGCAAAGAGCCGCCCGCGGGGGCGTCCTCCACAAGGCACTCCTCGCCCCGAAGGACATCGAGCAACGCGCCGAGTTTCGCGTGACCGCGCCGCTGCGGGCAGCGTGCCCGAAGAGCAGATGCAAAAGGCGGTCGCCGACGCGCTCGCCCGAGGGCTCGTCCGACGAAAGCAGTTCCTGCCAGCGCCTAGCAAAAGCCCCCGCGCCGCGCCTCCTGCGGATACTCGACGATCACGGGATCACTGCTACATGAGGTGGCAAGGCAGGTGACGAGATGGCCAGGAAGTTCGGATCGGCCGCGGCGTTCAAGATCTCGCTGGAAGCGCACTTCCGGAAGCGCGCCGAGGAGGAGAAAGTCCCGCTCAGCACGCTCCAGCTCAAGTTCGTGATCGAGCGGCTGCTCGAACGGCTCTTCCGCAATCCCGATCCGCCCTGGCTTCTCAAGGGCGGCTTTGCGATGGACCTCCGGCTTCGTCCCCGGGCGCGGACGACGAAGAACAGGGACCTCTCCATCACCCTTTTCCCTCTTGACAAACTGATAGTTGCATATACAATTACAGTGCGGAGGCAGGAAATGGGAACCGAGTATATGCAAGCGATGATTGATAAGGTCGCCAGCGAGTGCGTTGCCGTTCGGCTACGCATGCTGAATCGCGTCATCACGAACATCTACGACGACGTTCTGCGGTCGCTCGACCTGAAGGTGAGCCAGATGAACATTCTGGTTGCCGCTGCCAAGATGGGTACGGCTCGCCCCGTTGAAGTTTGCAAACATCTGCATCTCGATGTTTCGACCCTCAGTCGCAACGTCGAACGAATGAAGGCTCGTGGCTGGCTGGAAGTGGTGCCCGACGAGGACGGCCGCTCACAGCCTTTTCGCCTGACGACACAGGGACGGAAGCTCCTGGAAAAGGCGGTTCCGGCCTGGAGCGAGGCGCAACGGCAGGTCAAAAAGGTTCTTGGGGACGCGTTTGTGGAGCAGTTGAACCAAGCCATGGCACGCGCCAGCAAGGCGGCGGCCGCAAGCTGATTTTTTCGGCATCTAGTTGTATATACAACAAGGAGCGGATATGAAGCTCGAAGATCACCCGACCGTGCAACGGATTCATCTCCGGACCGTACCTTCCGTTCCGCCCGCGAAGGATGCGCTGGATGCCGGATGGCTTAAGCAACTGGTCCTCGATGCCGGTGCTGATGACGTGGGGTTTGTCGAGATCGGCAGACCCGCTCTGGACGATCAGCGCCACGACATTTTGAAGGCGTTTCCCCACACCAAGACACTGATCAGCTTCGTGGTTCGCATGAATCGAGAGGCCATCCGGTCACCGGCTCGCTCGGTCTCGAACACCGAATTCCACCATAGCGGGGATGAGGTCAATGACATTGCCCGGAGCGTGGTTCGCTCTCTGGAAGACCGGGGAATCCGAGCCATAAACCCGGCGATGGGCTTTCCGATGGAGATGGACCGGTTCCCCGGCAAAGGATGGGTTGTGTCACACAAGCCGGTCGCGGTGGCGGCAGGGCTGGGAATGATGGGCATTCACCGCAACGTGATCCATGAGAAGTTCGGCAATTTCATTCTGTTGGGAACCATCTTGTTGGATGCCGAGGTTTCAGAGTCCAGCCATCCGATCAACTACAACCCTTGTCTGGAATGCAAACTCTGCGTGGCCGCATGTCCTGTAGGGGCCATCTCCCCGGACGGAGGCTTTAACTTCTCCGCCTGCTACACCCATAACTACCGGGAGTTCCTGGGCGGCTTCACCGATTGGGTCGAGCAGGTGGCCGACAGCAGCAGCGCCCGCGACTACCGCAGTCGGGTTAGCGATGCCGAGTCGGCTTCGATGTGGCAGAGTCTGTCCTACGGGGCGAACTATAAAGCCGCGTACTGCCTGGCGGTCTGCCCGGCGGGAGAGGACGTCATCCGACCGTTCCTCACCGATCGGAAGGCACATCTGAAGGAAATCGTGCGGCCCCTTCAAGAGAAGGAAGAGACGATTTACGTCACCACAAATTCCGACGCCGAGGATCATGTCGCCAAACGGTTTCCCCATAAAAAGATCAAGCACGTCGGCAACAGCCTGCGGCCGAACACCATTGAGGTTTTCTTGAGCGGAATGCCGCACGTCTTCCAGCCGGCCAAGTCGGCGGGATTGAACGCCACTTTCCACTTCACGTTCACTGGCCATCAGCAGCGGCAGGCAACTGTCGTGATTCAGGAACAGAGGATCAGCGTGAAAGAGGGGCATGTTGGCCAGCCTGATCTGCACGTTACCGCTGACTCGCAGACCTGGATCGGCTTTCTGCGGAAGGAAAGAAACGTGGTGTGGGCACTGGTGCGGCGGAAGATTCGGCTCAATGGCCCACTCAAGCTGCTGGTGGCGTTCGGAAAGTGCTTTCCCCAGTAACTGGTTTTCACACAAGCGAGGAGAACCCAAAATGTCGAAACCGAAGATTCTTGCTACAGGTGCAACCTGACGCAGGTTCGCCGGCGGCTCTTATACCCAGTCCCGCTGCATGTGTCCGTTTGTGTTTCGCGGCGGTGCGCAGAACCGCGTGCGGATGCGTCCCGCGCGGTTCTGCGCACCGCCGCGAAACCGACACAACCAACCCGACCAGGCATGAGGCCGCTTCTCTCATGGATGATCGTCAAGCCCGCTCATGGATCATTGGGCCGCCGGAGTACCGGCGTCACCCTGGCCCGGCTGACGGCAAGATAGGGGGCAAGATTTGCCCGGCTCTCAATCTTGCCGGAGGCCGAGGAGCGACTCGTAACAGCGTGCGAGGTGCAATTGGCGAGACTCAGTTCCCTGAGGCCGGCCCAGAAGAGGTCCGCATCCGTCTCACCGCCTCCGGCACCAACTCCGGCGATGTGAAGAAGCGCCAGGACGCCTTCAGCGACGGGATGCCGTATCCCCGCATCATCCCCACAGCGCATGACCGCGTCGGACCCAGCGTGTCCACGACGCGAGTGGAAGAGCGGGTGGGGTGCTACGAGGCACACCGCTACCGGCCGCCTGGCACCCCTGCCGGACTTGTCGTTATGCCATGGGTGCAGGTCGTGTCGCGGCCCTGATCGTGGAAACGATTGCGGCAGCCGGCACACAAACCCACGTGGCAACGCCCACCCGTTTTACCCTTTCATCACCCACAGCCAATTCCTCCAGACGCCGCAGCTGAAAAACTGGGCCGGCGCGGCCCCGGAGGGGCCGGGCTGGCCTGATTCGTGCTTACTCTCCACCCAGTCTTGGCTGTAGCAATGTAGCCACCACCGCGTTTTCTCCGCTAGCCGCCCCTTCCGCGCGATACCGTCGGCGGCGGTGGGATGGGGAACGTGGCACGCTGGCCGTTCATTTGCTTCTCGTAGATATCCACACCCGTCTGGCGCTCGCCGAGGAGGTGATCGGCGAAGAACTCCCACAGCCGCTGGTTGAAATAGGGTGCGGCGTCACCGAAGGCGTGACGCTTGCCGGGCAACACTAACATGTCAAAGCGCTTGTTCGCCTTGATCAGGGCATCCACGAGGCGCATCGTATTGGCCGGATGCACGTTGTTGTCCATGTCGCCATGGACGAGCAGGAGCGCGCCCTTGAGGTTGGCGGCCAACTCGGCGTTGGTGGGCACCTTGATCTCGTAGTGGGTTTCCTCTGCGGGACTCCGCTGAGCCGTTTTGTGGGCGATCGTGTCCCCATTGCCGTTTGCAATCTCGCGTTCCGACGCATCGGCGGAGGTCGTCGCCGCTCCCGCCACGTCGGTCTTCGATTCTTCCGTTTTTGCAGTGATAACCTTCATGCCGTGGTAGCGTTCGGCCCAGCCGTTGTTGTAAATATTGTTGTCGTGGTTGCCGGCCGAGGCGACGGCAGCCTTGAAGAAGTCATTGTAGGGCTTCTGCAAGAGGGCCGCCGCCGACATGAAGCCGCCGCCGGAGTGTCCGTAGATGCCCACGCGCTCGACGTCAATGAACGGACAGCGGGCGGCGAGTTGCTCCACCGCCGCCTTCTTATCCGCCAGTCCGTAGTCGCGTAAGTTGAAGTAGCCGTAGCTGGCGTAGGCTTTGGAGCGGTTTGGCGTGCCGCCTCGGTGACCAACCTGGATCACGATGAACCCGAGCTGAGCCAGCTGCTGGTTTGGGGAGCTGGCGGCGAAAGTGTGTGTCACGCCTTCTTGCTGCGGGCCCGGGTAGCAGTGAACGATAATCGGATACCGCTTCGTGGCCTCGAAATTGAACGGCTTCCACATGTCGCCATATAGATCGGTGACACCGTCGGCTGCCTTGACAAGAAACGTTTCCGGTATCTTCCAGCCAATCTCGTAGAGCCGGGACAGATCGCACTGTTCGAGCTTCATGATTTCCTTACCGGTGGCATCGCGGAGATAGCTTACCGGGGCAGCATCCACGCGCGACCAATTATCCACCAGATATTGCCGCGTCGGCGACAGCATCGAGGTGTGGTTGGCATCTCCGGGATCCATGAGCGTCAGTCCGGTGCCGTCCAGGTTCACACAGTAGAGATGCTGGAAGTAGACATTTTCTCCCGGTTCGCGACCGTTGCCGCGGAAGTAGAGCAGGCGTTTCTTGGCATCCACGGCGATGATGTTGCTCGCGCGGAACAGGCCGCTGGTAATGGCGTTCTTGAGCTGGCCGTTGCGGTCGTACAGATAAAAGTGTGCCCAGCCGCTCCGCTCCGACCACCAGATCATCTCGTTCGACTCTTCGAGGTAAGAGGCGGGCTGGAAATTGATGTTGGCATTCTCGAAGCCCTCGACGATCAGGCACTTCGTCTGGCCGGTCTTCACGCTGAAGGTGCAGAATTCGACATTCCGTTGGGTCCGGTCGCGGCGCAGGAAGCGTATCTCGTCGGTAGTCTTACCCCAGTGGATGTCCGTGTAGGATTCGTCTTTCCATTTTGGCTTGATACGCACGAGCTTCTTTCCAGCCCGGTCGCCGAGGAACAGTTCCATGTGCCGTACGGCTTTTTCCCCAGGCATGGGGTACTTGTACTTCTCGAGAGTCGGCCGTGGCATGCCTAGCGGGTTGACAAGGAAGAGCTCCTCGACGCCACGTGAGTCGGTGCGCGTGGCATAGAAGGTCTTGGAATCGCGTGCCCATTCCACGCGCGGCCGGCCGGTCTGGCCGTCGTCCATGCCCGAGCCGAAGACAGCGGTCGCGGCGAAACTGTAATCGACCGTGCCGTCGGTCGTAAGCTGCGTGGCGTTGACCTCGCGCAGTCGGGATGGACCGTCGGAGGCGACCCACAGCTGGCCGGCCAGCATTGTCCAGCTGGGTAGTCCGAAGGAAAGCAACATGTTTTCCAGAGGCTTCTCCTTGCCCTCCAGGAGGTAGAGATTGTGGTCGCGGACGAAAAGATAGGCGGTGCGATCCGGCGCGAAGACGCGCGGATCGCGTGAACCGCGGCCGGCACCCGATCCCGCGTTGCCGCCGCGACCAAGGCGCCGTCCCTGACCGCGCTGCTGCTGTTGCTGTTGCTCCTGTTGCTGGTCTTGTTGTTGCAGCTGCTGGTCCTGTTGTTGCACTTGTCGGTCGTCGCGCTGCTGATCCTGCCGGTCGTCGCGGCGCTCCTGATCCTGGAAACGGCCACGACGTCCCGCGCCGGCCGGGGCGCCCCCGCGGGCCGCGGGCGGCGCCTTGCCAAGCTTCTTCAGCTTCTCGGAGGGCAAGTCCCATTCATATTGCAGTTCGCCCACGACGAATTTGAGCTTCGTGCCGCCCTCGTTCAAGCCGGGCCGTTCCAGGGGAAGTTGTGCGGGGTCGACCGGCTTCTGCGTCAGCTCCGAGAGCTGCATGGCCAGCTTGACGCGATCGAAGAGCGGGGTCTTCGTTGCGGACTTGGGATCGACACGCCAGTAGTCGGTGCCGCGGCTGGTGCGGTAGGAATACCAAAACGTGTCGGTCTTGCCGATCCACTCCGGCGTCACGCTGGTCGAATAGACGAACTGCCGAAGGAACTCCGCGTTGAAATGGAACGCCTGCCTGTAATTGGCGTGTGTGATTCGATCCTGTTCGGAATCAGCCGCCCTGACGGAGAGTGCTGCTGCGAACAGGACCGCAAGCGCGACCCCGCGGCGAATTTGATCTTGGGAATTCATGACACGGTTCTCATGCCTGGGTGTGTAGGACAATTTGCTCTGGCTTCCCCTCGTTCCCCTCGCCACTCTGCACATCGTGACCGGGCGCACTGCGCGTTGTCAAGAGAAACCTGGAGAGTGCAAGGCGAAGGGGTACTTACCTCGCGATTGAATACAATAACGCCGCTTTTCCCGAATACGGAGTTGTCACAGCCAGCGTGACTTTCTGGCTGCCGGCTGGTCGCAGCTGGTGGGCGACCTCGGAACCATCTCGGGGAACGGCTTCTTGTGCGGCCGGGGGCTGCACGTGGGACGGTTACGTGATCCCTTTGGCGTAAACTACCTTCGTTCAACCAAACATCAAGGGTGACTCATGTCTTCTCTGTACAGCTGGGCAGCTGCGGTTGCGTTGATGATGGCCGTGGGTTCCGCGGTGCCTGCGGAGGACAGGCCGGCTTATCGGATCCTGGGCGCCGATCAGGGTAAGGTCGCTATTGTCGATTCTCAGGGCAACGTCGAATGGGAATTCGTCAACAAAGTCGAGTGCCATGACCTATGGCTTCTGCCCAACGGGAACATCCTGCTGGCCAATGGTCGGGCCAAGGTCTCCGAGTTCACGCCGGACAAGAAAATCGTCTGGAGCTATGAAGCGCGGCCGAAGCCAGGCTATTCGGGCAGAGTGGAGGTCCATGCGTTCCAACGACTGGACGATGGTAGGACGCTGGTTGCCGAATCGGGCAATGCCCGTTTGGTCGAGGTGGATGCGACCGGCAAGATCGTGAAGGAGATTCCCCTCACCGTGGAGAGACCCAACCCCCACCGTGACACGCGCATGGTGCGCAAGCTCCAGAATGGCAATTACCTGGTTTGCCATGAAGGCGATGGCAAGGTGCGCGAATACGATCCATCCGGTAAAGTGGTCTGGAGCTATGCGCTCGACCTGGCGGGCCGACCTGCCAGCCCAGGACACGGCCCCGAAGGGCACGGCATCGAGGTTTTTGGGGCGATTCGTCTGCCGAATGGCGACACCCTGATCGCGGGCGGCAACAATAATCGGGTCATCGAAGTTACCCCCCAGGGCAAGACGGTATGGAGCCTGGAGCAGAATGAACTACCGGGTATTCAACTTGCCTGGGTGACGACTCTGCATTGGTTGCCCAACGGCAATCTGGTCGTGGGAAATTGCCATGCCGGCCCGGAAAATCCCCAGCTGATCGAGGTAACGCGCGACAAGAAAGTAGTCTGGACGTTCAAGGATTTTAAGACGTTCGGCAATGGACTGGCCGCGGCCCAGGTTCTAGATGTGAAGGGGAAAGTGCTGCGCTGAATCGGTCCCCAAGAGTAGGAGTTTCCCATGCGTCTGGTCTCTAGTCTCGTGGTGCTGGGTTGGGACCAGCTACACGCGCGGCATGGAAGTGCAGGTCCTCGTGAATCTGACTTACAAGAACAAAGCTGCGTAGCTCGCAGCGCAACATCCTCCGCAGCTGGGCGCGGAAGCCCCGGAAACATCTCGCGGATGGTGTTCGAGAGGTGCTCTGCCATGAGCAATGCCTCTGCTCGCGCCACACCTGCGGCGGCTTGTTGCGGGTTTCTCTTTCCAGCGCCGCCTGGATGATCGCCTTCTCAACACATCGGAGGGGGAACAAAGGCTTCCGTTAGACCGAGATCGTCCGGAAGTCCGCCCTCTTCCATGCACCGATTCTCGGGCGGCTCGTGACGTAGGAGCGCCAGTCGGCCAGCAGGAACCCTAAACTACCTCGTGCCTGGATAGGTCCAGATCAAGTCGTGCCCAAATTGCAGCAGCAACCGCTCACGAAGCGGGCAAATCTTCGGAGCGTCCCGGGAGATGGCTTAGTTTCCACTATGCCGGAAGTTACCATCTCTAAATCACTTAACATGGACGCGCCCGCGGGGGGGGACTTGGCATAGCGATTGCTAGACCAGACCCACACCTGGATGCTGTGCCCCGCCTGGCCAGCGTAATGGCCCGTAGCCAACTCGTCTCTCCCGAGTCTGGTTTGGGCGGTTGGTTTCATCCTTCGTCGTGCTTGTCGCGTCGCAGGTTCTTTGCGCGCACTTCGACCGGTGTGCGTGCCTAAATGCCTGCGCGCCTGCCCAGTTGCCTGTGGAGAGTCCCTGCGTGATGAGCAAGCCTCGGAAGACGGTGGTGGTCATCGGCAACGGCATGGTGGGCCATCGCTTCTGCGAGCGCCTGGTCGCCTTCGACGCCGAACAAGTCTATCAAATCGTCACCTTCTGCGAAGAACCGCGGGCCGCCTACGATCGGGTGAACCTCACCAAGTACTTCGAGCACCGCACGGCCGCCAACCTCGCGCTCGCCTCCCCTGGTTGGTATGAGCAGAATGGGATCTGCCTGTTCGTCGGCGACCGGGCCACCGAAATCGACCGCACGAACCGCGTGGTGCGCTCTGCCGGGGGGCGCGAAGTCCCCTACGACGCGGTCGTATTGGCGACCGGATCTGCCCCATTCGTGCCGCCGGTGCCGGGCATCGACAAGAAGGGTGTTTTCGTCTACCGCACCATCGAGGATCTGGAGCGGATCATGGCCTACGGGCAGAAGGTCCGCAAGGCGGCCGTTATCGGCGGCGGATTGCTCGGCCTGGAGGCGGCCAAGGCGTGTCACGATCTTGGCCTGGAGACGCACGTCGTGGAGTTCGCCCCACGGCTGATGCCGCGGCAGCTCGACGACACCGGCTCCCGGGTCCTCGCCGGCAAGATCAACGCCCTGGGTGTGCAGGTCCACCTCAACAAGAACACCAAAGAGATCCTCGGCAACGGCAAGGTCGAGGGCATGGCCTTCGCCGACGGGGGCGAGCTGGACGTGAAGATGGTCGTGGTTTCGGCGGGCATCAAGCCGCGGGACGAGCTGGCCCGGGCGTGCGGCCTGACGATGGGTTCGCGCGGCGGGGTGGTCATCGATGATCAGCTGCGCACTTCGGACCCGGACATCTTCGCCATCGGCGAGGTGGCCCTTCACGGCGGCATGATCTACGGCCTGGTAGCGCCGGGCTACGACATGGCGGAAACCGTCGCCGCCAACCTCACCGGGCAGGAGCGCACGTTCACCGGCGCCGACCTGTCCACCAAGCTCAAGTTGATGGGCGTGGATGTGGCCAGCTTCGGCAACTGCTTTGCCGACGACAAGACCGCCCGGGCGATCACCCACGAGGACCCGTTCCGCGGCTCGTACAAGAAGCTGCTGTTCAGTCTCGATGGCAAGCGTCTGCTCGGCGGCATCCTCGTCGGCGACGCCGCGGCGTACGGCGAGCTGTCGATGCTGGCCAAGAGCGACCAATCGCTGCCGCTGTCGCCGAGTGAGCTGCTCGGCACGGAGACCGCTGCCCACAGCGCGGGCAGAACGGTGATGGCCATTCCCAACAGCACCCAGGTCTGCTCCTGCCACAACGTCACCAAGGGTCAGATCTGCGACGGCATCCGGACCAAGAACCTGACCTCGGTCGAGGAGGTCAAGATGTGTACCAAGGCGGGCACCGGCTGCGGCGGCTGCCTGCCCCTGGTGACCGACCTGTTCAAGGCTGAGGTCAAGGCCGCCGGCAAGAAGGTCAGCAACGCCCTGTGTGAGCACTTCGCCTGCACCCGCCAGGAGCTGTTCGAGATCGTCAAAATCAAGCGGATCCAGTCGTTCGACGAGTTGCTCCGCGCCCACGGCCGGGGCCAGGGCTGCGAGATCTGCAAGCCGGCCGTCGCCTCGATCCTGGCGAGCCTGTGGAACGAGAACATCGTCGAGCACACCACCATCCAGGACACCAACGACCGCTTCCTGGCCAACATCCAGCGCGGCGGCGTGTATTCGGTGGTCCCGCGGGTGCCGGGAGGGGAGATCACCCCTGACAAGCTGATCGCCCTCGGCACGGTCGCCAAGAAATATGGCTTGTACACCAAGATCACCGGCGGCCAGCGCATTGACCTGTTCGGCGCCCAGGTTCACCAGCTGCCTGACATCTGGGAGGAGCTGGTCGCGGCCGGCTTCGAGAGTGGTCATGCTTACGGCAAGGCCATGCGGACCGTGAAGAGCTGCGTCGGCACGACCTGGTGCCGCTACGGCGTGCAGGACTCTGTCGGCTTCGCCATCCGCGTCGAGAACCGCTACAAGGGGTTCCGGGCGCCGCACAAGCTCAAGGCGGCGGTGTCGGGCTGCGTGCGTGAGTGTGCGGAGGCGCAGAGCAAGGACTTCGGCATTATCGCCACGGAGAAGGGCTGGAACCTGTACGTGTGCGGCAACGGCGGCGCCACGCCACGCCACGCGGACCTGCTCGCCGCCGATCTCGATGAGGACACCTGCATCAAGTACATCGACCGCTTCCTGATGTACTACACCCAGACCGCCGACCGCCTGACTCGCACGGCGGTGTGGTTGGAAAAGCTGGAAGGCGGCATCGGTTACCTGCGCGACGTCATCATTCACGACCGCCTCGGCATCTGCGACGAGTTGGAAAAGCAGATGCAGTCCTTCGTCGATACCTACAAGTGCGAGTGGCAGGAGGTCGTCAACAACCCGGAGAAGCGCCGGCTGTTCAAACAGTTCGTCAACACCGACGAGACGGAGCCCACGATCGAGTTTGTCCGCGAGCGCGAGCATCACCGGCCGGCCAACTGGACCACGCACTTCGTGCCGGTGGAAGAGCTGGGGCTCCGCGGCGGCGATGCCACCGACTCGAGTGCGCCGCCCGCGCCGGCCGAACGCGAGCTGTCGTGGATGCCGGTTGGCAAGGTGTGGGACTTCCCGGTGGACGGCGGGGCGGCCATCCGGTACGGCCGGACCCAGATCGCCGTGTTCAACTTCACCAGCCGCGGCGAGTGGTACGCCTGCCAGAACATGTGCCCGCACCGGCGGGAGTTTGTCCTGTCCCGAGGTCTCCTCGGCGACCAGCGCGGCACGCCGAAGGTCGCCTGCCCGGTCCACAAGAAGACGTTCTCGCTGGAGTCCGGCCGCTGCATCGGCAGCGACGACTACACGGTGCGCGTCTTCCCGGTGAAGGTCGAAGCCGACGATGTGTACCTTCAGCTGCCGCCCGCGGACGAACTGGATACCGTGCTGGCAACGGCGACGACGTGCAACGGCTCCTGCGCTCACGCCGGGGACGGGCACGGCCGCCCGAAAGACGGACTGCCCGCCCGCAAATCCAAGGGCTACGACCCCTTCAAAGTAGGGCTCTTTGAGGACCCGGTTTAGTGCTTTCTTTCGTGACCGGCCGCTTGGTGTATGCACTGGCGCACCGATGAGGGTGGAAACGTTCCCTCAAGGACGGCCGGATCCTGGCACCGCCCGACGATCGAGTTTGAACGCATGGCTGGTCCCGCGCCGATCTAGTTTGTTCCTTCGGCGGGGCTCGAGATGATGAACGTCTCCTTCCGCGGACTGAACGCGAGCCATTCATTTACTCAGCGTTGCGCAAAGGGCCCGCGAAAAAATAACTTCGCCGAATT
The DNA here is from genome assembly GCA_035295665.1 of Gemmataceae bacterium. Lineage (GTDB taxonomy): Bacteria > Planctomycetota > Planctomycetia > Gemmatales > Gemmataceae > DATGIQ01. The sequence goes on along the minus strand of DATGIQ010000062.1, from coordinate 26 downwards.
GATCTATCCGTGTTAGGACGGTTTTG
>DATGIQ010000061.1:0-2119 GCA_035295665.1 Gemmataceae bacterium | reverse complement strand
CGCCTGGTGGTGTCCGTTTTGCAACAGGACACTTCCTGCAAAGCGAGCCTACGCGGCAAGCGCCTGATTGCCGGCTGGGACGAAGAGGCCCTGTTGAAAATCTTGACCGCATTTTCTGGGAAATAAGATGCGATTGCCTTGACGTCCAGCTGCGTATAGCTCCCACCACTCAGGATGAAACCGTGGGTACCCGCCGCGTCCCCGTAACTGCCCACGATCTGACCGACGTTATTGAGGCCCATGGCTTGGGTCACCACGGCGCCCGGTACATCCAGGGTCGTGTAGAGGCCGTTGCTCAGCAAGAAACCGTGCTGTGATCCACGTCCACCACCGGCCTCGTTGTAGTACCCTACGACTTGGCCCGCATCATTGATACCCGACGCAACGGTTTGCACGGAGCCGGGCACGTCAATGGTCGTGAAGATATAGTCCGCGCACCCGTGCCCCGGATGCGCGATGAAGACAGCCAGAACCAGTATCCCGCCAAAGAATCGCGTCATTGGCGATAGTCTCCGAGAGGGCGCTTTAGCCTGTGTCTGATGAATGCCTACGGCAGAGGCTTCAGGTGGTTGGGAAGGCAAAGATCGCTGAGCAAATGACCTCCCGCAACTGCTACCCGAGCCGCTGGAATGACTCATCAGACAGAACCTAGGACCGCTGCCTCGTTTCATTGTCACCAGTTCCTCCAGGAATGTCAAACCAAAGAATCCGCCTTTCTGGAAGCCCGTAGCCTCCAGATAGCGACCCCGAATGGAACACCGGTTCGTGGACAACGACGGCTCGTTCACCATTCTCGATAACCCTGGCTGTCTTGGTACCGAGGCCCTTCCGCATCTATGATTTCTGCCGGATCGTCTATTCTTAAATCAGCGTGCATGAATCGGCAGCGCGTACTGGCGAATCACGAACACGGGCATAGATTACGCAGTGGCAATCAGACCGGAGGCACCGTTGACCCTGAATGAGCGAGCCCAACGCCTGGCGGACCACATGGCGGCCAATGCGGCCTCTCTGCGGATTGGCGTGCAGCAGACGGCCAGTGCCCGGATCCTGGATTGTGGCGTGCACACCGCGGGCGGTTTGCAGGCGGGCCTCGGACTGGCGCGAGTCTGTCTGGCGGGTCAGGCCGACGTAAGCCTGATTCCCAGCGACCTTGGCGGGTTTCCCAACGTTCAGGTCATGGTCGCGACCGATCACCCTGTCACGGCGTGCATGGCCGCGCAATACGCCGGCTGGCAAATCTCCGTCGGCAAGTATTTCGCGATGGGTTCGGGACCGATGCGGGCCATCTACGGCAAGGAAGAATTGTTTGATAAGATTCCCGGCCGCGAACAGGCACCGGTCGCCGTCGGCGTGCTGGAGACGCGCAAGCTGCCCGAGGACGCGGTGATCGAGTATTTGTGTGAGCGGCTCCAGCTTCCGGCGGAAAAGCTCACGCTATTGGTTGCTCCGGCCTCCAGCCCTGCCGGCAATCTGCAAGTGGTGGCCCGGTCGCTGGAGACAGCGCTGCACAAGCTGTACGAGCTGAACTTTGATCTGAGCCACGTCATGAGCGGTCTTGGCACGGCCCCATTGCCCCCGGTCGCGGCCGACGAGCTCCAGGCCATCGGCAGGACCAACGATGCGATTCTCTATGGCGGCCGGGTCATCCTCTGGGTTCGCGCCGCCGACGAGCTGTTGGCGGAGATTGGGCCCAAGGTTCCGTCGTCGGCTTCTCCCGATCACGGGGCGCCGTTCTCGGAGATTTTCCGGCGGTATGGAAACGACTTTTACAAGATCGATCCGCTCTTATTCAGCCCCGCCGAGGTTGTGTTTCATAACCTGGTAAGCGGAAAGAGCCATTTCTTCGGCCGAACCGAACCCGACGTACTCCAGCGCTCCTTTTTCACCGGCGATTGACGCGCAGCCTGCAAACGAGGCAAGCAACACCATGCACATTGCGGTTCTATCCGCCGGCACCGGCTGGCATGTTCGTGATTTGCAGCGGGCGGCCGTTTCGCTCCGTCACGATGCCGTCGCGGTCGATTTTCGCCGTGTGCACGCCGGCGTCGGAGCCGCGGCCGATTCGTTGGCCGGCTTCGATGCGGTCCTCGTTCGCACCATGCCGCCCGGTTCGCTG
>DATGIQ010000060.1:0-5011 GCA_035295665.1 Gemmataceae bacterium | reverse complement strand
TATGCACTTACCAAGGCCCTGTCAGAAGCCATCGCCCGACACTATGCCGAAAATCGTGGCCTGGAAGCGATCAGCCTGCGCATCGCGGCTCCGCTCGATTTGATCGATCTACATCAGCGACGCAAGCCGATCCGACCGCAGCAGGTGCCGTTCGTCGACCTGGCACAGGCCTTTACGAAGGCCCTGATCGTGCCGCTTCCGAAATACGAGATCGTGACGATCGTGGGGGACAGCTCGAAAAGGACCTGGGATCTCGAGCCGGCCCGGCGCGTGCTCGGCTACGCACCCGACATCAACCTGGATGACCTGGGTGTCCCGTTCGCGGATCCTTTTGACGTGAAGAGCTAAAAGCGGTACAGAAGCCCAGCCATTGCCTCGAGTAGGCTTGAGGCTGCCTCGTGCTACGCACTGGCTCTTTTGTGTTCGCGCTCGGCCTTGTAGCGCAGATACGCCTGGGAGAACTCGTCGATGTCGCCGTCGAGAACGTTCTGGACCTGCGACGTTTCCACGCCGGTGCGCAGGTCCTTCGCCAGGGTGTAGGGCTGGAGGACGTAATTGCGGATCTGGTTACCCCAGGCGACCTCCCCTTTTTCATCATAGAGCTTCTCCACCTCGGCCCTCCGTTTTTGCTCCTCGATCCGGTAGAGCTTGGCCTTGAGCAAGGAGAGAGCCATCTGGTCGTTCTTGTGCTGACTCCGTTCGCTCCGGCTTTCGGCCGCAACGCCGGTAGGAAGGTGGGTGTAGCGAACGCCGCTCTCCGTTTTATTCTGATGCTGGCCGCCGGGGCCACCGCTGCGGAACGTATCGCGTTTCAGATCCTCCGGCCGGATGTCGATTTCGATGGTGCCTTCGATTTCCGGCATGACATCAACGGCTGCGAAGGAAGTCTGCCGCCGGGCATTGGCATCGAAAGGACTGATGCGGACCAGGCGATGAACGCCGGCTTCGCTCTGGAGATTTCCGTAGGCAAAATCGCCGACGATGTGGAGTGTGGCACTGCGGATGCCGGCCGCATCGTTGCGCAGCTCGTCGATAATCTCCGCCTGGTAGCCGTGCCGCTCGGCCCAGCGAGCGTACATCCGCAGCAGCATTTGCGCCCAGTCGCAAGCCTCCGTCCCGCCGGTGCCAGCCTGGATTCTCAAATAGGCATTGCTGGCGTCTTGGGGACCGCTGAGGATGGCCTGGAGCTCGAAATCGCCCAGCTTTTTCTCGAGCGTGGCCAGCTCGGACTCCAGCTCTCCTTCGAGGCTGGGATCCTCTTCGGCCAGCTCCGCCAACGCCTGTAAGTCGGCAATGGCGGACTCCAGCTCTTCATAGGGCTTGAGCAGAGCGTTGAGCGGTTTTAGTTGCTGAATGACTTGCTGAGCCTTTTCTGGATTGTCCCAGAACCCGGGTTGGCCCATTTGCCCGTTGAGCTGGGCGCGAAGGGATTGTTTGCCGGCGATGTCAAAGACTGTCCCGCAGCTGGGTGAGACGGTTCGTTACCTCATTGGTCCGGCGGCTCAGGTCGGCGTTCATGCAAACTCCTCTTGGAAATGAATTCGCAACGTACGAGCCTCAAGGCCATACGTTTTTCCCTGAACAACTTGGCGCGGAGGGTGGCACCCGAAATGTCACACAGCGGCCTCGAGTCCTCTTCTACTCACCTGATCTAGCATAGCAAATGAATGAGAAAAAAGACAGCTCGGCCTGCAAAGATCATTGACCCTGAGGGCGGGGGCCATTAGCATCGAGGAGATGGCGCAACGGAAGCGGCAAAGCAAACCGGCGAGTGACGGGGCTTGGAGGCTTCGGGGAAAGGCAGCCCCTGCCCGTTCGAACCATTTCATCGAGGGCGCTTGCATGGCGCGGCGAGGGCGGTGCCGGTGCGGATTTCTGCTGCACGTTCACAAGGGACCCGAGGGGTACAAGACCCGCTGTCCGTCTTGTGGCTGTATGGTTCGTTTGAAGCCGTTGGCCGCACGTTCCGCCGCCAAGCAACGCAAGGCCTCCCAGCGGATCGACTCCCGTCCCGCGCCCATTTCCGAATTGCCGGCCATGACCCCGCCTGCTTCGGACCAGGGCCCCGGCGGAGACCGGACCGTCACTTGTGAAGTTTGCTACGCACTCATCCCTGCCCAGGCCAGCAAGTGCCCCGATTGTGGCTGCCAGCTGGACCGAACCATCGCCGCGTCGGCCGTGGACATGGAGCCCTCTTCGCTGAGCCCGGCAAGTCTCGCGCCCTTTGCGAACCCGTGGAGGATCGTCGGGCTGCTGGTTGGTGCGGCTCTGCTGATCGCCCTCCTCATTCTGATCCTTTCCTTATGGCATTAGGAGCGATGCCCTGTGGATAAATTGCGTGAGAAGATCTGTTTGGTGACTGGGGGAGGAAGCGGGATCGGCTTGGCCGTAGCCCAGGCATTTCTGACGGAAGGAGCGCGGGTTGCCATTGCGGGCCGGGATGAGGGCAAATTGCGCCGTGCCGCGGCGAAATTGGCGGGGGGCGATCGGCTCACCTTCTACCCCCTGGACGTGGCGGATCCGAAGCAAGTCGAGGCGACCGTCCGCCGGCTTCGCGAACAGTGGGGACCGGTCGAAATCCTGGTGAATAACGCCGGACTGAATCTCCGCCGCCGGTCGGTGCGGGAATTGACGCCGGAGGATTGGCAATTGCTCTTGCGAGTCAATCTGGACGGTGCATTTTACTGTGTTCACGCGGTACTGCCCGCTATGTTGGAACGGCGTGACGGTGTTATCATTAATATTAGCTCGATTGCCGGAAAGAGGGCCGGCCCGCTGGGGGGTGCGGCCTATGCGGCTTCCAAGTTCGGCATGCGTGCGCTGGGGATGTGTTTGGCGGCCGAGGAGACGAACAGTGGCGTGCGCGTCAGCACCATTTATCCCGGCGAGGTGGATACGCCAATCCTGGAGCTGCGGCCGCAACCGGTGAATGAGGAGCAGCGCCGGCGGATCCTGCAGGCCGAGGATGTGGCGGCTGCGGTGTTGTTTGTCGCCACCCTACCCCCGCGCGTCTCGGTCCCGGAACTGGTGATTAAGCCGACGGTCCAGGTCTACATTTAGCGAGCTTGCTGCCGATGCGCGTATAACCTGGCAATGATTTTCGAACGGAGAAGGGTGAGACGTACCATGGAACAGTTACCGGCAATTGAATTACTGGAGAGTACGCATCAATTTCCAGGGCCGTACATGTTCAAAGTGATTGGCCGGGTGGACAATGGCTTTGTGGCCCGTGTCGTGGCCGCGGTCCGCGAGGAGTTGGCCGAGAGCGCCGATCCCCCGTTCTCGGTCCGTGAAGCGGTGGGTGGCCGGCACGTTGCGGTGACGCTTCAGCCCCGGCTTCAGTCGGCTCACCAGGTGTTGGCGGTCTATCGCCGTGTTCAGTCGTTGGCGGGATTGGTGCTTCTGTGGTGAAACACGCTCGGCCTCGACCGGTTGCCCGAAAGCGTGAGGATGAATATCCTGGTGAGAGCAGGCTTTCATGGCACGGCGGTTCGTGTTGGGTTAAGAGTTGGAAGGATGGAATTCTCTGGCTTGTGAACGCGCCGAAGTGGCGGAATTGGCAGACGCGCCGGTCTCAAAATCCGGTCCCCGCAAGGGGGTGTGGGTTCGACTCCCACCTTCGGCAGTAAGAGCGCGCAAAAAACGGGACATCGGACTCGACACCGATGCGTACGATGTTCCATTTTCTTGCCGCGCGGCGGAAATTTGCGTATCTTAGGTGGGTTTTACCCAACTTGGCTAGCGGGAAGCCTGCTGTCCGTGGGCAGGGAGCCCACGAATCGCCTTATCATCTTGTCACTCACCCTACCCGTGTGCTGGCCGCGAACACCCTCTCCCCCGCTAGGGCATGTCGGATTATCTTCCTTCCTCTTTGGCCGGCCCTTCTTTCCGCCACGTCTCGGCCTTGTCGTGTTGGCCGCAAGCGGTGTAGAGCTGTACCAGCGCTTCGCGAACTTGCCGCAGGCGCTCGGGACGCGTGGCTTTCCCTTGGGTCAGACCTTGGTAGCCCTGCAGCAAGAGGGACTCCGCTTCGGCGAACTTCTGCTGTTTCGCCAGGCAGCCGCCCAGCCAGCTGCGGGTGAGGGCGGTGTCCCCGTGGCCCGGTGGCAAGTGTTTTTCTTGCAGCGCCAGCCCCTCGCGAAGGAAGGGCTCGGCATCGCCTGCCTGGTCTAGCCCAGTCAGAACCCAACCCAGGGAAACCAGCGTCCTGCCGACTTCGGCCGGCACGACAGGCCGTTGCTGCCGGCGTTTCTGAAGCACCTCTTGGAGCAGCGCCAACGCGTCGGCGAGGCGGCCGGCGTCCTGATACGCCCCGGCAAGGTTATTCATCAAGGTGAGCGTGGAGGGGTGATCCGGTCCCAGTTTTGCCTTCATCAGCGGCAGCGTTTCCTCGAACAGTTTCAGAGCCGCGTCAAGCTGACCAGCATCCAGATACGCGCTGGCGAGGTTATTCATGGTAGTCAGCGTAGAAGGGTGGTCCGGAGGGAGCTTGGCCTTGCGCTTCTCCAACACCTGCTCGTGTAGCGCGATGGCCCGGTCCAGCTGCCCAGAGTGCTGGTAGGCCATGGCAAGGTTGCTCATCGTCACCAGGGTGGCCGGGTGGTCTAGACCAAGCTTGGATTTCTTTAGCTCGAGCGTCTGCCCGAGGAGCGCCAGGGCCTCGTCCAACTTCCCCACGCGCTTGTAAACCACGCTGAGGCCGTTCATGCAGTTGAGGGTGTCCGGGTGGTCAACACCAAGTACTGCCTTCATCCTCGGAAGGATCTGTTCAAAGAGCTTCGTGGCCTCGGCTAGCCTTCCAGCAGCATAGTAGCCGATGGCGAGATCGTTGCTATTTTTCAGGGTATTCGGGTGGTCGGGTCCGAGCTTGGCTTTGTTTAGCTCAAGCGCTTCTTCATGAAGCGGCAGGGCCTCCGCCAACCGCCCGACAGCCTGGTATGCGCCCGCGAGTGCATTCATCTCGACGATCGCATCCAGATCATCCGGGCCGAACTTCGCCTTCTTTGCCTCC
>DATGIQ010000059.1:0-11609 GCA_035295665.1 Gemmataceae bacterium | reverse complement strand
AGCCGCGAAATGTTGGGATTTTTCTTGATTCTCCTGAAATCGGTGACCACACTGCCTATTGGTGCTCCGGTTCCACAGGAAGTGTCTGTTGTACCGTGGTGTACAGCAAGTGCTGCCTAAGTCGAGGGGAGTGATAGGTCTATGAAACGATTCCTGGGTAGATTGTGGATTGGAGGTCTCGTTTTTGCAGCATGGGCCTGGTCGGCCCAGAGCGGCTTGGCCGACCTCTTCACGGAAATCGTTGCCTTTGGCGACAGCCTCACGGATACCGGGAACCGCTACGCGAGCACGAACAATACTAATCCCACTTCCCCCCTTACTACCAAGGGCGATGGTCCAACGGTCCGGTGTGGGTGGAGCGGCTGGCTGCCGACCTTGGCGTGCCCACCCCTACTGCCAGCTTACTCGGGGGGACCAATAATGCTTGGGGGGGGTGCGGAAACCAACCTGACTGGGAACTCGACTGCCATACGTCTGGTGGCGACTCAGAATCAAGAGAGCTTGTCTGGCCTGATGAGGTTTTCATCTTACTTTAGAAACCGTTCGGGTGGTAGTCGCTGAATTTGACCCGTAACCCTCCTTGAAAAAGCCGTTTTCTGGCCACCGTCAGCTGTGCTATACTCTGCCTTGGTACACCATCGCCCCGAGAGGAACGCCCATGCAACTAACCCATGCCGACGCCGATGAGGCCGCGATCCTAAGCCGCGTCATTGGACCGGACAAGCCGACGCTATCTCCGGCGGCCGCCCGCTCTCTCCTCGACCTGGAATTCACGGCCGAGGACCAGGAGCGCATGCACCAGCTCCTCGACAAGAATCAGAACGACCGGCTCAGCAAGCACGAGCAGCAGGAGCTTGAGACGTACCGCCGCATCGGCCGGCTGATCGATCTGCTCTGCGCCAAGGCGCGCCTGTCGCTCCACAAGGCCGGCCGTGCTCACTAACCCATGGATGAAGCGCTTGTCCGTCTCGTTTGGCAACGCGCCCACGATACCTGCGAATATTGCCGCCTGGCGCAGGCGTTCAGCAAATTGCCGTTCCACGTCGATCACATCAAGGCCAGGCACCACGGCGGGCAGGACCTGCCAGGCAATCTGGGTTTGGCCTGCTTTTACTGCAACAGCTACAAGGGCTCCAACATCGCCGGCGAGGATCCGCGCTCCCGCGCCATCGTTCGCCTCTTTCACCCGCGACGGCACAAATGGTCGCGGCATTTTCGCTGGGACGGCCCCGTGCTGATCGGCCGCACGCCGATCGGCCGGGCCACCATCGCCGTTCTCAAGATCAACGATCCCAAAGCCGTCGCCACCCGTGCGGCCTTGATCGAGGCCGGCGTTTTCCCGCCGGCGTAGCGGCACTTCCGCCTTCCGCCTTCCGCGCTGAATTTGTTCTCCTGACTTTTTGCTTGACATGCCGGCGCAGGGCGGTTAGACCAGGTGAGTTCAATCGTCCTCACGCCGAAAGGTTTCGGCCGTCGGCGGGCGAACGGCTGATTGATTTCCTACCCGGGAGGGACTTCCATGAGGAAGCAAAGTTGCTTGGCGTTGGCGGTTTTGGGTTTGTTTCTGAGCATGGTACCGGCCAAGGCGGACTATCCGTCTACCGTCCTTGCCGACAGTCCGATTGCTTATTATCGCCTCGGGGAATCGTCGGGTGGGATCGCGGTCGATTCTTCTGGCTCCGGTCTGAACGGCCTGTATTTCGGAGGCTACACGCAAGGCGTATCCGGGGCCATTGCCAATGATTCGGACACCGCCGTTAGCTTCGATGGGGCGAGCAGCCACATTCGGGTGCTCAGTGCGGTCGGCGATGATTTCTCCGTTGAGCTGTGGATGAACACAACCACAGACAGCCTCTTTGGCGCGCAAGGCTATCAAGGCACTGGCCTGGTCTGGAGCGACGTACCGGGTACGGCGAACGACTGGATCGTTGCGTATCTCAACGATGTGGCCTGCTTCTTCACCGGCAACCCGGACGATAGCATCATTGGAATGACGCCCCTCAACGATGGTAACTGGCATCACATCGTAGCCACGCGCGTGAAAGGTGGGGACAAAAACCTCTACGTAGACGGCAACCTGGAAGCCAACGGTACGACGAACGGCAACACTTTGATGGGCAACCCCGTGATCGAAATTGGCGGCAATACGCTGGACCGAAGATATTTCGCCGGCAGCCTCGATGAAGTCGCCTTCTACAGCGCAGCGTTGACACCGAATCAAGTCCTGACTCATTACAAGGCAGGGATTGGTCCGTAAGCATGTTGCCGCCGCGAAGGACTCTCTGCTCCGTGTTCTCGGCGTCTCTGCGCGAAACTCGAGTGAGAACCATTTCGCGCAGAGATGCCGAGCGAAGGAAGAAACCACGGCAGCCGATCAAGGAGAATCGATCCTAGAAATCCGCGCTTCCCGGCGTGCGCGGGAAGGGAATCACGTCGCGGATATTCCCCATGCCAGTGACAAATTGCACGGTGCGCTCCAGGCCGAGGCCGAAACCCGAGTGGGGAACCGTACCATAGCGGCGCAGGTCCAAGTACCACCAATACGCTTCGGGATTGAGATCCATCTCCCGCATCCGCCGTTCGAGCACATCGAGCCGCTCTTCACGCTGGCTGCCGCCGATGATCTCGCCGACCCGCGGCACTAGGACATCCATCGCCCGGACCGTGCGCTCATCCTCGTTGACCCGCATGTAGAACGATTTGATCGCCTTGGGATAATCGTACAGGATGACCGGCCGCCGAAAGGTTTGTTCGGTCAGATAGCGCTCGTGCTCGGCTTGCAGGTCGTTGCCCCAGGCCACCGGATATTCAAAGGATTGGCCGGACTTTTGCAAAACCGAAATCGCCTCGGTGTACGACAGCCGAACGAATTCGCTCTGGACGATGCCCTCGAGCGTGGCAATGGCCGTGGTGTCGATGCGCTCGTTGAAGAACTGCATGTCCTCGGCACAGCGTTCGAGCACATCCCGAACGAGGCGTTTCAGAAAGGCTTCGGCCAGGTCCATGTTGTCATGCAGTTCATAAAAGGCCATCTCCGGCTCGACCATCCAGAATTCTGCAAGGTGCCGGGAGGTATTCGAGTTTTCCGCCCGAAACGTCGGACCAAACGTATAAACTTTTCCCAGCGAACAGGCGAAAATCTCGGCTTCCAGCTGCCCGCTCACGGTTAAATACGTTGGCCGGCCGAAGAAGTCCTGCGTGAAATCGACAGCGGCGTCCCGGCGCGGCGGCTGGGCCAGGTCGAGCGTCGTCACCTTGAACATCTGGCCGGCGCCCTCGCAATCGCTGGCCGTGATGAGCGGCGGGTGGACGTAGAGGAAGCCTTGTTCCTGAAAGAAATCATGAATCGATCGGCATATACAGTTACGGACGCGGGCCACGGCACCGAACGTATTGGTGCGCGGCCGGAGATGGGCGAGCGTGCGCAGGAATTCGAAGGAATGTCGCTTCTTTTGCAGGGGATAGGTCTCGGGATCCGCCCCGCCATAAATGCGGATGCTGCGCGCCACGATCTCGGTTGCTTGACCCGCGGCCGGCGAAGCCCGGACCTCGCCCTGGACCTGAATGCTGGCGCCGGCCCCGAGGTGCTTCACCTCCGACTCGTAGTTGGGCAGATTTCCATCGGCGATGATCTGGACATTGCCAAAGCAGGAGCCGTCGTTCAGCTCGATGAAGCTGAAGCCCCCTTTGGAATCCCGCCGGGTGCGGACCCAGCCATTCAATTCGATCTGCCGACCAATGCTTTCGGACTTGCGCGCTTGGGCGACGCTCAGTTTTTCCATCTCGTAACCTCTTGCAGAAGGGAAAGCGCTGATCGGCCGGCTATTTCACCGTGACGCCGGACACGGTAAATCCGACCTCTTCAATCGCCTTGGTCACTTCCTGCATCGAGCACTCGCTTTTGTCCTTGACGGTAAATCGGGCCTGCTGAATGGAAACATCTGTGGTAATCGAATTCGGCTCTACACACGGCAGAGCGGCCAGTGCCTTTTGCACCTTCACAGCTCAGGAATGCGGTCAGGTCATTCCCTCCACAGTAAGGACGACTTGTGCCGCCGCCGGAAGAGCGGCCACACTCGTCGTCAACGATGCCTTGTGCGCTGGACTGGCGGGCCGGCTACAGCCGACCAGAACCGCCGGCACCGCTACCAGCCAGGGCCCCATTTGCCGTAAGATCCGCATGATCGTGCTCCTCAAAGAGACAATATAGTCGTTCGACTGCCGATCGTACCCGTTCCACGCTCGGCTGTCAGCCTGAGTTCACGGACCGGTTTAACGGCGGTTCGCAGAACCGCGCGGGGCGCGACACCGTGCGGCTCTGCGAACCGCGTCTCAGAACAGGTTGAGCTGCCGATTCGGCTGGAGGAGGAATTGAGCCACCCTCCGTTGCGGGGCACTGACGGGGAATGCCTTCAGCTCGGCCGGTGCGACCCAGCGGGCGCGGCGATAGAAATCGGACCGAAAGCTTCCGCCCTGATAGTGAGCTTGGAAGCAGATCATCGTGATACGATGATGGGTCACGCTATGCCGAAGCGTGAGCAGCTCCGATCTGATCGCGCCATCCATACCGGTCAGTTGCGGAAGGAGCCGGGCCGCCGTTTCTTCAGGCCTCTCACCTTTTTCCAACGGGGCATGCGGAAATTCCCACAACCCGGCCCAACGGCCTTGCTGCGGCCGCTGAACGAATAACACGCGCCGGCCACGGTAGAGGACGACGGCTGCTTCTTGGATCGCGACGGCCGCGGGTGGATCGGAACGCTCGGGAATCTGCTCCTGGATGCCTCGGCGGCGGGCCGTGCAGAGGGCATAAACCGGACAGGCCTCGCAGCGTGGAGCCGTCGGAGTGCACACCAAGGCCCCCAGCTCCATCAGGGCCTGGTTAAAGGCGCCCACCCGGCGAGCCGGCAGCAACGCCTCCGCCATTTCCCAGAGCCAACGGCGAGTCCCGCCGCGGCGTGGATCGCCGCGCTGGCCAAACAACCGGCAGAGGACGCGCTGACTGTTGGTTTCCAGGATCGGTAGCCGTTGATCGAATGCCTGTGAAAGAATCGCGCCCACGGTGTACCGGCCGATGCCCGGCAGGGCGGCCAGGACTGCCGGCTCTTGCGGAATCCGGCCATCATGGTCCGCGATGATTTGTTGAGCCGCCCGATGCAGATCCCGCGCCCGGCGATAATAGCCCAATCCTTCCCAGAGCCGCAGGACCTCGCTTTCCTTGGCCGCGGCCAGGTCCGCCACGGTGGGAAACGCCTCCAGAAATCGTTGGAAGTACGGAATGACCGTCGCCACCTGCGTCTGCTGGAGCATGATTTCGCTGACCCAGATCGCGTACGGATCCCGACTGCGACGCCAAGGAAGGTCTCGGCGGCAACGGTCGAACCAGGCAAGGAGCAAGCGGTGGAATTGCGGATGCGAGATTGGGGATTTTGGGATTTTGATCGCCGAGCCCACAGGTTACCTTTCTTCGATCCCCGATCCAAAATCCGCAATCAGATTGCTGTTCAGGTGCGTGGCCGCCGCATGTATTTTTCGAGGATCGCCTTGGCCGCCGAGGAGGTATTGCCGGAGGCGGTTTTGGCGGCTCGTTCCCGTTCGGCGCCCCCTCCTGCGGCCGACTCGGCCGGCGGTGTTGGGCTCGGAGGCGTGATGATGTCCATCACAGTGCTGCCGGTGGGGACACCCTCGCTGTCGACATTGGTGCTCGTGGCGGTGCCGGCGGGTTCATCCTGCACGGAAAGGAGCATCGCGGCCGCGGCCTCATCATCCGCCGACCCAGCCGAAGCGGTGGGGGGCATCGGGGTCGGTTGGCTAATGGCGGGGCTCGCCTCCAGGACCACACGAAACAGCAACGGACCGACTGACAGCTGGTCCTGGTCAAATAGCTCTTGCTCCCCTTTGACCGGTTGGTCATTGACCCGGGTGCCGTTGGTACTCTCGAAATCACGGACGAAGACGCGGTTGCCCCGCGTGAGCAAGGCACAGTGTCGTTTGCTGATGAGCGCGCTTGCCGGCCGAAGATTGCACTGTGGATCTCGACCAATCAGAAACTGCGCGATCGTAATGGGAATCGACTTCCCCTCCATCTTGCCCGGAGTGAGCACGACGAGACTCAATTTCATAATCCGACCTCGCTCCCGTCAGAAACACTGATTCTCCTTGACGAAAGGAAGATCCAGACTTCCCCCGCACCATCCGATTCCTTGGGACTAAAAAGAAGAATCATGGCCAAGCCCGCGCGGTCGTCGCACTCGCCGGCGCGCTGGTATGATGAAAACGGCGAAGAAGCGGGCGGCGAATGCACTGTAAGTATGGCCTTATTGTGCCACGAGGAAGCACTCGATGCAACCGGAAAGACAAGGTAAATGGGAAAAAGGTAAAAGGAAAAAGGAAAAGGGGACCGCGACCCGGTTATCTGTCCACGCTTGCCTTTTGCCTTTTGCCTTCTGCCTGGCGCCTTTTCTCCTTGTCGGATGCAGCCCCGGCCGAGCACCCACCGTGGCAGTGGTCAAACCGTTCCAGGGTGTCGTCGTGAACGTGGCCTGTCCCGGCGAGCCGGCCAGCAGCATTGTCCAGCGTTACGGACCGATCTGGGCATCGCAAACGGGGGCGCGGATCCACGTCGTCCATTACGATCCAGCCACCGCGCCCGCGGACGAGCTCCCCGGCGACCTTTGGATTCTTTCTCCGGCGTGGATGCCGCACTGGGCGAACGCCGACAAGCTATGGCCCGTACCGCCCGAATTGGTCGAGCCGGACGGTGGGTACGCCTGGCAGAATCTGTTGCCGCTGTATCGCTACAAGCTGTGTATCTGGGATCAGAAAGTGGTTGCCCTGCCGCTTCTGGGGGATGCACGGGTTTGCTTCTACCGGGACGATCTCTTCCAGGATGCCGGCCATCGGGAAGCATTCCACAAGAAATATGGCCGTGAATTGGGCCCACCGGCCACCTGGCAGCAGTTTACCGAGATTGCAGAGTATTTTCACAAGAGGAAGCGGCCTGGAATCGATCATCCTTGTCCTAGTTTGCCGCCCCTGCCGAATAGTTCAGATGAATTCGATTCGATCTACTATTCGGTGGCGGTTCCCTTCGCCCGCCGAGCCGTTCGTGAAGATGATCCCAAGCCCCCGCCCGCGGTGGAGCGCTTTTCGTTTCATTACGATCTCGATAGCGGTGCGGTGCGAATCGACACGCCTGGCTTTGTGCATGCCCTCGAGCTGTTGCAGCGGCAGCAACGATTTCGGCCCGCCGAGGCTGTCCCGGAACCTCCCATTGCCTTTCAGAATGGCGAGGCAGTCCTTTGTGTTGCCAGCCCGGCGTGGATCCGGCGTTTCCAGGAAAGCCCCTTGGTGCGGGACAAATTTGGCCTGTGTCCGGTGCCTGGCAGTAGCCTCATCTTCGACTACCAAAGTGGAAAGGAGCGGCCCGTGGGAGGGATCAATTGGGTTCCCTACCTCGGAGCCGACGGCTGGCTGATCGTGGTGCCGCGCCACAATGCCACACCCGAAGCCGCCTTTGCCTTGGCCGCCTCGCTGAGCGGGCCAAAGACCAGCCAGGATGTGGTCATCGAGCCGACCTGGGGCGGAGGCGTCTACCGGCGGGAACATCTCGAAGGCGGAATTGGCTGGCACCAGCTTGGACTCGATCGCAAACGCACCACGCAGCTGGTGGATATTCTGCGGCAAGAGATGCTCCATCGGGGAATCATGAATCCGGTGCTCCGGCTGCGCACCCCGGATGAGCGCGAGCACCAACGGGCACTGGATGCGGAAGTGCGGGCCGCGCTCCTGGACGGGAAGGATGCCGGTCAGGCATTAAAAGCAGCGGCCGACCGCTGGCGGCAAATGGACGAGCGCAAGGATCTCAAAACTCGCCTGGCCGAGTATCGTTTGAGCCTCAGCCTGAATCGCTAAGCATTTGGCATTTTTGTCCTCGGTCCGAATCCCTGTTTCGCGCGCGGCTTCACACGGGAAACGCAATTTGCAGGTAGTGCGTTCCCGAACGGAGTTTGGGAACGAGAGAAGCAGGGAACGCGGCTACTTTCCTTCCGCCTCGCCTCCCCACACCGGCCGATGACGGGGAATCTCTGCCTGGAAGTCGCCAAGGCTGACCCACTTGGTGCGCCGGTCGAGATCGACCTCGGCAACAGCGACGGTGCCCCACTCCTTCGCCAGGGCAACGGGATTTCCCTCATGATCAAAGACGGCGGAAACCATCCAGTTCCGGCTGATGTCTTCGTAGGTGCTGCTGACCAGGTAGACATGGTTCTCGCAAGCCCGGGCTCGGGCCAACAGCGGGTTGCAACCCCAGACCGGCCAGGCAATCACTTCCGCGCCATGATTGGTAAGCTGCCGGGCCACCTCGGGAAAGAAGCCGTCGTAGCATACCATCATCCCCACCTTACCGAACCGCGTTGCAAAGACCGGATAATCGTTTCCCGGAGCGATACCGGCCTCGATCTCGGAGCGCGGCAGAGCGGCCTTACGGTATTTTCCGACCACGCGGCCATCGGGCCCAATCAGCACGGCCACGTTGTAGATCAGATGGTCCGCGCGCTCCACCAACCCGGCCACGATGTACAGGTTGTACCGCTGAGCCAGCTGGCCGAAGTACGCCGTTGACGGTCCGGGAATCGACTCCGCGACCGCGGCAAAATCCTTGCCGAGTCCGTAATAGGTCAACGTTTCTCCCAGCACCACCAGATCTGCTTTTTGCTGCGCTGCCTCGGCGATCAGTGGTTCGTAGAGCCGGCAATTCTCTTCCGGTGTGTGGCCGCCGCGCGGTCGGAAATGAACCGCGGCCAGTCGAACCGTTCGCTTGGGAGGCGGTGACGTTTCGGCTAGCTCGATGCCGCTCCAGCGAACCTCGCTGTCGGGGGCCCATTGGAGGTGTAATTCCACCACCGCGCGGGCTGCCTGCGCCGGCGCCCGGTACGTGTCGGACACTTCTGTCCAGCCCGCGGCATTCACCGAGCGCGTCGCCGGAAATTCGGTCTCCGCCAGGGCGGTGGCGCCTCGCAAATAGCCGGTGACAGCCGGCTCATCGAGGGGAACAGACTTTCCCCGGGCGTCGCGCCAGTGGAGTTTGGCGACGACACTGCGGCGCGGCACGGCCACATTCTTGGCCTGGTAGAAGGCCTGGAATCGGTAGGTCCGGCCACCGGTCACGGAAAAGGTTCTTTTCCAGCAGCCGTCGAGCCCGGCACGCGGCCCGGCAGTGATGAGGAAGGTGCCCTTGCCATCCGTTCCGCTGGCGGCTTCGTAAGCGAAGGCCGGAGAAATCTCTGCGCGCGGAGCGGCCGTCGTCCAACCGTCCGGCGCAGGAGCATTGGCGTTCCCATTCGCCTGGTCCGCGGCCATTGCCGGCCAGCCCGTGGCAAGCAAAAGGACAAAGCCCATAAGAGGTGTTCGGTTCATTGTCCCCTCCTTCGATTGTCGATCCGGGTGTTCCACGGGGTAAACGAAAATCTCACGCAAAGCTCCAAGCAGACCTTTGCGTGAGATTTTCATGTGAACATGCGAGAGTGTTTTGGGAAGATCGGCAAATGTGAATCGGCCGATTTCTTCTGCGTGGACTACCAGGTCCATTCACCCGGACACTGCCTGCTCGCGGAAGCGATGCCCGAACGGCCCCAAGCAACTCCCGTGTCTGCGCTCCCACCGCCTGGCCTATCCATGGGGAGTAGCCAAACGGAGGGAGCGGACCAGACATTAGTTTTTGCTGAAATCGAACTTTTGCGCCACGTCTTTG
Organism: Gemmataceae bacterium; assembly: GCA_035295665.1. GTDB lineage: Bacteria > Planctomycetota > Planctomycetia > Gemmatales > Gemmataceae > DATGIQ01. The sequence goes on along the minus strand of DATGIQ010000059.1, from coordinate 1,861 downwards.
CCAAGCGGGTCCCGGAGAAATTTTTTGTGGCACTCCGGGCACAAATCATAGCGAAACTGTTTGTACGTCGGCTCGGCGAGGTCGGTGTCCTCCACGTTGTCTTCCATTTCGCGCAAAAGCTCGCTGACCGCCTCCATGTGGTCTTCATCCAGGTCGGCCTCGGTGATCTTTCCGGGATCGTGGGCTGCGAACACTTCGATCTTCACTACAAAGTGATCGTGTCCGTGGCACATCTCCTTACGGCAAAGATCACACGTAACGTGTAGCATGAACGAGTGACCCTCCAATTACCCGCGCCCGGGGGTTTGCCGGGGGCCGCAACCCCACCAGGCAGACAAACCTTTCCTGAAATCAGCCAGAAGCTGACTTGCGAGCAGGAATTGCCTCCCTATCCATCCGTCGCAGGTTTCGGCCTTCCTGTCAAGCGGAATCTCGCAAAAGTAGCAATTTTCTGGGTCCTAGTCCGTGGTCCATGGTCCGTAGCAGGTTGGCTATGGACCACGGACCACGGACTACGGACTTTAGTGTTGAGTATCCGCTGGTGGTCCCTTACCATGAACTCTTTCCACGGGTACCGTCTGCATGATCGGACCGGTCCTTTCCCAGGAATTGCTACTCGGCAGCCGGCGCGGCCGGCACCTCCTCTTTCGCCGCATTTATGCGGGTTGGCTCCTCGTGCAGCTGGTGTTCTTCTACTGGGTCTACCTCGTGCATTCGAACTGGCTGGGGTCCAAGCTGTTCGGCGGCGATATCGATGCCCAGGCCGCGGGTGAATTCGGCAGCCATTTCACGGCCATGCTGGTCGGTCAGCAGCTTGTGCTGCTGTTATTGGCAACGCCAGCCTATACTGCTGGAGCCATTACGGATGAAAAGACGCGGGGAACGTTGCAGTATCTGCTCACGGCCGATCTCACGCCCTGGGAAATCCTTCTTGGGAAACTTCTCGGCCGGATTGTCCAGGTGGCACTGTTGGCGCTAGCGGCCCTTCCGTTGATCTGTTTTATCGGCGTCTTCGGCGGATTGAATCTCATTGCCCTGCTAGCCCTTTTCGCCGTCACGCTGGCGCCGCTCTTCGCCCTGGGATCACTCAGCTTGCTGGCTTCCGTCTGGAGCAAACAGACGCGCGAGGCGGTCCTGGGCGTTTATGTCTGCCTCCTGGTTGGCTTCCTCTTTTTGCGGGCCACCAATTCCTGGGCTGTGGTTGACCCGCTCCATGTACTGGAACCCGCCTGGGGATCGGATAGCGACGTGGCGGAGGTGATCCGCCGGTTGCTCGTATCGATGCTCGTTTGGGGCGGAATGGGCAGCGCTTGTCTCGGCGGGGCGGTGTGGCGTCTCCGCCCGGCCTACCGGCGTCAGCTCCAAGACGAGGGCCGGCTGCGCCCACGGCGGTGGTGGCGTGCCCGTCGCATGCCGGTCCCCGATGAACCCATCCGCTGGAAGGAGCGCCACGTGGAAGGAATCGCGCCGTGGGCCGCACTGCGGCGCGTTCCGCGCTGGTATGGCTTGGCCGTTGTCTTCTTGGCAACGGTGGTCGCATCCGCGCTCATTGTGTGGTCGTACTCCGGACCTGCGGGGCCCGCTTTTTATATCCAGAGCATGGTCGCGCTGCTGGTGGCGGCCCTGCTCGTTGGTCTGCGTTGCTCGGGAGCCGTGACGGGGGAGCGCGAACGGCAAACGTGGGAAGCGCTGCTCATGACGCCCTTGCCCGTCCCGCATCTGATCCGGGGCAAACTATGGGGCATCATCGGCGCCAGTTATCCATACCTGCTGGCGTACGCAGCACCCGCCTTGGTATTCGCGATCTTGGGAGGCTGGGAAGCGGTCTTCTGGACCGTGCTGCTCTTGGGAGTGACCTGGC
>DATGIQ010000058.1:0-2478 GCA_035295665.1 Gemmataceae bacterium | reverse complement strand
ATGACTTCTTCAACGACGAGTTTTGCCCCGTCGACGGGCCGGGCCGGGCCGATGATGTTTGCCGGTGCGCGGAGCCCTGAGACGCCGCTGTCTGCGTCCTGCCCGTGGCCGTGTGGTGCGCGGCGGTGGTCCTCGCCGTCGTCTGTCTTGCCGGAGTCGCCTTCACGGCTGAGTTACGATCGCCCGCGTAAGCGACCGGAACCGCGATCCATGACCCGGCTGGGGGCAGTTCATCCTGATTGGCGGAGCTGATCGACGAAGGAGCGGTTCCAAAGCGCTTGGCAAGCGTCGCTACCGTGTCTCCCTCCTCCACGCGGTGAATGCGCCAGGAGGAGCGCCGGTCCGCGGGGATGACGGCTAGGGCGGATTGGGTCGCTTCCAGCGTTCCCTTGGGGATTCGTACCGCAAAACCGGTGGGTCCAACCAGCTTGAGGAGTGCGGGATTCAACTCGCGCAGCTCGCTCAAGGGGCGGTCCATCGCATCGGCAACCAGCGCCAGATGCGTGGGGGACCCCAGCTCCAGCGTGTCGTACTCGAGCGGGCGGTCCAGTTCCAGGTTGTCCACGCCATAATACTGTGCGTTCTTAGACATGATGGTCATCGCCAGGATGACCGGAACGTAGTTGCTTGTCTCTTTAGGAAGCACGTTGAGCCGGCGGAGGCTCCAGAAATCCGCATAGCCGGTCCGGGCCACCGCATGATCCACGCAGTTGGGGCCGCAATTATAGGCGGCCAAGGCCAGGTTCCAGTCGCCGAAATGCGTGTAGAGATCGTGCAGGTGATGGGCGGCCGCGCGCGTGGCCTTTTCCGGATCCATGCGGTCGTCCGTGGCCGGGCTCTGATTCAAGCCGTATTCGTTCCCACGAAACTTGGCGAACTGCCAGAGTCCGACGCAAAGCTTGTTCGAAACGGCGCGCGGCAAGAATCCGGATTCAGCCTGGGCGACGAAGATCAGTTCCTGGGGAACACCCTCTTGAGCCAGGATCCGCTCGATCATAGGCTTGTAGCGGCCTGCCCGGCGCAAGCCTGCGGTCAAAATCTTCTTCCCCCGCTCGGAGGAGAAGAAGTTGATGTAGCTGATCACGGCATCGTTTTCCTCGAGAGGCAGCTGCGAGGCGGTTGCCTGGATCTGCTCACTCACCTTATTGCGCAGGTTCGGGTCGACCGGAAAGGTCATTTCCAGGATGTCGTCGAGGGGGGACTTGTCGAATGCCACCTGAGCGTCGGTGTCGCCAGGGCTGGACTGGTCCACGTCATAGCGATAGATCGCGTCCACTAATTGTTCGAGCCGCTGTTCCACGCGGGCCCGGTCCGGCAGGTTCTCGGCCGCCCCCAGCAGCGTCTCTATCGACCGGTTGAATTCCCGCCGCGCATCCGCCAGACGGCCTTCCTGGACGGCTCTCTTTCCGGCGGCAAACCGGTCGTCGGCAGTCTTGATGAGGAAGTCGGTGTCGGTGGGGCGGGGAAGGTTCGGGAAGGAAGTAGTAAGGCCCGGGAGCTCGCTGGTATAGAAAGGAGTCGATCTCAACGGCGGGGCTTCGGGAATCGCGTCCGCCGCGGTTGCCTCGCTTGCGGCGGCTCTTGCGGGTGGAAGAAAGAACGTACGAAATTGCTGGGGATGCGGTGAGGTTGTCGCGCAACTGGAAAGGAGGGCAATCCCTCCTGCAACCAGCACCGCTCCAACCGGATTGCGGAAGTTTCCGGCTGTGTGCATGCGTCGAATCCGTTCAGTGTAACAGATCGGCAGACGGCTGCGTCAACCAACCCTACCCTGGGTGAGTAGGCCCCGGAGGCGCGCTTGGCGCCATGCCAGGAAAGCCATCGCTTGATTTTGACGGGTACCTGATGCGGTTAATGGCAACCAGTTGAGGCGCGACTGTAAAGGAGCTGTAACTTCTATAACGTTATCGCCGGGATAGCTTGCAGGACTCGGATACCCCAAAGCCGGCGATTAGCGGGCCTGGTGCCGAGGCTGGGCGCTCCTTTGGACGCATGAGGCTTCTTTGAGAAAATGCGAAGAGAGGATACGAATTGCCGCCAGGGCGAGTACAATAAGGATCGTTAAGCGACTACAATGTAGATACGCGCCCGTAGCTCAGTCTGGATAGAGCGTTTGCCTCCGGAGCAAAAGGTCGTAAGTTCGAATCTTACCGGGCGTACCATCTTTCCAACAAGAATTAGATCGCTCACCTCAAGATCCCCTGCTGCCTTCGGGACCTAGCCTTCCTCCTGGAGGCCAGCGTGCACAGTTCATGTTGAAAGACCCGAGGTTAGCGCGTGGCCACCCTCCCATTCCGTTCGTTCTTTTTGTTCTTGATGCTTGCCGCGCCGGCCGCACTGGACTCTGCCGAGGTTGCGCCCGCCGACTGCAAGTCCCCACTGTGCGGATTAGTGGCCTCGGGCAGACTTGAAGACCTTCGCTGGCCGGATTTCTCCGATTGCAGAGATCGAGTCCAAGGCTTCTACGTAGCGGCTGGT
>DATGIQ010000057.1:0-2799 GCA_035295665.1 Gemmataceae bacterium | reverse complement strand
GTGGCTTGGGTGGCCTCGGCGGCGGTGGAGTCGGAGGCTTCGGCGGCGCTGGCTTCGGCGGCGCACTCGGTTTCGGTGGTTAATGCATGCCGCTTCCCAACAGACCGGGCCGGCTTCCGGAAAGGAAGCCGGCCCGGTCTGTTTCTGTCACTGGCCACCTTTTCCTAATCCTCCTCCTCGGCCGCTACCTTGGACTTGCTGACGATCTGTTGCTGGACGTTGCCCGGCACCAGATCGTAGTGGCTGAACTCCATCGCATACGAGCCCTGTCCCTGGGTGATACTGCCGAGCTGCGCTGCGTATCGGGTCACCTCGGCCAGGGGCACCTTCGCCTTGATCACTGCCAAGTCGCCGGGCAGACTGTCCTGATTTTCGATCCGAGCCCGCTTCGTATTCAGGTCGCCGAGAATCGCGCCGGTGTACTTGGAGGGAATCGTCACCTCCAGGTCAACAATCGGCTCCAGTAAGACCGGACGGGCTCCCAGGAAGGCATTCTTGAACGCGACCCGGCCAGCGGTCTTGAAAGCAGCTTCGGAGCTATCCACGGGATGGTCTTTGCCGAAGAAAACTTCCACCGCCACATCCTGGATCCGGTAGCCGGCCAACGCCCCACGGTCCAGCACCTCCTTGCAGCCCTTTTCGACCGCCGGAACGAATTGGTTGGGGATGGAGCCGCCGACGATGCAATCGATAAAGGCGAAATTGTGGTCAGCATCGTAATGGGCGGAACGCATTTTTTCGAAGCGGGACTTGTTGGCAAACTGCTCCAGCAGCTGCTCATCGGTGGTGATTTCGCGGGGCAACGGATAAACCCGAAGATGAACCTCGCCAAACTGCCCGCGGCCACCCGTCTGCTTTTTGTGACGGTGCATCGCTTCGGCATTGGTGGTGATCGTCTCCCGATAGGGGATTTTCGGTTCCTTGGTCACAACTTCCAAATCAAACCGGCGCTTGAGGCGATGCTGGATCACGTCGAGGTGGAGCTGACTCATACCGGTGATGACCAGCTCCTTGGTCTGGTTATCGCGCGTGATATGGAACGTCGGATCTTCGTCAGCAATTTTGCTCAGGCTCGTGGAAATCTTCTGCTCGTCGCCGCGGGACTTCGGCTCCACGGCCAAGCCGAACATGGGCGTCGGAAACGCCGGGCGCGGCAGCTTGGGCGCATGGGCGCTGGCAGCGATGGTGTCGCCAATATGGAGATCTTCCACCTTGGCCACGGCCACGATGTCTCCGGGAATCGCTTCCGGCACCGTATCGTGTTGCTTACCCTGCATCAACAGCAGCCCACCGGAGCGGGCTGATTTGCCGGTGCGGACATTGACGAGTGGCTGCTCCCCGGTCAACTTGCCCGAATAGATCCGAAAGTAGCTGAGGTTGCCGACGAACCGGTCAGAAAGTGTCTTGAAAACCTGGCCGATAAAGTCGGCCGACTCGTCGGCCTGGATCGGTACCGATGCAGCTTTGTCCCCCTGTCCTTTGGTGGCGGTGCGTGGCCGGCCTTGCACCGGCGAGAGCGCGTACGCAGCCAATGACTCGAGCAGCTCCGCGATGCCGATGTCCTTTTTGGCCGACGTGCAAAAAATCGGCACGATGGTGCCGGCGGCGAGCGCTTTGGGAAGGGCCGCGGTCAATTCCTCGGCGCTGACGTTGCCTTCGAGCAGGTATTTCTCCATGAGGGCGTCGTCGCATTCGACAATGGCATCCACCAGCTTGGAGCGCGCTTCCGCCACATCGATCAAACATCCGGCCGGGACCTGTTCCGGCGGGTTGAGCACATTGACGACGCCGCTGAATTGAGCCCCTTGGCCGCTCGGAGCATCGAGGAGCACACAGCCTTTGCCAAAGGTTTCCCGAATCGCGTTGAGCAAATCCTCGAAGCGAATATTGTCGGCGTCCATCTTATTGATGATGAGCATGCGTGCGCAGCCGCGGCGGCCAGCTTCATGGAACATCCGCCGCGTATTCACCTCGATGCCATTGGGCGCAGAGACGACGATGAGTGCGTTTTCCACCGGGTCTAGCGCTTCCAGTGCCGCGCCGACGAAATCGGGATATCCCGGGGTATCGAGAAGGTTGATCTTCTTCCCCTTGTATTCCAGATGGAGGACACTGGTATCGATGGAAAAATGGCGTTTCTTCTCTTCCTCGTCGTAATCGGAGACGCTGGTGCCCTCTTCCACGCTGCCGCGGCGGTCGACGGCTCCGGCTTTGAACAATAGCGCATCCGCCAAGGAGGTTTTCCCTGCCGCACCGTGCCCGACGAGTGCCAGATTGCGGATGTCTTCTGTTCGATATTTGGCCATGCTTTCACTCGATTTCTGATCTGTGGTTAGCGGTTCGTTGCTTGGCACCACAAGTCCCTGGCAGCGAACGCCTAACGCAAGACGAGATGATGATAGTCACTTTGGTATACACGTCAAGCCGCCGCCGCGGCAATGGCCGCACCGAGGTCGAATCGTCCTTCGTACAGGGCCCGGCCAATGATGCATCCGGCTACCTGGAGGCCGGCCAGCCGGCGAACATCCTCCAGCGTGCTGATCCCGCCCGAAGCAATGATCGGCATGCGCACCTCCCTGACCAGCTCAGCAGTTGCTTCGAAGTTCGGTCCTGCCAACATGCCATCGCGGCTGATATCGGTGTAGACCAGCGCAGCCAGCGGCCAAGGTTCATATTGCCGAGCCAGATCCAAGGCCGAACAGTCGGATACCTCTAACCAACCGTCGGTAGCCACGCGGCCCTGCTTGGCATCGATGCCGAGCACTATTTTTCCGGGGTAGCGGTGGCAGACGCGTTCGA
>DATGIQ010000056.1:0-2014 GCA_035295665.1 Gemmataceae bacterium | reverse complement strand
GCATTCGTTGATCCACCCAGGGCCAGCACCAAGGTGTAGGCGTTTTCGAGCGCTTGCCGCGTGATGATGTCGTGCGGCCGGATGTTTTTTTCGACCAAACCGAGGAGCGCCTGGCCGGCGCGAAAAGCTTCGCGTTCCTTGGCCGCGGACACGGCGGGATTGCTGGCATCGTAGGGCAGCGACATCCCCATCGCCTCGATGGCCGAACTCATGGTGTTGGCCGTGTACATCCCGCCGCATGACCCCGCTCCGGGGCAAGCCTCGCATTCGACGTGGTGGACGCCGCGTTCGTCGAGCTTGCCGGCCTGATATTGTCCGACCGCTTCGAAGATCGAAACGATATCGATATCCTCGCCGGCCGGTCCGGTGCCTGGCAAAATACTGCCGCCGTAGACGAAGATGCTGGGGATATTCAGACGGGCCATCGCCATCAGACAGCCTGGCATGTTCTTGTCGCAGCCACCGAAGGCGAGCAATCCATCATGGTTCATGCCGGCGGCGACGACTTCGATGCTGTCGGCGATGACTTCACGGGACACCAGGCTGTAGCGCATGCCTTGATGGCCCATCATGATGCCGTCGGAGGCGGTGGGCGCCCCGAAAATCTGGGGCACGCCGCCGGCCGCGCGGATGCCTTCGTATCCTTTGCGAGCCAGTCGGTCGAGGTGGGCATTGCAAGGTGTGATATCGCTGTACAGGGAAGCCACCGCGATCATGGGCCGGTTGAAATCGTCATCGAGGAACCCGACGGCACGCAACATGGCCCGGTTGGGGGCGCGGCCCATGCCCTGAGTGGTGCGAAGACTGTGGCGTTGATTTTCCGTGGTCATGATTCATTCCTCAGCCAGTGAACGTCTGGAGCTTATCATAGCCGTTCCGCCCGCACCGTCCGGCAACGCAAGGAGCTTGGGTTGCGCTCCCGGAACCTTGCGGCGACGGGGCTTCAAACGGATAATGAGGAAGTCATCTTACGGGAAGGGAAGCAACGATGGCAGAAATCGTTCACCATCTTGGTGAGCTGGATAAGGACGATGAGCACGTCTGTGTCGATGGCGGTGGGGAGGCCGCGCTCTTTGCCGGCGGTGATGTTCACGGTGCGGATAACATTCTCGCCGTTGGCCTGGTCGATGATCTCGTCCTGAAAGACCAGCGTGTCCTGATTGCCATCGATGCGCCATGACAGGGACGAAATCGGGAATTCGGCAAGGCTGAGCTCGTCTTTGCCTTTGGTCGGGTCAAAAACGAGAACATCACCGTTTTGGATCCGTTTGCGTGTCACGGTCTTTCTTCTTCATAGAGGTTCAAAAGAGCAACACTGAGCCGGGTGTAGTTGTTCTTTTTTCTAAGTTTGTAACAGGTTTAAGAGTTTATGCAAGCATAAATGCTTGTGATGTAACGTTTTAACTGGCCAGATGCTCCCCGAAATCCCGGTAGGGTGCCAGCTGCGCGGAATCTGCGGTGGAACGCGTCGATTCGAACGGCTGGTCAGTGGATGGTCGGCCGCTGGATGCGGGCACGCAGGTACTGACGGAGCTGCTCGGGCGAAGACGCGGTGCCGTAATAGCGGCGGTCCTCCTCCGGGAAGGAGCAAGTGCCGACGCCGTCCAGGCGGAAGGGGTCGTCGAGGGTGTAGTTCTCCCGCAAGCCGGCCCGCTCGAGTCGCTCTATGCTGCAGGCGAGCGTGAAGGCGGTGGCGATCTCCCACAGGCGCTCGGTCGGTTCGTGGTGGACGCGGTCAAGAGCGACGGGCAGGGCAAGGCGGGGATCGTCGCGGCGGACACACAGGAGATAGGCGGCGAAGACGGCTTGCGGGGGAGGTCGTCGGCGCCGCGGCCGTTGAAGGCGGCGAGGAACCAGTCCGGGAACGTGCCTGGGGGGCGCAGCACACCGTTCTCGTAAACGACTTCGAGCTGTTGGTGCATGGCACTTCCTTCTATGCCGATGCTAGCATCGATACAGCTGGCGGTCGAGCGGTTCCTGACGTGCGATGGAAGCCAAAACCGCTTCTGCAGAC
>DATGIQ010000055.1:0-20729 GCA_035295665.1 Gemmataceae bacterium | reverse complement strand
CAGGTCCTTGTCGAGCCGGCGATGGTGACGGTGCGCGGCCCACAAGACACACTGGAACGAGTCCGGGCAATCCCAACGCAGCCGTTTGCGCTGCCGCTGCCGGATGAAGCGACGACCGATGCCAAGGTAGTCACGGCCGATGCGGTTCCCTTGGTGCAACAACTGGATGGCCGGCGGATTCGGGCGACACCGGGTGCCGTTGCGGTCCGGGTGGTGTTGCAGGCGCAGCAAAGGGTCTATGAGCTGACGGATGTCCCCGTGCGGTTCCTATGTCCCGTCAATTTCGCCTTGCGGCCCCTGTTCAGCGACGAACGCTCTGGTAAAATTAGGTTGCGCCTGTCGGGGCCGGCCGCAGATGAATCGCCGGCCGTCGTTGCCTACATCGATCTGGGCGAGCGTCAATGGCAGCCGGGTTTCTATGAAGCGCCATTAAGGCTGCAATTGCCCGAAAAGTTTCGCTTAACCGAAGACCCTCCCCGGCGGCTGGCCTTCGAGCTCGCGCCCCTGGAAGCGGGAGCTCCCTAGCGACCGCTTCAACCCCGAACCAATGCACGACAGCTCCATGACCCAGCAGCAGTCATCTACCGCCAGCGACCTCCCGGCCTATTGCGAGGGACTGGCCCGGCGTGCGCGTGCGGCTTCTCGGCTTTTGGGCACGGCTCGGGGCACGCAAAAAAACCATTGGCTACACGCGGTAGCGACAGCGCTCGGCGAGCGCAGCGACGAGATTCTGGAGGCCAACCAAGCGGACGTTGCCTGGGCCGCGGAGTTGGGCTTGTCCGGTGCTGCGGTCGACCGCTTGAGACTGACGCCGGAACGCTTGCAGGCCGCCGCCGCGGGAGTCCGTGAAGTGGCAGCCTTACCCGATCCGATTGGCCGAGTGCTCGACAGCAGCGCGCGGCCCAATGGTCTCCAGGTGCTGAAAGTCGGGGTGCCGCTGGGCGTAATCTTCTTCATTTACGAGTCACGTCCCAATGTTACCGTGGATGCGGCGTCGTTGTGCGTGAAAAGTGGCAATGCGCTGATTCTTCGTGGCGGCAAGGAAGCGGGCCATTCCAATGCCGCCCTCTGCACGGTGCTGCAGGACTGCCTTGCTCACGTGGATCTGCCGCGCGAGGCGGTCCAGCTCGTGGAAACTGCCGATCGCCATGCCGTCGGCGAATTGCTGCGGCTGAATACCTACATCGATCTTACCATCCCCCGTGGGGGTGAAAGCCTGATCCGGCGTGTGGCCGCCGAGGCCACCATGCCCGTCCTGAAGCATTACAAGGGCAACTGCCACGTCTACGTCGATCGCACTGCCGACCTGGACACGGCCGAGCGCATCCTGATCAACGCCAAGTGCCAGCGCCCCGGCGTCTGCAACGCGGCCGAGAGCTTGCTGGTGCACCGCGACATTGCTTCAACTTTTCTGCCACGGGCAGCCGCAGCCTTACGCCGGCGCGGCGTGGAGCTGCGTGGCTGCGCTGAAACCCGACTGTTGGTTCCGGACTGCCAGCCTGCAACCGAAGAAGATTTCGCGGCGGAATACCTCGACTTGATCTTGTCCATCAAGGTGGTGGAGGGACTGGAGGCGGCGATCGAGCATATCAATCGCTATGGCTCCCAGCACAGCGACGCCATTGTCACGAGCGAACTTGCCGCGGCGCAGCGGTTCACGGCGGCTGTGGATTCGGCGGCGGTATTAGTAAATGCCAGCACCCGATTCCACGACGGCTATGAATTCGGTCTGGGAGCAGAAATTGGCATCAGCACGGATAAATTCCATGCCCGCGGTCCGTGCGGTCTGCTAGAATTGACTAGCTATAAATACGTGGTGTATGGGGACGGTCAGGTGCGACCCTAGCCAGCCATTGAAGTCTAGGGTTCGGTGAGACGCATCCATGCCGCAGCCGCCTTTGGTTATTGTAATTACCGCCATCATGCTGGTGCCGGCACTGATGGCCGCCGCCTTTCTGCTGGGACGGCACCTGCATCGGCGGCAAGGGTACGGCCAGGACCTCTCGCCGGTTACCCGCCAACACATCGACCTGTTCCAGGGTGGGCAGTTGAGCGAAGCAGCCGTGGAATCCGCCAAACGGCGGCTGCGCGAACTTTTGGAGCGGGGCGAAATGGATGCTGTCGAGGCCAGTCTTCGCCCCGGAACCCATTACGTGATCCAGGTGCGTGCCCTGGCCGAGATTGGCACGGATGAGGCTGGCCGTATTCTCGAACGGCAACTTGAACGCCGCCTCACCAGTGATATCCTCGAGCAATCCTGGTACTGGATCGATCTGGCCAACGGCCTTCGCAACCTGAATCGTGAGCAAAGTTTGCCACACTTGCTGCGCTGTGCGGAAGCAGGTGGCGATCATCCGCTCAGCCACTTCTTTGCGGCCGAGACGGTCTGCTTTCTGAGTTTTCCGGGCTATCTGCGGCAGCCGGACAGTCCGCTCGGCCGTGCCGCCTTGTGCGTGTTGCGACGTGCCCTGGAGGGGTTGCGCTGCGGCGTGCAACCTCAGGTCGTAACCGAAGCCCGGCTGGGGGAATTGATCGAAGAGCTGTGGGATCAACGGCCGGCCCAGGTTCTTCCGTTGATTGTCCGCGTGTTTGCAGAGGCCTTGCGCATCCTCCACCGTGCGCCCCACGCGGAAATGATTCTCGCCGATGAGCAATATGAACAAGAAGCGTTTGGTTGGCAGATTTCGCGCTTGGCGAGCTTGGAGTCGGTCTTGATCGAATACTTGCAGGAGGCTCCGCAACATCTTTGTGATGCGCTGCTGAGAGCCGATGCTGGCGAGCAGCAGGATATCTTGTCTGCGCTCGCCGATCTGCGTGCCGAAACCGCGGCCGTGGCGTTGCCGCTGCTGGCGGATCCCAAGTTTCCACATGTCGAGCTAGCGGTGCAGACGCTGACGTGGTCTCGGGATGACCGGGTTGCTCCGATGCTGCGAGCGTGGGTCGCGCGCCGAATTCCCCAGGATGTGCGCGCCCGCAAGCGCCGGCAGGTGGCTGCGCCGCGACGGAGATCGATTCCTTCCGATGTTCCGTATCTAGCAATCTTGCGGGCTCTGAGCGGGCACGCTTCTCGGGAAACGGAAGAATTCCTGCTCCGGGCGGCACGGGACTGGGATCCTACGTGCCGAACCGCGGCGGTCAGCAGCCTGGGTTGGTGGGAGCCATTCAATCACGAGCAAGTGTCGGCTTGCCTCCAGGGAGCCCGCCACGATCCGAATGTCGAGGCGCGGCAGTCAGCCCGCGCCGCCCTGGCCCGGCTTGGCGAACGGCAAGCCTTGCAGTGGTTTCGCCAGTGTTTGACGGGACAGGACCCGCAACGCACCCACGAGGCGATCCAGCTCATTGCCAGCGAAGGGCTTATGCTGTTGTGGCCCGATCTCGATCGACTCGCCGATTCGGAAACGGTCGATGTAGCCCTCCATGCTTGCGAAGCGTTGGAACGGCTCCGCGAAGAACTGGATTTCCGTCGCAGTCGCTGACGAACCTACCCGCGCCGGCTCATTCCCCCCGTTCGTTCCTTTTGTTAAGGCTGGTTCAGCTCGCCCAATTCTCCTCCGGTTGCATAACTTCTGCCGATGACGTCACTGGCGTTGTCTCTATAATTGGTTTATTCCTGACGGCGGGCGGCAATTCGCTCCCTTTGCGGAGAGCGTTCTCATGAACACATTTGCAGGGATCTTTTCGGAGTTCAACCTGCCCAATGCGACGACCTGGTTTTACTTTTCTCTCCTGCTTGCCGTGGCATTGTTTTTCAAGTTTACCCGCCTGGTGAGTGTGCGCAACTGGGATGTGCTAACGCTATTTCTTCTGGTGCCGGGCCTGCTGCTCATTCAGGAGGGCCATTCGCTCCAGGCGGCGCGAACCGCCCGCGCCGTTGCTGCGGCCGGTCAGAACCTGCTTCCAGGAACCACGCCGTTCAGCGGTACCGCTACGCTCTTCGGTGCCGCCTCGCTGGCCCAGGCTTCACCGGAAAAGTTGCTGTGGTTTGGTTTTCTGTGGCTCTTGTGCGGTTCTGTATACTTGCTGATCCGCTGCTTGATGGACTTGGCTCTGGTGCGCCGGCCGGCATTAAGCCCCAACCTCAATTTGTCCGGCCTACTTTGGCTTGGGGCCGCCCTTTTAATCTGCCTCACGGCCGTGGCTTTGCGCAAGCCGTTTGGATCGCAAGGGGCCGTCGGTAAGCGCAGTGCTGCCGTCAAGGAAATCCAACGCCTGCCCGAAGATCTTCTGAATCAAGAAATTGCGCCTGGAAACAGTAACGGCAATACGCAGTTTTGGGTAGAACGCACTTCGGCGATCCTTTGCCACATTGCCATTGTGGTTGCCCTGGCGATCATTGGTTGGCGTCATTTTCAGGATGCGCACGCCGGCATTGCCGCGGCCACGTTTTACTTGCTTTTGCCCTACACGGCTTATCATGTCGAACAGGTGCACCACGTCTTGCCGACCGCCTTGCTAATGTGGGCGGTGGCTGCGTATCGGCGACCCTGTACGGCAGGACTGCTGCTCGGCCTGGCGGCGGGCACCGGATACTTCCCCGCGTTCCTGTTCCCTGCCTGGCTCAGCTTCTACTGGAGACGGGGTGCCGGTCGGTTCGCGGCTGCATTCGCTCTGGCGGGCGGCTTGTGCCTGGCGGTCATCGCCGGCATCCTCTGGGCCGAGGGGGACCTGGCGCTGCGCATCCAATCCACCCTTTCCCTTTCGGATTGGCAACCCTGGATTCAGCCGAGCCCCGAGACCATCGGGTTCTGGACAGGGGTCCGCTGGGCATGGGCTTATCGGATGCCAGTGTTCGTGGCTTACCTGGCCTTTGTTGTTGCGACACTCTTTTGGCCCTGGCCGAAGAACCTGGCTCACCTGCTTGCTCTGTCGGCAGCGGTCCTCATTGGGATTCAATTCTGGTTTGCCGATCAGGGAGGTGTCTATTTGCTTTGGTATTTGCCGCTGTTGCTGCTCTTGGTGTTCCGGCCAAACCTCGCCGATCGCGAGGCATTGCCCCTGCACCCGGAAACCGATTGGCTGACGCGCTTCCGCCGCTCCGTGGGCCGCCTTACAGCACGATTACTGCGGCTCCCGGAGCCCGTGGCCCGCGTCCATTGAAACGCTCTTTTCCACGACCGGCCGACCGGCTATAAGCTACGCATGTTCAAGGATAAAATCGGGGTGGTCGCGCAACGTCGGAACTAGCCGAAGTTCGCGCTCTATCCTCGCTTCTTTGGCACGGAGGCCTTGCCACATGCCACGTATCTTGCCGCCCTTCTTGGGTCTGGTGATCGCTGGAATTATAGTTGGATGTCCGTTCGGCTATTCCCATTACCGCCAATCACAGACGCGCAACTTTCACGCCGTTCGCAGCGGCGTGCTGTATCGTAGTGGCCAAATGACGCTTACGGGCCTGAAAACCGCCGAGCACGACTACGGCATCAAAACCGTCATTACCCTCCGCGACGCCGCCTACCCCGATGGGGCGCCGCCGGACTATCGCGAAGAGGATTTTTGCAACGCAGCCGGAATCCGCTACTGCCGGATTTCTCCGCGCACCTGGTGGGCTCCCGACGGTTCCGTTCCGGCCGAGGAAGGGGTGCAGCGTTTCCGGGCCATCATGGATGATCCGAGCAATTATCCCGTACTGATCCATTGCTTCGGCGGCATCCACCGGACAGGTGCCTATTGCGCGGTGTACCGCATGGAATACGAACACTGGACCAACGAGCAAGCGATTGCCGAAATGCGGGCCTGTGGTTACCGAGACCTCGACGATGAGTGGGACCTACTTGGGTACCTGGAACAATATCGGCCGCGCTGGAAACGCTAGACCGTTCGAGCCCGCCAAAACCTTGCCGATGGCTTGTGTGCAGCCATCCCCGTGTGTTATCCTATCTTGTCCTCCGGGCTCGCCCACGACCAGTATTCCTGATCCAAGTCCGCACACCATCGCGAATGGCCGAAGCGTCTTCTTCCATCGAAAGGACCACCAATGCCTCATCCCACTCGTCGCAGCTTCTTGAAAAACACGCTCGCCGCGGCCGCTTCCATCACGATTGCCGGAACCAAATCCTCGGGTCGTGTCTTGGGAGCCAATGATACCATCCACATCGCCGTCGCCGGCATCAACGGCCGGGGCGGGGCGCATGTCGGTGAGTGGACGCGCATGGACGGCGTCGAGATTACGTACCTGATCGATCCCGATACCCGCACCTATGCCCGCCGGCTCAAGCAGGCCGGCACGAAAGGCGGCAAAGCTCCGCAAGTGATCAAGGATGTCCGTGTCGCTTTGGAAGATAAGAACCTCGATGCGATTTCGATTGCCACCCCCAACCATTGGCACGCCCTCATAACGATCTGGGCCTGCCAGGCAGGGAAGGATGTCTACGTGGAGAAGCCGTGTAGCCACAATATCCACGAGGGCCGGATCGCCGTCGAGGCGGCCAAGAAATATGGCCGTATCGTCCAGCATGGCACGCAAAGCCGTAGCAGCCCGGAAATCCCCCGCGTCCTGGAGGCAATCAAATCAGGCAAGTTCGGCAAACTACTCGTATCGCGTGGCCTATGCTACAAGGACGGCCTGGGCGATCCGCGCAGCACACGTGCTTCGATCGGTTACCAGCCTCCCAAGCCGCCGCCGCAAGAGCTGGATTTCAATCTGTGGCTTGGGCCAGCCAAGGAGCAGCCTTACCACGATAATCTAGTGCATTACCGCTGGCACTGGTTCTGGGACTTCGGCAACGGCGACATCGGCAACCAGGGGGTCCACGAAATCGACAAGGCCCGGTGGGCGATCCCCGGGGCGACGCTGCCGCGGAGCGTGCTGAGCCTGGGCGGACGGCTCGGCCATAAACAGCCGGACCAGGGCCAGACCGCCAGCAGCCAAATCGCCATCTTCGATTACGGCGAGACCCAACTGATCTTCGAAGTGCGGGGACTGCCGAGCAAGGCGTACCAGGGCCAAAAGGTGGGCAATATTTTCCACCTGGAAGCCGGCACGATCGCCGGCGGCCGATTCTATCCGAAGGGAAGCGACAAGGGGGAACCGCTCTTCGCAGGAGACGGCAACGGCCGGCGGGGTGGACGCGGTGGTAACCACTTCGCCAACTTCATCGCTGCTGTCCGCAGCCGGAAGATGGAGGACCTGGCGGCCCCGATCCTGGAAGGGCACTACTCCGCAGCGCTCATCCACCTGGCCAACGCCTCGTACCGCCTGGGCGAGCAAGTGCCGTTTAACCCGGCCACCAAGGCGTTCGGTGACAACAAGGAAGCGTACGAAACGCTGGCCCGCATGGAGGAGTATCTGAAGGAGAACAAGGTACACCTCTCTGAGAGCAAGTACCAGCTTGGCCGCAAGCTGACGATAGATGCCGGCGCGGAATCCGTGGTCGGCGACAACGAGGCCAACAAACTGCTAACCCGGAATTACCGCAAGCCCTTTGCGGTACCGGACAAGATTTGAGTTTGGGATTGGCGGCGGCTCGCAGGACCGCACGGTTCTATGAGCCGCCGCTGGTTTTTCCTCGCACCTTCTTTACCTGCTCGTGAACCGCCGTGATGATCAATTCCTCAATGCGCGGTCCCCACGGAGCGGGCAGACCATAGTAAACCATCGCTCCACCGCCTTCGTAGCCGCCTTCCTTCAGCACGCGCAGCGAGGGAATGTACGCCATCACATCGTTGGTGTAACCGGCGACCCACGTTCGGTCGGCACCCAGCTCCTTCTTCAGCCGCAGCGAATAGTCAACCACCACTTCGCCGCCCAGGGCTACGAACGTGAGCTTCGGCCCCAGCTGCCATGCCTGGACGGGATACGGATAGGTTCGGTGCAACGAAGCGTCCCGGTCCAGTTCCTCGAGCAAATGCCTGGCCCGGGCCGCCACGGCGCGGTTCTTGTCGGCCGAGTCCTTGACCAACTGTTCACGGGTCGGCAGCACGCCAAACGGCAAAGCAATTTCGGTGTACGAAGTCGCCAGGTCACCGGTGATGGGTGTCATCGGCTTGTTCAGCACTGCATCGACAGCGTTGGCCAACTGACGGCCATATTCTTCGGCTTGGGCAACAGCGCGGCGCGGCAAGGGATTTTGATCGCCGCCGCAGCCGGCCCAGAACATTGCTATTGCTCCCGAATGCCGTTTTTGAAGCTCGATCTGGGCAAAACCCGGGTAATCGCCGGACCACTGGTAGAAGCTAAGCACCGTCGCATGGCAAGCGTAGCCACACACAATTGCCCGGAGCTTCCCGTCTGCATCACGGACGGCGAGCACCGGCACGTCGTGATCGACCGGCCCCTTGAGCTGGCTAGTGGCGCGAAGCTGCGGCACGTCCGCTTCCTTGTTGTTGCGGCGATTAACGGCAAATGTTGCCTGGCCATTTCCCCAAGCGAGCTGGGCCGGCGCAAGCTGACGAAGTGCATCACCGACCAGAGCGATCAGCTTTTCTTGGAGCGATTGCGTGTATTCGCGGATGAGCTTGCGCTGAATCTCATCCAGGTCGAACATGTCATCCAGGTTGTGCTGGATCACCGGCCCGGTGTGGGTGTGCGAGACCGAGAGGAGGATTGCTTCGCGCGGCAAACGGTACTCCGCATGGAGTGCTTTACAGACGGCGACGGACAGATCGCGCGGAATCCCCACGAGGTCCATGGTCACGAGGACCCCGCGCCGGCCATTCGGATCCTCCAACACCAAAGCCTTGGCCCATAAATCCTGCAGCTTCCCCTCGGCCGGTTTTGTCCGAGCGCCATAGCCCGACATCCACATGAGATGCTGCGGCGTGATGATGATCTTGGCGAACCCCGCCTTCCAACCGGCGGCGGTGCGCTCCGAAGCGTTGGCCGTAGGGCTGCCAGCAACAGGAAACAGACACAAGCACAGAGCAAGCCAGCGATGCATGATTTACCTCCAGAACGCGGCGACCATATGATATCATCACAAGAAAGGACCCGCCTCAAGAGTGACCCAATGCATAATTCTCGTGGAAGTTCGCCCAGGGCCAATCCGGATCCCAGCACGGCTGCAACGTCTGCCGGGAACGGACGCAAGCGGCATCGTATCCTCGTGGGCACCTTGGTGGGCGTCTTGTTGGCGGGGCTGGCTGTCACGCTCTTCGATGTCTTTCCCTCCACGCCGCAAGACATGGTGTGGATCCCCACCGGTGAATTTCCGATGGGTGATTCGGAGGGACTCTTCCCGGATGCACGCCCCGTCCACAAAGTCTACGTGGACGGCTTCTGGATGGACCGCACGGAAGTGACCAACGCCCAATTCGCGCGGTTTGTGGATGCCACGGGCTACGTTACCGTGGCGGAGCGTCCGCCGGATCCGCGGGAGTTTCCCGAGGTCCCGGCCGAAAAGCTCGTGCCCGGCTCGATCGTCTTCACGCCGCCGGATAAGGACGTTTCTCTGGACCGGCCCTTGAGCTGGTGGCGTTGGGTCCCCGGGGCCAATTGGCGCCATCCGGAAGGACCCGGCAGCACCATCGAGGGAAAGGAGCAACATCCCGTAGTGCAGATTTGTTGGCACGATGCCCAAGCCTACGCGCAGTGGGCCGGTAAACGGCTGCCAACCGAGGCGGAGTGGGAGTACGCGGCCCGCGGCGGACTCGAACAGAAACGGTACTGTTGGGGCGACGATCTCCTGCCGGGCGGCAAATGGCAAGCCAATATTTGGCAAGGAGATTTTCCCCGCGTGAATACGCGGGAGGACGGCTTCGAGCGAACCGCCCCCGTCGGTTCGTATCCGGCCAATGGGTTTGGGTTGTTCGATATGGCCGGCAATGTTTGGGAATGGTGCGCCGATTGGTATCGGCCCGATTATTATGCGGTGAGCCCTGCGCAGAACCCGCGAGGCCCCAATTCGAGCTATGATCCGAACGAACCGGACCTTCCCAAGCGCGTGCAGCGGGGCGGCTCGTTTCTATGCAGCGATGTCTACTGTGTCCGCTATCGGCCGGGTGCTCGCGGCAAAGGGGAACCGGGCAGCGCGGCGTCGCACATCGGCTTTCGTTGCGCCCGCTCGCCCAAGTGATTGCGCCTCCTTCCTGCCCGGATGGATTGATCGATGCGATGCACGAGAAGTTCGCTTGTCCTCCTCGTCGCGGTCTCGGCGGTTGCGCCGGCGGCGGCGGATAACATCCAAAGCGGCCTCCGGGTCCCGCCCGGTTTCGAAGTCACGGAATTCGCCGACAGCAAGCTGGCGAATGATATTTTCAGCATGACGCTCGATCCCCGGGGCCGGGTGGTGGTGTCGGGGCGCGACTACATCCGCATCCTGGTAGACGACCATAACGATGGCCGGGCCGACCGGGCCATCCAGTTCGCGGATGGGCCGAAAGATGGGGCACAGGGGCTCCTTTGGGAGGGCTCAGTCCTCTATTTCACCGGCGACGGAGGCTTGCGCCGCTATCGGGACGCAAACGGTGACGATAGAGCGGACGGTCCGTCCGAGCTGGTTCGTGCCATACATACCGGCAGCGAGCACAACGCTCATGCGGTGAAGCGTGGACCCGATGGCTGGCTGTACGTGCTCTGCGGGAACACGACGGGGATCGATCGGACATTTGCCACGATGCCGAGCTCGCCCATTCAAGAACCGGTAGCTGGTTGCGTGCTGCGCTTCACGCCCGACTTGAAAAACAGCGAAATCGTGGCCGATGGTTTTCGCAACGCCTATGACATGGATTTCAATCCGGACGGCGAGCTCTTCACCTTCGACTCCGATAATGAGCGGTGTGTTTCGCTCCCGTGGTATGAACCGACGCGGTTTTACCATGTGATCCCGGGCGGCCATTACGGTTGGCAGGCCCCGCAACGGGCTCAGTGGTGGCGGTTTCCGCCGTATTTCTGCGATGTCGTCGCGCCCGTAGGAACCTTGGGCCGCGGCTCACCGACCGGGGTGGTCTGCTACAGGCATGTGCAATTTCCCGAGCACTACCGCGGCGGGTTCTTTCTGCTCGACTGGACCTTTGGCCGGGTCTATTTCCTTTCCCTCCACCGGTCCGGTGCGACGTATCGCTGCCGGAAGGAACTGTTCCTCGAAGCTGTGGGCGACAATGGCTTCGCTCCCACGGCTGCGGTTGTCCATCCCGTTACGGGCGACCTGTACATCTCGATCGGCGGCCGAGGTACCCGTGGCGCCGTTTATCGCATCCGCTACCCCCAAGGAACGCGCTCGACTGATTCGGCTATCCTGGCCAAGCTGCAAATTAAGCCGGCCACATCCGAACGGCGCCCGGAGCGACTCCGGCACTTACTTGCCCAGTCGAGCAGCGCGAATGCCTTGGAACGGCTGCGCGCCTTAGTTGATCTCCGCCGTTTTCAACCGCAATTTGCTTCCGAAGATTTACGAACTGCGGTGCGCACCAATTGGGACCACCCGGATCGCACTGTTCGTAAGGCGGCTGCTGATTTGCTGGCTTCCCTCTCGAAGAGCGCGCAGAGGGCATTGACGGCGGATGTACGCTGTCCGTTGCAACAAACGACCTGGGGCTTGGCGAATTGGCGGACGGAACCGGCCGAGGTCTTGGGCGTGACCGCTCGACTTCTCGCTCAGAGCGAGCGGAGCACCGAGGTCCGGCTTGCATCGGTCCGGCTAATCCAGCTGGCCCTGGGCGGATTGATGTCCCCGGCGGTAAAGGGAATGGTGTGGGAAGGCTATTCCGCGCGACAAAAAACTGTCCCTCCCCCATCGATCGACCCGCAACGCTTCCTGGAAGCTGTGGACTCGCTGCGGAGCAGTTTTCCAAGTGGAAACGCCGACCTGGATCGAGAGATTTCCCGCACGTTGGCCATGATCGAAGACCCGGATCCTGCGCTCATTTCGCGTGTGGCCCAGCGCCTGATGGGATCCTCGGATCCCGTTGAGGATCTTCATTACCTGATTGTGCTGGCCCGACTGCGCGGTGCGCGCTCGGCCGAAGTGACGGAGCGAGTGGCGGCGGCTCTGTTGGCCCTAGATCGCAAGATTACCCAGCGGCATCAGAATCGGGATCGACATTGGCCCTTGCGCGTGGCCGAGCTGCATGCTGAATTGGCGCGAAAGGATTCCAGTCTCAATACCGCCCTTCTGAGCGCGACTGAGTTCGGACGGCCGGATCACGCACTCTTCGCACGCTGCCCCGGTTTTGATCGCCCGCGGGCAGCGGAAATATTCTGGACGCACGCCCGCAAAGATAAGGACTTCCCCTGGTCGGCGGAGTTGGTCGAGTTGATCAGCGAAGTGCCGGCCGAACAATCCTTGCCCTTGCTGCGCCGGTTGTGGGACCAGGGGGGACTCGAGGAAGCCATCCTGCCTGTGCTGGCGCGCCATCCCGAGCCGGCCGACCGCGACAAGTTTTTGCACGGTCTCGGCTCGCCGCAATTGGCGACGATCGGCCTGTCCGTGGAGGCTCTCGAAAAACTCCCCTCGCAGAAGGATGGGGCTCAGGTGCTGGCTTTGGTGCGGTGCCTGCGCTGTCTTCCCGACGGAAAGGAATCGGACCGGCTCCGCCAGCAACTGGGCCAATTTCTCCTGCAGCTCACGGCACAAAACCTTGGGAGCGACAAGCAAGCGTGGACCGCCTGGTTCACGAAAGCCTACCCCGATCTTGCCGACCGCGTCGGCGGTGCGGATGGCGTCGATGTCAATGCCTGGCACAAGCGCCTGGCGAAACTCGATTGGGCGACCGGTGCTGCCGATGCGGGCCGGGCGGTTTTTGCGAAGGCCAGTTGTGCGACCTGCCATTCCGGTGCCCAAGCACTCGGTCCGGACTTACATGGTGTGGCCGGCCGATTTTCTCGGCGCGACCTGTTCACGGCCATTATCCAGCCGAGCCTGGACATCTCTCCACGCTATCGGACCACCCTCGTCGCCACGGCCGACGATAAAGTCTATCAGGGCATCGTCATCTATGAGGCCGTAGATAGCTTGATTCTGCAAACGGGGCCGACGACCACCGTTCGCCTCGTGAACACGCAAATTACGACCCGCCGGACCACCGCGACGTCGCTCATGCCGGCCGGATTGCTGGATAAGCTCTCGGACCAGGAAATCGTGGACCTCTACGCATACCTGAGAAGCCTGGGAGGGATATCCAAAACACGTTCCCGCTAAACGGGGTGTCGCCGTATTCAATGGTCCGCACGGTCTCGGCGCAGAGGTCCGCGCCCATCAGCTCGTGCAGCTGCTCGCTGGTGCTAGCGAACGAGGTCTTGGCCGCCAGGCGACCACCGTGTTTTTGCTCTGTCTTGCGGTAGCGCTGGCCTTCGATATCCAGCAGCGTGTCCGCCGCGTCGACTCCCCCAGCGCGCAGTCTGGCCTCATTGCCAACGCCGGCGAAGAGAAAGGCAAGTAGTCGCTTGGACGCAATTCGGCCTTTCCGGTTCGCTCACTCAGTATCGACACCTTTAATCAGGTACAATCGGCAAAACCGTGGACTCCGTACGCCCTTGCCCCCTTGTAGCCTTTCGCCCTTCCCCAGCCGGCGACGAAGCGGCTTACGATCTCCAAGGCGTCCCGGTTCGGAGCGCGTGTGCAAGGCCCGACTCGCTTTCGCTCCTCTGCGCCTTGTACCAGCACTCTTTCCTGGTAAAATCGAATGATCAGCCTCGGACGGGGCCAGACACTTCCCTGCCCGCGGCCATGCCGAAATTGCGGTGTATTCTGCCTTCCTGGACGATCTTGTCTTGCCGGCTGGGCTTCCAGATACCCCTGCTTGCTCGCCTGAGTGGCACCTCGTCGCGGAAGTGGATCGTAGTAGCTAGGACAGTGTGGCCAGTCGATAACGAAAGTTCCCTACGCCATGAATCCCATCGTCTTCGCACTTCGGCACCCCATCACCGTTTTGGTTGCCCTGGCCGCAATCCTGGTGGGAAGTGCCTTATCGCTCAGCCGTATGAAGATCGATATCTTCCCGAACCTGAATCAGCCGATCATTTACGTGGTCCAGCCCTATGGGGGTATGGATCCGGCGCAGATGGAAGGCCTGCTCACCTTTCATTACGAGAACCATTTCCTGTACATCAGCGGCATTCATCACGTCGAGTCGCGCAATATTCAGGGATTCGCCCAGATGAAGATCTTTTTCCATCCCGGCACCGACATGGTCCAGGCGATGGCGGAGGTCGTGGCCCAGGTGAACCGCTCTCGTTCGTTCATGCCACCGGGGACCGTGGCCCCTTTCGTGGTCCGCTTCGACGCAGGCAGCGTGCCGGTAGGCTACCTCGTGCTTTCCAGTGAAACGAAGACGATCGACCAGATCCAGGAAGCCGCCTACATTCGTGTCCGTCCGGCACTCGTCAGCCTGCCGGGCGTATCTGCGCCCCCCCCTTTCGGTGGAAACCAGCGGACGATCGTGGTCCACGTCGATCCCGATCGACTGCGATCCTACCGGTTCTCGCCCAACGATGTCGTGTCGGCACTCTCGACCGGTAACTCCATTAGCCCATCGGGTAATGTCCGCATCCAAAGCCAAATGCCGATCGTACCCGTCAACGCGATGGTGGTCGATCCGAAAGAATTGGGGGACATCCCGATCCGGCCCGGCCAAAGGGTATACCTACGCGACGTGCTTGTTCCGGTTAATGGAATCGAGGACGGCAGCGATATTCCCACCAGCTTCGCTCTCGTCAATGGCCGGCGTGCTGTTTACATGCTGGTCAGCAAGCGCGCGGACGCCTCGACGCTTTCGGTGGTGAACGCCGTGAAAGCAGACTTGCCGAAAATGCAGGCAGCCCTGCCTGAGGACATCAAACTGAGCTTCCAGTTCGACCAGTCGCCCTACGTGACCCGCGCCATCGAGAGCGTCGCCAGCGAGGGCGCGATCGGGGCTGTGCTGACCGGTCTGATGGTCCTTTTGTTCTTGCGAGACTGGCGATCCGTGATCGTGGTGGTGCTCAATATCCCATTTGCACTGCTGGCCGCAGTCGTCGCCCTGTGGGCATCCGGTCAGACGCTGAACCTGATGACGTTGGGCGGACTGGCGCTCGCGGTCGGCATCCTCGTCGATGAGGCCACCGTTGCCGTCGAAAACATCCATGTGCAGATGGGAAAGCCGGGCTCGATTGCCCTCGCGGTTTGGCAGGGAACAGTCGAGACCGCAGTGCCCCGGCTGCTGGCGATGCTGTGCGTTCTGGCGGTCTTTCTGCCGTCCTTCTTCATGGAAGGCGCCGCCCGCGAGCTTTTCGTGCCGCTCTCGTTGGCGGTCGGCTTCGCCATGGTGGCGTCCTATATCTTATCGAGCACGTTCGTACCCGTGCTAGCAGTCTGGCTGCTGTGCAAGCATACGGCTCACGTCAACGCGAAAACGTCGGCAGGACGATTTTCCTTTGACCGTTTCCGGACCGTCTATGAGCGGTTCTTGTCAGGGGTGGTGCTCCGGCAGCGCAGGCTACTCTTGTCCGCGTACATTGTCGGCGCGGCGCTCGTCCTCTGGCTGGTTGGTGGGCAGCGCGGCACGGAAATCTTCCCGCTGGTGGATTCCGGGCAATTTCAGCTTCGCCTCAGGGCTCCGGTCGGCACCCGCATTGAGCGGACCGAAGAGATGGCCCGCGAAGCCCTAGAGGCCGTACGCCAATTGGTGGGAGACCAAGTCGACATGTCCGTCGGCTTTGGCGGGGTATCGCCATCGAGTTACACCATCAACACGGTTTACCTATGGACCGCTGGGCCCGAAGAGGTGGTGCTGCGGGTCGCCCTGAAGAAGAACAGTGGCATCCGGGTCGAACCCTTGAAGGAGCAACTCCGAGAATGTTTGCCCGTACGGCTAGGCCAGTGGTTGGGGCGTGCCCTGCGTGCTGAGGGTCTGACCGAGGACCGGATCGAGGCCCAGGTGGGCGCCATCGAGATCGCCTTCGAGCCGGCCGACGTGGTCAGCGAAGTGATGAGCTTCGGCTCTGGCAAGCCAATCGAAGTAGCGGTGAGCGGGCCGAACTTTGCGGACAGCCGCGCCTACGCCGCAAGGGTCCACGAACAACTCGAGAAGATCCCGACTCTCCGGGACCTGCACTATGTGCAGGCCCTCAACTATCCCACGGTAGAGGTGCAGGTAGACCGGCAGCGGGCGGGTCTCAGTGGCGTGACTTCGGCGGAAGTGGCCCAATCGCTGGTGGCCGCCACGTCATCGAGTCGATTCGTGGTGCCCAACTACTGGCGCGACCCGACCAACGGCGTCGGTTACCAGGTCCAGGTGGAGATCCCACAGGCACGGATGGATTCCGTGGACGAAGTTTCCATGATCCCGGTCAAGCAGACCCCTTCCGGACAGCTGCTCCTGCGCGATGTTGCCCAGGTGGTCGAGAGTTCCATGCCGGGCGAATACGACCGCTACAACATGCGCCGCGTCGTCAGCATGACGGCCAACATCGAAGGAGAGGACTTAGGACGCGTCGCGGCACGTATCAACCGGGCCATCCGGGCGGCCGGAGAGCCGCCGCGCGGCGTGTCCGTGGACGTGCGCGGCCAAGTGGTACCTATGCAGCAGATGTTTCGGGGGTTGGGCGTCGGACTGGCAATGGCCGTGCTCGTGATTTTCTTGCTGCTAACGGCCTACTTTCAGTCCATCCGGCTGGCGCTCATTACCGTGACTACCATCCCAGCCGTGCTCTCCGGCGTGGTGATTGCCTTGTGGCTAACGCGGACCACTCTGAACATCCAATCGTTCATGGGAGCGATCATGGCTGTCGGCGTGGCAGTGGCTAACGCCATCTTACTACTCACCTTCGCCGAGCGCAGCCGCCTGGCCGGGATGGACTCGGCCACCGCGGCACTGGACGGCGCTCGGGGCCGGCTGCGGCCCATCCTCATGACGAGTTTCGCGATGGTGGCCGGCATGGTGCCAATGGCGCTGGGACTGGGTGAAGGTGGCGAGCAGACGGCTCCTCTTGGCCGGGCGGTCATCGGGGGACTAACGTTTGCTACGTTCGCCACCCTGTTGGTGTTGCCGGCTGTGTTCACTGTAGTGCAGCAACGGGCAAACACGCAGTCCATATCGCTGTACCCGTTTGACCCGTCCAGCCGCTACTACGTCCCACCCAGCCTATTGTCCGCTACGTCACCTGCTCTGCTGAATCCACACGCTGCTGGGCTGCTCGAAGAACACCTTTCCCGGACCGATTTCATCCCGCAGCCTGCGCATCCAATCGACGGGCCGGACGATCCTCTGGCCGACGGTAGTGAAACCGTGAAAAAGCACTCGATGGGCAAGACTAAGGAGTAAAAATCATGTCCTTGGCGCGTCTGCTATCGGCCTTGCTCGGTTTTCCGTGGCAATTTCGGGCGCTCCTATGCAGTGGGACGGTCGCAGGGATCCTGAGCGCTTCGGCGGGCTGCAACCATGCTTCGGAAGCCGCCCCTGCGACGGCCCCTACGTCTGCACCGCCTATCGTTGCCACCGTGAGGCCCGAGCGGCGGTCGTTTAGCCGGACCATCGAGCAACCCGGCTTGATCGAGCCGTTCGAGCAGACGCCCTTGTATGCGAAGATCTCTGGATTTGTTCAGAACGTGAATGTCGAGATCGGCGCTCGCGTGCGCAAGGGAGATATTCTCGCCGAGCTCTGGGTGCCGGAGATGGAAGAAGAATTGCGGCAGAAGGAAACCCTGGTTGCTCAAGCCCGAATCGGCATCAAACAGGCCGAGAAAGCGGTGCAGGTGGCGACTGCCAGTTTGCAGACAGCGCAGTCGTTGGTGGCGGAAACGAGAGCAAACCTGAAAGGTGCCCGGGCGAATTGCGAGCGTTGGAACAGTGAGTCCACGCGCTTCGAAAAACTAGCCTCCCGAGAAGTCATCGACAAGCAGAGTCGGGATGAGGTAAATCACCAGTTCAAGGCTGCGGAGGCAGCCTGCGAACTCGCCGAGGCCAAGATCCGTTCGGCCGAAGCTGCTTTGAGTGAGGCCGAGGCCAGACGGGACAAGGCCGAAGCGGACCTGGAAGCTGCCAGGAATCATCAGCTGGTGGCCGAAGCCGAACAGCGGCGGATGGCGGCCCTGTTGCAGTATGCCAAGATCCGGGCACCGTTCGATGGGGTCGTAAGTCAGCGGCACGTCGACACGGGTCATTTCCTTCAATCTTCGAGCGCGGGCAGCGGCGGAAAGGCCGAGCCTCTCTTTGTGGTCGTGCGGATGGATCTGGTACGCATCTTCGTGGATGTCCCTGAGGCCGATGCCATCCTGGTGCGCAAGGGCGCTGTGGCACGCGTCCGTATCCAGGCGCTGAATGACCGCGAGTTCGAGGGAAAGGTAGCCGGGACTTCTTGGGCCCTGGAGCCTGGGCAGCGCACGTTGCGCACTGAGATCGACTTTCCGAACCCGGAAGGGACGCTCCGGCCAGGCATGTATGCCTATGCCAGTATTGCGATCCATCGACCCGATGTACTTACCCTACCGACGGCGGCCATCTTGACGCGAGACGGCCAGACCTTCTGCTATTGCGTGGAAAACGACAAGGCAGTACGCACCTTGATCCGGGTCGGTGCTCGCCAAGGGACTGCGCTCGAAGTGCTCAAGAAGCAACAGCATGCAAGCACGGGCGGTGAAAGACCCATCTGGGTGGATTTTACAGGGAGAGAAGTCGTTGTTCAGAATCATCCGGGGCAGTTGATAGACGGCCAGGTAATCAGCATTGCCTCCAGGCAATGACGCGCTCATCGTTCACGCGAT
Source organism: Gemmataceae bacterium (assembly GCA_035295665.1). GTDB lineage: Bacteria > Planctomycetota > Planctomycetia > Gemmatales > Gemmataceae > DATGIQ01. The sequence continues at coordinate 2,115 of DATGIQ010000055.1, read as the reverse complement.
TAGCAGATGAACCTTTGTCGGACCTGGAGCCCCAGCCAAGATTTCCAAAGGTTCTGGCGACCAGACCCCGCCGCGCCTGTTCATGGCCTACCCGACCCTGGAGCCGGCGGCAACATCCCCGAGGGACTCGCGGTGGGAGACGTAGAACCAGAGCCGCCCGACGGGCAGTTCAAGCCGGCTGGTCCCTCGGTCAACAAAAGCTGGGCGGGTTGTCCGATGGCACGATAAAGGCGGAACTGGGCCCGGTTAAAGTCGGCCACTGCTCCATAATAGCGGTTATAAGCGCGAGACAAGGCCTGCACGGAAGCAACCGCTTCCTGTGGGCGAACCACCAGGAGTATCAAATTCCCAGCACTCCTCGTCTGGCTCAATCCCTCGAGGTTCTTTTCTGCCGAATCGACCGCGTTCTTGAGTCCTCTCTCAGCCTGTACGACCCTGGCCATCGCCGACTGTGCTTGCGCATAGGCCTGGGCGACGTCGGAAGCAATCAAATCTTGGATGCGGAACAGTTCGAGCAGGGATAGCTGGTGCTCGGCCCGTCGTTCGTTGACAAGGGCACGGTTGCCAAATCCCAGGTTCCGTAACTCCCAAAGGACTTCCACGTCAAAATCGCTGCGAGCACCAAACTGTCCGAACTGACTGTTGAAGCCGCCGCCAAACGCTCCCACGCCCAGCGTCTCCGGGGGACTACTGGTACCGTGCAACACAATGCTGGGAATCAAGGGCCGAAGGCGCTCCTGGCGCAATCGCTGAAGAGTCGCCTGCACAAGGGCTTGCTGGGCTGCTAGCTCGGGTCGATTCGTCAAGGCAATGGGGATCAAATCGTCCAGGGGACGGTCCAGCGCGACCAGAGTAACCTGCAGGTGCGGCGGCTCGATTGGTTCGACGGTCACCGACGCCTCCAGCCGCAAAATGCGCACGAGATTGGCGCTGGCGAGACGCCAACGCTCGCGGGCCGATTCGGCATCCTCGCGCCGTTCTTCCAAGTCAGCGCGAGCGCGCGCCGCCTCGACAGGGGGTGCGAGCCCTTCCGCCAATTGCTCCGTCCGGCGAACGAGGTCCTCCGCGCGGCGGACAGTTTCCTGCGCGCCGGCCAGTTCGCCCCGGGCCTGCTGGATATCGCAGTAAGCTTCGGCGACAACCAGGAGCGTGTCGTTGGTCGCCGTCTGCAGGCCGGCCTCGCGAGCGCGAACGACCTGACGAGCGGCCAACGGCGCGAAAAAGGCGTCCGTGAGGGGGACTACGGCAACAGGGCCGGCCCCGGCCATGAAGGCACCTTTACTGGCACTGAGAATATTTCCCTGGGTATCCTGGATCCGCCCCTCGTGCCGAAGGTAATCGGCTCCCAGGTACAGGGTGGGGAGCCAGAGTACGCGAGCTTGTTCCAGCTGGGCGGCGGCTACGCGGATGCGCTGGGATGCGAGGGCAATGTCGAGGGCGCGGCTGTTCGCAAGCTGAAGGGCGGTGGCCAGATCGATGGGCAGCGGCTTATCGCAGGGAGCGAGGCTCGGGGCGCTAAATGGCTCAGGCGTGTTCGCATTCGCTGGTGGTGACGACCGTGGAGCCGGCGTCATCTCCTGCGCGAAGGCACTGTTTTGTTCCCCTTCCACACAAGCCGCGGCCATCCCACCCAAGAGTATCCATGCCGCCCACCCGAAGTCAGTACGGCGCATATTCTTCCCCCCGGCTTGCAGCGATGCGGAACACCAGTGCCATGACCCGCCCGAGATTGTAAGTTTGCCAGCGCGTAGGGGTCCACTGTCTCACGCTTTATTCTTGGTGCTTTGCGCAATCTCATTACTCTCCTATCGGAATACCCGTATCCTACAGTTAGCAAATCCTGCCCCGGCCAGGGGTTCACTTGGCCTCCCTCGGTCGAAATGCCAATCGGCTTGATCGTGATTCTGTGTGTCTTTGCGGTCCTTGTGAGCCGCGCCGATATTGCCCGCCCCAATTCGCTATTGCTGACGGAAACAGTCGTAACTTGCTAATCCGGCCTCGGCTGAATTTACGATTTGAAGACCACCCTTGGAGTATTTGCCAAGAAAGGGCAGATCGGGAATCCCGGAACGATGGAGATTTCGGGGCCATGTAACGGACTTGCCAGGCTTGCGA
>DATGIQ010000054.1:0-24274 GCA_035295665.1 Gemmataceae bacterium | reverse complement strand
CGCGCACCCCCCTCCGCCGTATGGGTTAGGCTTCTAGCAGAAGACGAATTCATGTCTTCGGATTGAACAGGAAACGCTCACGAAAGGATTGCCATGAAAACGACGCTGACTGGGCTCGGCGCCTTGGTGCTTGCGCTGGCCTTTACGAATGCGGCTCCCGCCTGGTTTGAGTACAATCCCCCGCAATGCAACGCCTTCACACCGATGGGCTGCTGCTATCCCTGTTGGAACATGTATTCCTGTGGCTCGTACAGCAACTGGCCGCCGTGTTGCCAACCGTTCCAAGGGCTGCAAGCGCCTCCACCTTCCATGGGGAATGATTGCATTTATCGCTTTGCGCGCAGCCCCAGGGACTATTTCATGGTGGACCCGTAAGACTGCCGCCGGAGTAGCCAGCTGATGCCCCGCTTCGCAAACGGGACGCGAGTGCAGAACGCGGTGAGACGGTCAGCAAGCTGGTACCGCAAAGCAGCGGCGCGAATTTCGAGGGCTTCGTTTTGCTCACGGAGCACGCGGTTCTGACGGGTCACCTCTTCTAGATGCTGCTGCATGGCGGCGAACGCAGTCCAGAGAGCAACCCGCTCGGCGGCCAATTCCCGATCCATCGGGAAGAATGGACGAAGGGCGGGTTCGGGTTTGCGCGCTCCCTGTTCCACCGGGCGGCAGTAGAAAAGGTGCTCCGGGACCATGTCGACAGCGTAGCCGTGGTTGACCAAGTTGACGAACCCGGTCCATTCCTGGCCTAACAGCTCCCGGCCAGTTCCGTAGCCGCCCACCTGCCGAAACCTCGCTGTGTCAAAGATCCCACCCGGGTAAATATTCTTGGTGCTGGTCAGGAGATTGGCGCTATCCCTCGAAGCGAGTGAGCCGGCCTCTCGGTAGGCGAGGAGATAGCAGGTCAAGGCACTCCGATTGGGATTGCCACGCATCGCGGCTACCAAGCGCTCCACCATCTCCGGGCAGGCAAGGGTGTCGCCATCCATGCTGATGAAATAGACCCCCGCAGCTTCCCACAAGCCGCGATCACGGCTGGGATCGTTGCTGGCACCACTCGGCCGTAGGAACCGGAAGCTTGGGTAGCGGGACTGCATCTCCTCGACGAGCTTCGCCGACTCCTCGGCCGCGGAGCAACCGTCGATGACGAACACTTCCAGGTGGGGATACGTTTGCTCTGCCACGGACGCCAACGTATCCGCAAGGCCGCTGCACGGGTTGTGGAAGGCAATACTGACGGTGACCAAGGGGAGAGCCGCATTCGGTTTTCGGAGGGTGTTGTCGCCGGCAGGCAGCAGCGGACCCCCATTGGCCAGGCATTCGACAAGGCGAAACGATCGCACGGGATCGTAGCTACTTTGGAGGGTGCGCCGGTTCTGGGATACCTTGACGTCGATCGGGTAGATGGGAGTCCGCTCCCCTACCCTTTCCATGAGGATTCCGTCGGCATGCGTTTCGGATGTTTTCCCTTCGGGCCAGCATTTCCGATCGGCAAACCATTCCAGGATCGAAGCTCGGTGGCAAAACTGTAAGTAATCGACCTGGCAATCCATTCGTCTGCCGTTGCAGCATCGGCCGCCTGGCCGGGTCGCACGCCGTTCCCCTACGATGGCCCGCCAACCGTTGGGATAAATCACGCCGATGTCCTGCGAGGCATACATGGCCAGGGCGTCGGGGTTCTCTCGGCAATAGGAGACAAAGGTTGCGAACGCATTCGGATAGAGGATGTCGTCATCGCAGAGGTACATGATCAGCTCTCCTCTGACCAGGCCCTTGCGTAGACATTCGTTATAGCACCAGGGCGCCATGGCCTTGGTGCGGCGAATTTCCTCCGTCTCCTCGGAGCGAATGAGCATGACGCGCGGATCCCGCCGCCAGGCAAAGCGATCGTAATAGCCAGCATCATAAAGCACGCCGCTGTCGATCACGATCGCTTGCCAATCGGGATAGCTTTGCTGAAGGATGCTCTCGATCGCCTCCGGCGTAAGGTCCGGCTTGTTGTGGCAGACACAGATGCACGAGACGAGCATTCTATATCACCGCTTGGAATTCGGCACGATACAAGCTTGACGCGCCCGCGAAGGCGCCGCGATTCGCAATTCTGCAGCACACCAGCCGGACGCACCCGCGAAGAATGGTGTGGTCCTTCGCGGGCGCGTCCGGCTGGTGTGCTGCAGGATCATGCACGGTCATCTGGAGGCCCCGGCGACTAAGAGCCCTGCGCGCAGGAAAAAAAGGATTCAGCCTCGGCATAGGCCTCCGGCGTGCCGATATCAAGAAATCGGCCGGCACAACGGAACCCGTAGACCCGCTGGCGCGCGATCCATGCAGGAAACAGGTCGCGCTCCAAAGAGACGGATCGCTCCACGGGAATCTCTTCGATGAGCCGGCGTTCCAGGAGATAGATCCCTGCATTGATCCAATTTCCGCCGGTGTCGGCAGTCTTTTCTTCGAAGCGTTCCACCCGGCCCTGGCAATCGAGCCATACCGTTCCAAAGCGCGACTGGGCGGGAGCCTTGGCCAGCACCAGGCTGACGTCGACCGCCCGCTGAGCATGGAAGGAGCGAAACTCGGCCAGGTTGACATCGCAATAGGAATCGCCGTTCAGGAGCAGGACCGTCGACCCGGACAGTTTGGCTAGTCCCCAGCGAACCGCCCCCGCCGTTCCGAGGGGAGACCGTTCTTGGGAATAGACGAGGCGCATCCCGGCGTAGGTCATGCCCAGCGTGGAGCGCACCTGCTCCGCCTGGTAGCCGGTCAACAGAACCACTTCCGCAATTCCGGCTTCGGCCAGTTGGTCCAGAAGAAACGTGAGATAGGGCCGGCCATAGACGGGAGCCAGGACCTTGGGTCGATCCGCCACCACGGATCGCAGACGGCTTCCGAGTCCCCCGGCCAGGATTGCGGCCGATATGCGCTGATGATGTCCGCTCATAGCTCCTGCCTCCTGAGAGCCTGCGCGCTCAGGCCGCGTTTCGATAAAGCAGTCGGCCTTCCATACGGTAGCCCTTGAGGAGTTCCTGGATGCCGTCGTCGAGGGAACGCTGCGCTTCGAAGCCGGCCTGGCGCAGGCGTTCGTTGGAAACGATGTAATTGCGCTTGTCCGGATCCTCTCCGATGGGAGCGAAATGGACATAGAGCCGCGGCACGTATTCCTTTACCTTCCGTGCCAGTTCTTCTTTCGAGAGGTTGGCGGCATCGAGACCAAGGTTGTAGGCTTTCCCCGCCATCGTGTCCGCATGGCGGAGGGCGTGGAGCATGCAGTCGGCCACATCGCGGATGTGGACGAAGTTGCGCTTGAAATCCTTCTCGAAGATCACCAGAAAACCTTCCTTGAGGGCGGCGTAAACGAAGTGGTTGACCAGCAAATCGAGCCGCATCCGTGGCGACATGCCGAAGACCGTAGCCAACCGCAGGCAAATCGTGTTGGGACGATCGAGCAAAACGCGTTCTGCCTCGACCTTGGTCCGCCCGTAAAGAGAGATTGGCTGAAGCGGGCTTTCTTCGGTGCAGAACGTCGCGCCCGAGGTGATGCCGTAGCCGCTGTTTGTATTGGGAAAGAGGATGAGCTGCCGGGGACTGCGCAGCCGGGTCAGTAGCCGTACCGCGTCGAGGTTGACACTCCGGGCCAGCATGGGATCGCGATCACACGCCGAGGCACCGACAATCGCTGCCAGATGGATCACGACATCGGCACGTCCAAGGGCGCTCCGCATCAGAGCCTCGTCGCGCACATCCCCCTTGAGGAAATCGAAGGAAGTGTGGGCGCACAGATGGTAAAGGCCTTGTTGCCCGGCGCCGTACATGAGGTTGTCGAGGGCCGTCACCTCGAAGCCGGCGTCCAGAAGGTGCTCGCAAAGAATGCTGCCGAGATAGCCCAGGCCTCCGGTCACTAAGACACGTTCTGCCACGGAACCTCCTCCACTTGGATCGCTCTCCGAGTCATGGTTCGATGACGAAGGATGGGGAGCTTACTTCGGTCGGGCGCTTTGAGTCAAGCGGTGTTTCCGATGGACGAGGCGGGCCCCCTTTCATCGCCACGCCACCCGATCACCGGGGCGGAAGCGGCGACGAAAGAGACCTTGACCCGCATCGCGAAGGCAAACTAAACTCAGCCCACTCTCAACACGGGTGAAAACCCTTCGCTGGTGTTGGACTGTCGCGGTCAGGAGGACCCGCGTCCATGCGCTCCCCGCCGACTATGCACCTTGTCTCGTGAACCAACCGCCTGGGCCCGGGGTACCAACGAAATGGACACCTATATCGCGGAAGTCTGGAGGAGCCGATTCTTTTGGCTCTCGCTGGTGAAGATGGACCTTCAACTGCGGTACCGTCGTTCCATGCTCGGCATTGGCTGGTCCCTGCTCTACCCCTTGGCCAACACAGTGGTCCTCTGCGTCGCGTTTCACGAAATTCTTCGCATCAGCCAGCCGGTTCGCGAATATGTCCCGTTCTTGATGGTCGGACTGACATGGTGGGGATACGTCTCCGGCGTCACCATCCAGGGCTGCCAGTGTTTTGTCGATGCCGAATCGTACATTCGCCAGCATTCGATACCGATGGCCGTCTACCCCTTGCGCACTGCTTTGGGGAATATGATCCATTTCTTGATCGCCCTGACCATCGTGATCGCCATGGTCGCGTGCTTGAACGGCGTCCGCAATGGGTTGGCCTTGGCCACGCTGCCGTTCAGCCTGGTCCTGTTGTTGGTATTGGGGTGGGCGGTGTCGGTCCTGGCGGGCTATATAAATACTGCCTTCCGCGATATCCAACATCTGCTCAATATCGGCTTCCAAGTGCTGTTCTACTTGACGCCGATTATTATCCCGCCGACAGACCTGGCCCAGACGAAACTGGGCCAGGTAGTGGAATACAACCCGTTAGTGCCTTTCTTGGCGATTATCCGGGAGCCCGTCCTGAACGGGCGGGTTCCCTCCCTGGGAACGTTCGTGAGTGCGACCGTGACGACGCTGGTCATTGCCACCGCGGCCTTGCTGTCCCTGCAACGCTTGCAGAAACGAGTCGTTCTCTATCTGTAATCCCGGCAGAGGATCCGCCGAATGCCCTGCATCGAATTGGACCACGTCAGCATGATCTTCCGGGTCCGCGAACAGTACCAGATCACACTCAAGGAATACGTTCTGAAGGGGATGTTCCGCCGCTCGGCCAACCCGGTCATGGAAGTGCGGGCGCTACGGGACGTGAGCCTCCGCTTTCAGGATGGCGACCGCGTGGGCATCATCGGCGGGAACGGCGCCGGCAAGAGCACCCTGTTGCGACTGTTGGCCGGTATCTACCACCCCACGCGTGGCTGCCGAACCGTCCAGGGCCGGATCAGCTCGCTGTTCGAATTGAGCCTGGGCTTTGAGATGGAGGCGAGCGGCCGGCAAAACATTCTGTACCGTGGCTACCTCCAGGGCGAGACGCCCCGTAGCATGCGGGCCAAGATGCAAGAAATTGCCGACTTCTGTGAACTGGGCCGATATCTCGATATTCCCGTGCGTTTCTACTCGGCCGGGATGCAGGTACGTTTGGCTTTCTCGATCGCCACCACAATCAAGCCCGAGATCCTGCTCGTGGACGAAGTCCTGAGCGCCGGCGACATGGCGTTTCAGGCCAAAGCCCGCCAGCGGATGCGAGAGATGATGTCGCGGGCCAAGATCATGGTGGTTGTCAGTCACGACCTGGAGACCTTGGCGGCCGTGTGTGATACCGGGGTTTGGCTTCACCAGGGCCGGGTGTGCATGGTTGGCCCGATGCACGCCGTCAGCACTGCTTACAAAGAATATGCCCAGCGGCCTGCTCCAGCAGAGTCGGCAGACGTTGACGATGTCATGGGCGCGGTGGAGGAGCTGGTGGGGACCGGTTTCCCGCCGCTCCAAGCCTTGGCGGTAGGCCAGGAACTGTGAAGCGGAAGGACAAGGGAAAAGCATGATCAGCGTTATTTTTTGCTCCCGAGTCAAGGAAAACCCCGACTCCAACGTCCAGCGGCTTCTGGATTCGGCCGCGGATCATCTTCGTGTCGACGAACGGGACCAGATCGAGTTCCTGATCAAGTACGATGCGGACGACGACGCCCGGCCTCCGGATAGCTTGTTTGCCCGGTATCCGTTTCCGATCCGCACGTTCGTTTGGTCCCGCGGGGAGGGACGGCATTATCTGCACCATGCCCAGGAATATCTTTTTGCCCAGCGGGATCCACGCACCCGGTTCTGCTTGATGACCGCGGACGATTTCCTGTTTACACGGAAGGGCTTTGTTTCCGAGATTCTTAGCCACCGGGAAGAGTTCTGCATCCTCGGTCCCATCCGGCCGCCGATCGAGTCCTTTGCCGGCATCTACGAGAAAGAGGAAGCGATCCGCCAATGGGTGGTTGCCTTTGGCCCGTTGTCCCCGGTCATCAGCGTCCGGCTCATCGAGGTCTGTCAGAATTTTGGTTGGCAATCGAACGTCGACAGCTGGCTCATGGGATTGTCCATTGTTCTCTTTGACCTGTACAAGGTCGTCATTTGGCGACCCATCGAGCCGTACTACGAACGGGGCGGCGGGTACGGCCTGGGGGACACACCGACGTACAACAACATGGAGTTGACCTGCATGAAGGGCCCCGAAAACAAATACTGGTTTGAGCTGCTCCGCCGGCAAGCCCGCAATCTTTACTTGAACATGGAATTTGGCACCGACTACACGAAACTGGGTCCTCTCCCGCGCCGGTTGTGGAAGAAGTTCCGCGCCCAACCGCTACGGCGTTTGCCGCTACGCGTTTGCCGGAGAATCTTGAGAGAGGTCCGCCAGGCAAGATCGTGAAGGCTGCTTTGCTCGCACAGCACCAGGGGACACAAGCTTGAAGCGCACGCGAGGGGACAGCATGAACCCTTCTTGCGCGTGCGCTTCAGGCCTGTGTCCCGCAATTTCTACGAATGTTGTCCAGTATCCCTCAGGGGTGAGGACGGAGTGACCAGGAGATGAAGTTACAGATCAACCGCGCGAAGAGTGAGACCCCCGCAACCGTGGGCGTTCGGTTTCCATCCGTCCAGCTCGCGCCGGATGCTCAGCCCATTGAGTTCGCGGGCTGGCTTCCCATTTTTGAGTATTCGGGAGATTGTGGCCGGCATCCGCAATTCAAACACACGGCCAGTCCGCCGCCGGGGTACCGTTTCACATGCTCCGCGGCACGGCCAAGGGGCGTCGCCTCGATTGGACAGCGGGGCCTCCGCCGGCTCATGGAGCGGGTCAACCGAATTGGCCGGAACATCCAGGTGTGCCTCCGGCCATTTCGTGGCATTTTCCGTGGCATCTCCGGGGTGGGGCCGCGCGCTCGGCTACGGATCCTCGCGGCCATCGTTCGGCTGTTCTTTCGGCTGCGCGGGGATGGTGCCAGGCTCGGCCCGGTTCTTCGGTTTCTCCAGTCGCGCCATTACCAGTCACAGCTTTTGCTGGCACATTACCGCGGCCCGGTGTTCCTTCCCAGCGTGCCGTACACGTATGGTCAAAACCCCTGGATGGTCGAGATCGAAGATCCGACGACCCTGTTTTATCCGCTGATCCAGAATGGGGGCACCTTCGACCTGAACATTGCCGCTTCGCCTTACTTCCCGATTATCAAGAGCCATCTCGAATCCGACGCCTGCAAGGGAATTATCACGCACATGAGGTCAACCGCCGAAATGGTTACAAACCTGTTCGACAGCGCGACGATCACGTCCAAGATCTTTCACGTTCCACTGGGCGTGAAGCTTCCGGAACGCTGGCAGCGTCACGAGGAGGACGAACAGGGACCGATCGACCTCTTGTTCACCAATTCGTGGCATCAGCAGCCGGGGAATTTTTATTTGCGCGGCGGCGTGGACATTTTGGAAGCATTTGCCATTTTGCGCCACCGGTATCCGCAGCTCCGCCTGACCCTGCGGACGCGCCTTCCGAACCTGCATGATCGCTATCACCGGATCATCGAAAAAGGCTGGGTGCGCGTGATCGACCGGTTTTTGTCCGTCCAGGAAATGGAAACCTTATTGTCCGACAGCCATATTTATCTGCTTCCGGCCGCCCGGATTCACATCGTCTCGGTACTCCAGGCGATGGCGCATGGATTGGTCGTCGTTGCCTCGGATGGATGGGGTTTCGAAGAATACGTTACCCACGAGCGCAACGGCTTGGTGGTGAAGGGACGCTACGGCAAGGTTTCTTGGGTGGACCCCGCGGCGGGGATGTTGCGGGAAGATTATGCTCCCATGTACACGCCGGATCCCAAGGTCGTGCGCGGCTTGGTGAAGGCGATCGCACGCTTGGTCGAAAATTCCACCTTGCGGAAACGCCTGGGCCGGACGGCTCATCACGACGTGCAGACAACCTATAACCTGGAACGCTGGAATGCTGGACTCAAACAGGCTTTTGACAAGGCGTTCAGCGGGGCCGTTCAGCTGTAATACCCAGTCCGGTTCATGCTGCCTGCTTAGCGGCGGTTCGCAGAACCGCAGGGTCGTGTGCCCCGCGCGGCTCTGGGAACCGCCGCGAAACGAAAACGATCGCCTTCATCCGGAACACGAAGAAGAACCACGAACGGTTTCCATGCCGGATATGATGGTAGCCGCCGATTCATCGAACACAAATTCCGCCAATTCCTTTCAGTTTCCCACCGCCTTGCAGCGACTGTGCGCGTCTTTCCCCATCGGCAGGTTCCTTCTCTCCGAAGAATCCGCCCGGCTTTTGGTGATTCCATCCTCTTGACCCATTCTGCCTGTGTATTGCCCCTGGCACGCTGGACGATGTAGGAACTACGTCTGCCCCTGCAAACGCAGGCGATCGTCCGCCCTGATCCACGATGCGGTTAAGGATTGCCGTTTTCGTTTCAACGGACAGGAGCAAGGAGGAAAGTATGCGGTGGAGCTGGGTGAGATGGATGCCGGTGTGCAGCCTGCTCGCCGGAGCCAGCTGGCTTGGCATGGCCACCCTGCCAGCAAATGCCCAGTCTTCCGCCCCCTCCCTACCATCAGCGCCGGAGCCAGCCTCGGTGGATTTGTCCGCAGGTTCTCCCCCGAACCTGTTGGCAGGCGGAGGCGAGCCCGTCGCCTTCGCCCCCAACATGTTGGGTGATTTTGCCTCCGTCTCCGTTTTCAACTCCGCCGCCAACATCGCGGAGAACGAGAGTCCCCGCCCTCTGGATCGGCTCTTTTTCTCGTTCAATTTTTACGACAACCTCGATCGATCGACCCTCAACGCCATTGGATCCCCGGTGCACAATGTTCAAACTTTCCGGTATACCTTCGGCGCCGAAAAAACCTTCTTGGACGGGGACTTCTCGATCGGTCTGCGCGCTCCGATCAACACTGTGGACGCCGACGGTCGGGTACTTAGCGGTCCCTTCGGGAGCGTGTCCGGACAGGGAATCACCGGCACGGAGTTCGGCGACCTCAGCATCATCCTGAAAGGAGTGCTCGCCCAGTGCCGGGCCACGGGAAGTTTGGTCTCCGCGGGATTGGCCATCACCGCTGCCACGGGTCCAAGGCACTTTCCCCAAGCACCGGCAGTGTCGCTCTTGGTCAACGGCGAGCGTAGCACCGCGCTGCAGCCATTCCTGGGCGCGATCTGGACCTCGGGCCACTTCTTTCTGCAGGGATTCTCCTCGATCGAGATTCCGACAACGCGGGATGATCCCTTGATCTGGTTCAACGATGTCGGCGTGGGTTATTATGTGTACCGGAACTGGGAAAGGGATCGTCTACTCACGGCGATCGTGCCCACTTTGGAGATGCACCTGAATGATCCTCTGCGCGACCGAGGCAGCGTCAACATCGGCGGGCCCGACATCCTGGACCTGACAGTCGGCGCGACGATCGAATTTCGACGCAGTGCTGCGCTGGCCATTGGCTTGGTCGCGCCGATGACGGGACCCAAGCCGTTCGATTTCGAAGTGTTAACACACGTTAACTTCCGGTTTTAAGCGACCGGCACCAACAAACAAGCCTGATGCGCTGGCGAAGGTTCTTCGCCAGCGCATCAGGCTCGGAGCGCTGATCCCCGCAGGGTGCTTTTAGCGTTTCGGTTGGGGCGTGATGGCAATCTGCGCCCTCGCTCTTAGTTGCACCAGCATGTCTTCCCGGAGCCGATCGCAGAAGACATCCTTGACCACATCCTTCACTTCCTCAAACTTGACTTCCTTCCCCGGCCGGCGTTCGGTGACGAGGATCAGGTGATAACCAAACTTGCTCGCTACGACATCGCTCATCTGGTAGGGCTTCAGGGCAAAGGCGGCCTTCGCGAACGGTTCGACCATGTTGCCGACGCGGCGAAACCAGGCCAGGTCGCCTCCGTTTTCCTTGGATGGACACGCCGAGGATTTGCGGGCCAGCTCGGCAAAGGCATCTTCGAGCGCGCGGTTGTGGATCTTTTCCCGAGCCGCGCTGTCGGTGGTGGGAGGGAGTTTGGCGACTTCCTTTGCGGCCGTCTCTTCGATCTGTTTTTTGAATTGCAAGAGCTGGGCCTTGGCTTGCTCGGCGGCTCGGGCGTCTCCGGCGGGTGGAGAGAGCAAGATGTGGCGGGCACGGACCATGCTACCATCGAACATTTCTGCACTCTTCCCAAAGATGTCCCGCAGAACTTTCTCGTTGGCCTGCGCCTCGATGAATTTTTCCCAGCGCAGCTCGGCGGCGAGCTGGCTGCGCAGCTCCTGCTCGCTCAACATCAGCTCCTGCATCACGTTTTCAAAGGTTTGTCCGCCACGTTTGATCTCGGTTCGGATCTCCTCAATGCGGTTATCCACGTCCTTGGCAGCGACCTCGATGCGGAGCTGCTGCAAATACTGGTCGAGCAGCGCGTTGTCCACAAGATAGTCGATGATTTCTCCCCGGGCTTCCGCTTGCTGTGCCGGCGGGACACGCTTCAGGCCACGCTGCACAGCCAATTCCGTGATCGGCTGGCCATTCACCGTGGCGGCGGTGCCGGTTGGCACGACCGCGGGCTTGGCCGGGCTGGCCGGCGCTTTGCCTACTTCCTGCGCCGCCAGGGGGATACAGAAAATGCCCAACGCCACGACGATGCCAAACAAACCACGCATGGATTTCCTCCTCGCTCCGAAACATGGGCCGAAAGCAGAGCCTGGGCAAGAAGGGCAAATCGTTGGCTGGACGGGTCGCGGCTCCGCCAAAATGCGGCCCGGATTGTAGCGAAGGAACCGATGGGCGCCGAGGCGAATCTAATCTCGGACCGAACGGGAATGCCGGATGCGCGGGTTTCGCCATCTTCGCATTATTGGGTCCTGCTTGCCCCTTGCCGGCCGAATTACAATGAAATGGAAATGCCTCGTGGAGGACGCATCCGATGGCCCACTCGAAATTCTGGCAGCATTTCATCACCAATGGTTCGGACGGGAGCATGGCTCCTCAGCCTCCCGATCCGTCCCCCGGCGAAGCGGAAGCCCTGGACGCCTTTTCCACCGTCGTGGTGCGCGTGGCGGAAGAGCTGCGCCCCGCGGTAGTGAACTTGCGGGGGCCGCGTGGCCGCGGCGAAGGATCGGGTTCCGGGATCTTGTTCACGCCGGATGGATTCTTGCTGACCAACCATCATGTGGTCGGCCGAAATGAGCGGGTTCGCATTCGCCTTCAGGACGGCGGGGAACTCGAAGGCCGGGTCGTCGGTGCCGATCCGTGGACCGATTTGGCCGTCGTCCAGGCCCATGCTTCCGGCCTTCCGTATGCCGGCTTCGGCGATTCGGCTGCCCTGCGCGTGGGCCAGCTCGTGGTGGCCATCGGCAGCCCGTTCGGCTTTGAATCCACTGTGACTGCCGGCGTGGTCAGTGCCCTGGGCCGCACCCTGCGGAGCATCACCGGCCATCTGGTGGACAACGTGATCCAGACGGACGCCGCCCTCAATCCGGGCAACAGCGGCGGCCCGCTGGTCGATAGCCATGCCCGGGTTATTGGCATCAACACTGCCATCATCCAACCAGCGCAGGGGATCTGCTTTGCCATTCCCATCAACATGGCCAAACATATCCTGCCCCAGCTACTCCAGCATGGCCGTGTGGTACGTGGCTACCTTGGGGTGCATGGCCGCAATGTCCCCATTCCGCGGGTGATGGCTCGCCGGTTTGAATTGACGCAGGCAACGGGGATCGAGATTTTATCTGTCGAAGAAGGCGGTCCCGCCGATCAGGCCGGGATCCAGGATGAGGATATCCTCGTCTCTCTGGCGGAGCATCCCACCGGCAGCGTTGACGAGCTGCACAAATTGCTGATGCAACTACCGGTAGGGATTCCCGCGCCGATCGTTCTGTTCCGAGGAGAACGCCGGCTGGAGCGCTGGGTCGTGCCGGATGACTATCCGGACCCTGTTCGCAGAGCCTGACCGGGACACATGCTTGAAGCGGAAGCGAAGAAATAGCATAATCCCTTCCTTCGCTTCCGCTTCAGGCGTGTGTCACCTAGCTCGAAGCGTGGGAGCGTTCCGCCTGCCGGATGACTTGTTTCATCTCGCGGACGGCCCGTTCCATGCCGACCAGAACCGCGCGGGCAACGATACTGTGGCCGATGTTCAATTCCTCGACGCCCCCGATGCGACATACGGCTTGAACATTGGTGTAATTGAGCCCATGTCCGAGATGGATGTGCAGCCCCTGATCGCGGGCAAAGACCGCCGCCTCTTCCAAGATCGCCAGCTGCCGGCGGCGAGCATCCGGCGTGCGCGCTTCCGAATAGCTGGCCGTCTGGAACTCGATCGCCTGCGCTCCCAGAAGCTTGGCCGTTTCTACCTGGCGTGGATTGGGATCGATGAACAGGGAAATCTCGATCCCGGCCGCGGACAAACGTTCGATCGCTCGGCCAATGATCTCTTGATGCGCCACGACATCCAGGCCGCCTTCCGTCGTCAGCTCCTCCCGGCGCTCGGGCACCAGCGTCGCTTCATTGGGTTTGATTTCGCAAGCGACGGCAACGATCGCGTCCACCGCCGCCATCTCCAGATTCAGACGCTCCGTGACGGTTTGCCGGAGCAGACGCACATCGCGGTCTTGGATATGCCGGCGATCCTCACGCAGATGCACCGTGATGCCGTCCGCGCCGCCCAGCAGCGCGAGCACAGCCGCCGCGACGGGATCCGGTTCCAGTGCCCGCCGCGCTTGCCGGACGGTCGCTACATGATCAATATTGACGCCGAGCCGAATCATTTCCCTACCGATCGCTTACATGGATAACGGCCCCGGTTCATGAGCGGGACGGGACCGGAAGATCGGGAACTACTTCGCGGTAACGCCGGGCCTCGCGGTGGAGGATTTTGAACGCCAGAAAAGCCAGCACCAAATCCACCGTTTTGTCAACCAACGTCATGATGCTCGTGGGAAAGATACTTGTTCCGGGAAGCCAAATCCACGAGGTCAGAATCAACGCTAGGAGTGCCACCGGTGCAATCCGTGCGGGCCAGGTGGGTCGATAGCGCGGGTCCAGAAACATGCGCACCATCGTCCGCAACTCTGCATACGCATCGAAAAATAGCCACGGCCGGATTCCGGGTCGAGGCAGAATTACCCCGCGGTGCTCAGCATCCGCGGCCTTGGTACGGATGAGGTCGAGGGCGGCCGGTAACAATTGGCGACCGACGTTGAGAGCTCCGCTGGAGTCTTCCAGGGCACGAGCCGAACCGTGATTCAAACGCCGGGACACGCGCTCGAGGATGCGTTCCTCGAGCGGATGGGTGTCTTGCAAACCGGCCACGGCATCTTCGAGGCGGCGCACGCGCTGTTCCAGCGCCCAGTGGCCGTTCTCGGGCTGTTGGGCTTCGTTTGCAACGGCTGGCTGCTCACTGATTCCGCCGCGCTCAATCATCGCAACGTCCTATCCCGGGCCATGATGAAGAGTTCGTGGACCAGTGCGGAAGCACCGCCGGAGCGCACTGGGCTCCTTAGGCTATTCGTTTTCACCATAGCGAGATTTGCGATCGAATGCCAGACCGACCGGAGCGCAGGCCAGGGTTGAACCGCGCACCCCGGAACGGGTCGTGGAGTTTCCCGCCAAGATCTGTCTGAACAACTGGGCAGGATGGCGGTAAGCTACGACAACCGCAGAATTGAATAAGCCGGGGCCCGTGCCAGTGAATCAGGTTTCCATCACGCGCTCGAACGCAGTTCGGAATTTAGCCATCTCCTCGCGCGCGCCGATAGTGACGCGCACATGTTGGGGCAGCGATGGCCAGCTGCGGCCGATGGCGATCTTGTGCTGCAACATTGCCGTCGCAACTTCCCGCCCCGGCCGCTTTCCATCGATCAGGACCATGTTGGCTTCGGACGGGATGAAGGCATATCGCTTCTTGTCCAGCCAGGCGAAGAGCTCCTCGCGGATGTCGGCCACGATTTTGCGGCGCTCCGGGACCAATCCCTTTTCCTTCAGGCTTGCGGTCGCCCCAGCGGTGCCGGTGACTGGCAGGATGGCCAGTCCTCCGTAACCCCGCAACTTCTCCAACAAGTCGGGCCGGCCCAACGCCGCACCCGCGCGGAGCCCCGCCATGCCGTACAGCTTCGAGAAGGTCCGGAGAATGATCACGTCCTTGCCCGCGGCCACCAACTCCGTCGCCGGACTCGCGGTCGTTGCAAAGTGGAGGTAGGCCTCGTCGATGACCACGACGCAGTCCTTCGGCTTGTTGGCAACCAAGGCGGCGATATCGTCTTTTCGAGTGACGGTGCCCGTCGGGTTATTGGGATTGCAAACGTAAATCATTCCGGCGTTCGGGTCGGCCTTGGCCATGGCCTGGGTGTCGTGAGAATAATCCTTGCGGAGGGGGATCTGCACCACCTTCGCCCCGACAAACCGGGCCGCCCGCTCCGGGGCCTCGTAGCCAGGCTCTGCGATGACGAGGGACCGGCTCGGCGACGTGAAGGCAAGGACCGTTCGATGCAAGGGGTCGCTGGAGCCGGCACTGGGCAAAATGTGTGGGGAGGGCAAGCCCTCGACAGCAGCCATCGCCTCGACAAACGCGTGAGTCTGCTCGAACAGGTACCGCCCCCCTTGAGGAATGATTTGGCGGATCGCCTCTAAGGCCGCCGGGCAAGGTCCCATCGGATTTTCATTGGTGTGCAGCCGCACGGCATCGGACGGAATGCTCGCCAAGGTCTTGAGGTCCTGGGCCAGGGCGGATTCATTGTAGAATGGCAGACTGGCGCCGGCGGTCAGCAGCATGGCAATTCGCCCGAACTCGCGGCGGGTCAATGGCCGGTTGCTGCTCTCCCACTCATGCGGACGATCGAAGGTTTCGCGCATCGTTCCCTCCAAGTTCAGAATCGTAAATGCTGGATCACGCGCAGCAAGTGGAGAGCTTCCGCTTGGGGAAGGGCTGTCTGAGACCTCGGTTGGTACCCCATCCGGGCACGCCCCAATACGGCACCGGAACAGCCAGCTTAAGGTAGCATGGGCAGCATCTGTTCGCAAGCAAAACTCACCCTGGCGGCACGGACCGATTCCTGCTAATTCAACAGGGGGCAATGAATGTGCGCTCCGATTGTTGCGGCCTGTTTAAACCAAAACGGAGAAGTCCTTGGCTCAACCATATCGAACTTGCCGGCGGGAACGGAATTCGCGGCATCCGGGAATTATTCTGTTTGCTGGGGCTCTGCTGGCGTCGGCCGGTGGCTGCGGGCTGGACCATTATGAACAGCGAATGGAAGCCGAACAGAAGCGGGTGAAGCACTTCGACGAGGAAAACCAAAACCTCGAAGTTCCGCTCAAGCTGCCGGAGAAAAAAGGCGAAGACAAGGACGCAATTCAGGAAAAGGATTTCTTCTTTCGTCCCCCCAAGGGGATCTCCACCACGCCGGAGCCAAAACCTCTGGGCATGTTTTACCGCTACGCTTCCAGAGACGCCAATGCCAACCTCCAGGATGTGCTCGTCGCCATCGTCAAGGCAAAGGAAACGACCGAGAAGTTCCGCAAGGATATCCTGCAGAATCTGGTGGGACTCGGCCTCATTGCGGGACCGCCCAAGACGCGGGATGTGGGCGATCCTCCGGTGCATTACGATTACTGCGAGTTGCAGAGTGGACCCAATCAGCCCGGCGGAGTGGTCTACTTCTATCGTGAGAATGTGCCGGGGGAAGGGACCTACCAGGTTGCCATCGTTTTTCGCAGTGCTCAGCCGGGAAGCGCCAACGAAGGCTCCGCCATGGATTTAGCATTGGCGTCCTTGCGCGTCGACAACGCCGCACGGATTCAGCACAGCCGATTCCGACCGCCCCCGCAACAACCTGCAACACGAGGTCGAAGGTAGCGGTGAAAGCCAGCCGTGTGGTCGCCCCGCCAGGTATAATGAGAGCAGGATTTTCGCGCCATTCTTGTTCCCGGCCAATGAGAAGACCACACGGCGATGAATCGGAGAATCCTGATCCAGGTCACAACGCCCGCGCTGCTAATCGGGCTCTTGCTGCTGATTGCCTGCTTGGGCAGCGCCTGGTACATCCAGGCATTGCAAACCAACCTGGACAAGATCCGCGGGGAAAACGTGGCCAGCCTGCAAGCTGCTCTCCGGCTGGAAATGAGCTTGCGGCAACTGCGGTACCACGATTTCCTCTACCTGGCTGATCCACAGGAATCTAGCCTGGAACCGATCCGGGCGGATCGCCGGAATTTCGAAAATGCAATCCGCCAAGCCCAGCAATCCGTCCGCTCGGCGGAGGAGATCCATTACCTGCAACAGATTGAGACTGGCTACAAGCATTACGATGAGACCCTGGAACGTCTCCGCAAAGATTCGGGCCGCGGCACCAGGACCTTAAATCTCCGGCAGCTGGTCGAGGCGCATGCGAATCCGGTCCGGCGCCTCATCGAACCGTGCGAAGCGCTGCTGCAAATCAACGAAGCCCGCATGCGCGAAACAGCCGACAAGAGTGAACAGGCCAGCCGTCGGGCACGCTTGGCCATGCTCTTGGTAGGATTGGGCGGACCGGCCGGCGGCGTGATTTGTGGCTACGCTATCGCCCGCGGTCTGAGCCGATCCATTTACCGGCTGAGCGTACATGTTCAGGATATCACGCAGCGGCTCGATCAAGATGTGGCCTCGGTCAGCGTGGCGGCGGACGGCGATATTGCCAGCCTGGACCGGCAATTGCAGCATGTCGTCGGCCGGGTTGAAGAAGTGGCAGAGCGCGTGCAGCGCCACCAGCGGGAAATGCTCCGTGCCGAGCAACTCTCCGCCGTCGGTCAACTGGCTGCCAGCGTCGCCCATGAGGTGCGCAACCCGCTTACTTCTGTCAAGCTTTTGGTCGAGGCGGCTCGTCGCTCCCCGAATCCGCAGCCGTTGACCAAGGAAGATCTCGATGTGATTCATGAGGAAGTGGTCCGCCTGGAGCAGACGGTTCAGAGCTTCCTGGATTTCGCCCGCTTGCCGCTCCCGCAGCGCAGTACCGTGGATCTGCGCGATGTTCTGGCTCAAGCGATGGAGCTGGTCCGGGCCCGTGCCCGCCAGCAAGATGTCAAGGTTCGCTGCCGCTATCCGGACGAACCGGTTCAGGCCGAGGTGGATCGCGGCCAGGTGTGCACGGTTTTGGTCAATTTGTTTCTCAATGCCCTGGACGCGATGCCGCACGGAGGACAACTGGAAGTTGGGCTGGAAACGGCACCGGATGCCTCAGTCTGCGTCCACGTCGAGGACACGGGCACCGGCATCGTCCCGGAAATGGCCGGGCGTCTCTTCACCCCCTTTGCCAGCACCAAGCCGACGGGAACAGGTCTCGGGTTGAGCATTTCGCAGCGGATCATTGAAGAGCATGGTGGCCGCATTACCGCGGCGAACCGGCCCCAGGGCGGAGCATCGTTCACGATTGTGCTGCCCATGCGATTGTCGGCGTAAAGGCGGTTTGCCGCACCCCGTTTCTGCGAGAGATAAACATGCCAACCCTGTTGGTGATCGATGATGAGCAAAGCGTCCGTTACTCATTTCGGCGGGTCTTCGAAAGCGAGCGCGTCACGGTCTTGACGGCGCGGACGGCAGCGGAAGGGCTTCAACATATTCGTGAGCAGGCCCCCGATGTCGTGGTGCTCGATTTGCAACTTCCGGACCGGTCGGGGCTTGACGTATTTCACGACATTCATGCCCAGGACCCGAAACGGCCGGTGATTTTCATCACGGCCCACGGCACGACCGAAACCGCGATCGAAGCCATGAAACGCGGGGCATTCGATTACCTGGTGAAGCCAGTTGATCTTGAACGGCTCAGTCAGGTGCTGGACCGCGCGTATGAGGCGGCCCGGCTCATGCATGTCCCCGCGGTTCTGCCGGCTGAGGACAGTATCGATCGGATCGTCGGCCGTAGTCCGGTGATGCAAGAAATGTGCAAGGCCATCGGCCGGATCGCCCCGCAGGATGTGAACGTCTTGATCCTGGGCGAAAGCGGCACCGGCAAGGAGCTGGTTGCGCGGGCCTTGTACCACCACAGCCGTCGCGCCGACCGTCCATTTTTGGCCATCAACTGTGCGGCCTTGCCGGAGACGCTCCTGGAAAGCGAGTTGTTCGGCCATGAGCAGGGAGCATTCACGGGGGCGGTGCGCCGGCGGATCGGCAAGTTCGAGCAATGCAACAGCGGCACGCTCTTCCTGGATGAGATCGGCGACATGAGCCCTGCCCTCCAGGCCAAGATGCTCCGCGTCTTGCAAGAGCAGCGTTTTGAGCGGCTGGGTAGTAACGAGACACTTCAGACACACGTGCGGGTCTTGGCGGCTACCAATCACGATCTCGAAAAGCTGGTGGCGGAGAATCGCTTTCGCAAGGATCTCTACTACCGCCTCCGGGTGATCACGATTCAGGTACCGCCGCTGCGCGAACGGTTGGATGATGTCGCCGAGCTGGCGCACTACTTTCTGTTCCGCTTCAACCGCGAGCTGGCGATGGATCTACGCGCCTTTGCTCCCCAGACATTGGAGTTGCTCCAGAATTACTCCTGGCCGGGAAATGTCCGTGAGCTCCAGAGCGTGCTGAAGCAGGCCATGTTTAATGCCACGGGGCATGTGCTATTGCCAGAGTTTCTGCCGGAAACGGTTCGCCCTGGAGCAGAGCCATCGGGCCTTGCTGCTTCAGCCAGCTCAACACCGAGTGGCGATCTCGCTGTTTTCATCACCTCGTTGCTCCAGCGTGGCGAAACAAGCATTTACCCAAAAGTGATTGATGAGGTCGAGCGAATTTTGCTGACCCAGGTCCTGCAGCACACTCATGGGCATCAAACGCAAGCGAGTGAGCTCCTGGGCCTCAATCGGACGACCCTACGCCATAAGCTGCGCACACTCGGGTTAGCCGTAGATAAGACCGTGACCGAGGAAGGACGCAAGGCGGGATCGAGCGTGGACTGAATTCGGAGCCGCTTTCCATCCGTCGCTCCTACAGGGAGCGGTAGTTCGTTGATTCGCCGCTCCCTGCGGGGCCGATGATCCGGCACGTCGTTAATAACGCCAGTAGTAGCCGTAGTAGCCCGGCGAAACATAGTAGCTTCGGTAGCCGGGCCAACCGTAATAGTACGTCGAATAGCCTGGGTAGTAGCTGTAGTAATTCCCGTACCCGGGTCCCCAATAGTAACTGTAACTGGGGTAGCCGTAGTAATAGGAGTACGTGTACCCGGGATAGTAGCTATAGGCCGGATACCACCTACGAAACACCCGTGCCTCTGCCTGGGATGGCGAGACAGCGAGCAGACCTAAACTGGCCGCTCCGAGAATGAGTGACAGGACGATGGATCGCATGGCTTGAACTCCTCTCTGCATGGTAATCAGTCAGACGAACCGTACTGCTCAGCTCGCAAAACTCCTTTGCGAAGCGAGCCCTGCAAGAAAAACGGAGCAAACTGCGTACCCATCATTGTGGTTGAGATGGGCGGCGTTCCGCACACCGGAATGCGCGCTCCCAAAGAGAAGGGGACTGTCTCCACGCGGAATGGAAACAGTCCCCTTTGATAGCGAACGGGTTGGCTAGATGTTGGCCCAGTCGGCAAAGACGGAGTCTAACGCTGTCCGCTGAGCCATTACGTCCGAGTGAGCGATGGAATGCAGCATACCGCTCTCTTGCTCAGCAACTACTTGGGGCGAGGATTGGTTGGTGAGCAGCGGTAGGCTGTCCGATGAACTGCTGCCGTTCGCGGCGGCCAGAACCATCCCTGCGGGGTCGCCGACAGCAACGGCTTGATGTTGGCCGGCTACCAGCGTCGCGGCACCACCCGGAGGCGGAGCATTGCCGCCGGGATAGCCGTTGGCAGCGATGGCGACATCATCGTAGTAGTAATTGGTCGTGTAGGCGTTATTGCCACCCAAGCGAATGCTGCCATTGTTGCCGGCACCCAGGTTTCCTGTGCCGCTCAATTCGACATTGCCGTTGATGCGGACTTCGAACGGGGCATTGGTGCCCGTCCCGATCTTGGCAGAGATGGTGTAGGTCTGGTTGGGGAGCAGGGTGGTGGTGCCGGTGGCCAACAGATTGCCATTGGCATCGTAGAAGAGGAGCTTGCCGGAGGGGGATAGATGCAAGGCGGCTTTGTAATTGCCGTTGGCATCCTGGAAATTGATGATCCCACCCTCGCCCGTCTGCGAGGCATACTGGAACTGGAAGCTGTAGAATGCGGTGGGCAGATTGTAGAAGGTCGAGCCATTCTGGCGGATCTCCGCCCATGCCACGCTGTTGTTGCGCTGCAATTGCAGGGAGAACGTTCCATCCAGAGCCGGGCTGGTGACAATGGCACCATTCAGATGGGCGGCCGTCTGGCTAAAGTCCCCCGTCTCGAAGTTGACGAAGTTGACCAACCCGATGTTCGAAGGAGAGACCGTCACCTGGAAGGTGGTCGAGCCCGAGACATTCTGGTTGTCGGTCACGGTCACGGTGGCGGTATAGGTGCCGGCCTGGGCATAGGTATGGGACTGGCTGCCCAGGGAGCCCGGCGTGGTGGTGGTGAAGGTCGTGGGGCTGGTATTGTCTCCCCAATTGACATTCACCGTCCACGAGTTGGCCCCACTGGTCGTATCACTGAACGAGCCCAGGTTGAAGGAAGACGCTGTTCCTGCCGTGGCCGTTTGGTTAGCCGGCGCGGTGACGGTCAAGGCGGTGGTGCCGGGGAAGCCATTGGCAGCGATGGCGACATCGTCGTAGTAGTAATTGGTGGTGTAGGCGCTGTTGCCACCCAGGCGGATACTGCCATTGTTGCCATTTCCCAGATTCCCCGTCCCGCTCAGTTCCACATTGCCGTTGACCAGAATCTGGAACGGAGCATTCACGCCCGTCCCGATCTTGGCAGAGATGGTGTAAGTCTGGTTGGGGAGCAGGGTGGTGGTGCCGGTGGCCAGGAGATTGCCATTGGCATCGTAGAAGAGGAGCTTGCCGGAGGGGGATAGATGCAAGGCGGCTTTGTAATTGCCGTTGGCATCCTGGAAGTTGACGATCCCGCCCTCTCCCGTCTGCGAGGCATACTGGAACTGGAAGCTGTAGAAAGCAGTGGGCAGGTTGTAGAAGGTCGAGCCATTTTGGCGGATCTCCGCCCACGCCACACTATTGCTCCGGAACAACTGGAGCGAGAAGTGGCCATCCAGAGCCGGGCTGGTGACAATGGCACCGCCTTGATGCGCTGCCGTTTGGCTGAAATCCCCCGTCTCAAAGTTGACGAAGTTGATCAGGCCCGTGGTGGTGCCGGACACGCTGGCCGTGCCGGTTAGCGTGGTCAGGGGCGCGCCTTCATGGAGGATCGTGATGGTAGTTGTGAAGGTGCCCCCGGACGAGTAGGTATGGCCACCTTGGATGGTGAAGGTATTGCCGCTCAGGGTAATTGTGCCGGTGGTGGGTGCGGTATTGTCACCCCAGTTGATGTTGGCCGTGTAGTGATTGCTAACGGTACCGATAGGGTCGGCGGCATTGGGTTCGGCCCCACCCGGATCGGTGAAGACGGCCACGGGCTGGTTGGTTAAGGACGTATTGGCGTTCGCGGAGAAGTTGACGGCCGATCCGACCACGGCAGGATCGGTGACGGTCACCTGGAAGGTGGCCGAGCCGGCCTGGTTCTGATTGTCGGTGACGGTGACCCTGGCGGTGTAGGTTCCTTCCTCGCCGTAAGTGTGAACTTGGCTTCCGAGCGCTCCCTGGCTGCCCGTAGTGAAAATCGTATCGGCAGTGCCGTCGCCCCAGTTGACATCCACGCTCCACGAGGTGGCATTGCCTGTCACGTCGCTGAACGAGCCAAGGTTGATGCTGGTGATCGCGCCCTCTACGGCTGTTTGATTGCCCGGAGAAGAAACGGCCACATTTGTGGTACCGACGGTGGCACTTCCCTGAACGACGGTCTGTGGAGCGCCTTCGTGTACGATGGTCACCGTGGTCGCGAAGGTGCCGTTTCCCGTATACGTATGGCTGCCGGTGACCGTGAAGACGCCATTGGCAAAGCTGATCGTGCCCGGCGTGGCGCCGCTGAAATCGCCCCAATCGATGGTAGCGCTGTAGTGGCTGGCGATGCCGCCATTTGGATCACTGGCATTGGGTTCCGCCCCGCCCGGGTCGGTGAAGGTGGCCACCGGCTGGGTAAACGCAGAATTGCTGGACGCCGAGAAGTTAGCGGCGGAACCAACCACGGCTGGATCGGACACGCTGACCTGGAAAGTCGATGCGGCCGACATATTGGCATTGTTGGTGACCGTCTCGGTGACGATATAGACGCCTTCCTCACCGTAGGTGTGCAAGCTGGTTCCGAGTGTACCCTGGCTGTTGAGGTTAAACGTGGTATGGGGGGTGTTGTCTCCCCAATTGACGTCCACCTGCCAGGCGGTGGCGTTGGTCATATCGCTGAATGAGCCGAGGTTGAACAGGAGTGAAGCCCCTTCGCTGGCTGTTTGGTTGCCCGCCGTGGTTACGACGATCGCGGAGGTCCCGACCGTGGCGCTGCCCTGGGGCGTTGTCTGCGGCGCATTCTCGTGGTTGATGAAGACCGTCGTAATAAAATCGCCGGTCGAGACATACGTATGGCTGCCGGTGACGGTGAAGACGCCGTTCGCAAACGTGATCGTGCCGGGCATGACGCCGCTGCTATCACCCCAATCAATGCTGGCACTGTAGTGGCTGTTAATGCCCGGGACTGGATCGCTGGCATTGGGTTCCGCCCCGCCCGGGTCGGTGAAGGTGGCCACGACTTGGTTGGTAAAGGCCGAATTGCTGGATGCCGAGAAGTTAGTGGCAGACGCAAGGACCGGCGGATCCGACACCGTAACCTGGTAGCTAGCCGAACCTGTGACATTTTGGTTATCGGTGACCGTGATCGTGACGGTATAGGTTCCCTCTTCGCCGTAGACGTGCGGCCGATTGCCCAAAGAGCCCTGGGTGCTGGTTGTGAATGTCGTATGGGCGGTGTTGTCGCCCCAGTTGACATCCACGCGCCACGGGCTGGCATTTGCCGTTGAGTCTTTGAATGTCCCCAGAGAGAAGTTGTTGGAGGCCCCTTCCACAGCCGACTGATTGGCCGGCGCCGTGACCAACAGCGGACTGCTGGACACATTGATCATGCCCGTAACCACGGTGGGTGATGCGGTCTCGTGGTTGATGGTCACGGTAGTCGTAAAGGTGCCAATTTGCGTATACGTGTGGCCGCCACTGATCGTGAAGGCGCCATTGTTGAACGTGATCGTGCCGGGCATGGCGCCGCTGCCATCACCCCAATCGATGCTGGCACTGTAGTGGTTATTGATGCCGGCGACCGGATCGTTGGCATTGGGTTCTGCCCCAGCCGGATCGCTGAAGGTAGCCACCACCTGATTGCTGAAGGCGGTGTTGAGAAACGCGGTCGAGTTGGCGGCAGAAGCCGTCACGGGCAGGTCCGCCGCGGTTACGTTGAATGATGCCGAACCGGTTTGGTTCTGGTTGTCCGTGACCGTGACCACGACGGGGTAGACTCCCTCCTCGCCATACGTGTGCAGCTGATTTCCCAGCGACCCCGGAGTATTCGTGGTGAACGCAGTGTGTGCGGTGTTGTCTCCCCAGTTGACGTCCACGCGCCAGGAATTCGCATTCGGCGTCGAATCGCTGAAGGACCCCAGGGTGAAGGAAACCAAGGTTCCTTCCGTGGCAAATTGGTCGCCCGGGCTGCTGACGAGCACCGGATTGGAAGAGACGCTGACCTGGCCCTGGGCAAAGGTCGGCGGCGCACCTTCATGCGCGATGGTCACATTGATCGGGAAGGTACCGCTGCCGGAATAATTATGGCTGCCGTTGACGGTGAAAACGCCATTGGAAAGCGTGATCGTGCCGGCACTAGTACCGCTGAAATCGCCCCAATCGATGGTGGCGCTGTAATGGCTGC
>DATGIQ010000053.1:0-7495 GCA_035295665.1 Gemmataceae bacterium | reverse complement strand
CAAAGGGCAATACGCGAGTGCCGGCGCCAACATGCCGACCGCAGCCTTTGAAGGCGGTCAGATGCCGTTGTTTCGCCGTATTCCCAAGCGCGGCTTTAGCCATGCGACATGGGACAAGCATTACCACATCATCAACGTAGGCGACCTGGACAAGGCATTTGCCGACGGCGATACGGTGGACCAGGAAGCGCTGCGCCGCGCTGGGCTGGCCAGAGGAAAAGCCGATGGCGTGCGCATTTTGGGGAATGGCGAGCTTTCCAAACGATTGGTGATTCGCGCCCATCACTTTTCCAAGTCCGCAACCGAAAAGATCACCGCCAAAGGTGGGACAACGGAGTTGATTCCACCTCCCAAGAAACCGAAGAGGAACAAGATGAGGCCGCGTCCGCCGCGGGAAACGGCCTGACCACGGAGCATGAGAATAGGAGCCACGGAAGGGGCTGAGCATGAACAAGATCATTACCATCTTCAAAATACCGGAACTGGCCCAGAAAATCGGGATCACGCTGCTGTTTTTGGCGATTTATCGCATCGGCTACCACGTCCCGCTTCCGGTCCTGGACCAGCAGCGCTTCGCCGAAGTCATGCGCGGTGCCCAATCGAGTGCCTTCGGACAAATCCTCGGGTTTGTGTCGCTATTCAGCGGCGGGGCTCTGGGACAGAGCACCATTTTTGGCTGGGGCGTGATGCCCTATATTTCGGCATCGATTATCTTCCAGCTCCTGGCGAGCGTTTATCCGCCGTTGGAAAAACTGCAAAAAGAAGGTGAAAGCGGCCGGAAGAAGATCAACGAATATACACGCTATGCCACCGTACCGATCTGTCTTTTCCAGAGCTTCATGTGGGTGCAGTACCTCATGCGCAGCGAAGCCAGCGGCGGTGCGGGGTTGTTTGTGCAGAGCTACGATACGACGTTCTACGTCCTTTCGTCCGTCATCACGATGACGGCCGGCACGATGTTCCTGATGTGGCTTGGGGAGCAGATCGACGAATATGGCATCGGCAACGGGATCAGTTTGATCATCATGGCCGGCATCTTGGCCCGCCTGCCAAACGCCACGCAGACCCTCCTGTTTGATGCGACGACGGGCAAGTTGAAAGAATCCATTTACACATTGGGCGGCGGCAGCGGGCAAGACGTGAGCTTCGAAAAGCTGATCATCCTCATTCTCCTGTTCGTGGGCGTGGTCGTTGCAGTGGTGGCCATCACCATGGGCCAACGGCGAATTCCGACACAGTCGGCCAAGCATGTCCGTGGCCGGCGCGTGTTCGGCGGCACGCGGCAGTTTCTGCCGCTGCGGGTAAACCAAGCCGGTGTAATGCCCGTGATCTTCGCCAGCAGTTTGTTGATGCTGCCGATGTACTTGTTCCGGATGCTCGCGCAGTTTCAATGGGGTTGGGTTCAAGTTCTCGATAGCGCCTTCCAGCGGCAGGGCTACATTTACAATGTCTTTTACATCGTGCTCATTTATTTCTTCTGCTATTTCTGGACTTCGGTGATCTTCAATCCGAAGGATATGGCCAACAACCTGAAGGATTACGGCAGCTTCATCCCTGGATATCGACCCGGGAAACGCACGGCGGAGTATCTGGAACGGGTGATGGTGCGGATCACGTATGTCGGTGCGGCCTTTCTGGCGGTCGTCGCCGTCATTCCCAGTGTGATCAATGCCTCTCTGGGAGTGGATTACCGCGTAGCCAGCTTCTACGGCGGCACCGGTCTGTTGATCGTGGTCAGCGTGGCCCTGGACCTGGTGCAGAAGATCAATAGCCACCTGGTCATGCGGAACTATCCTGGCTTGACCGAGAGCTGAAGCACTGCGCCGGATTCTGTTGCGCACATCTATCGAAGCCCGGCCCGGTTGGTTTTTGGAGTGCGGTGGCTCCGCACCGCTTCCGGTGGTTGGATGGGTCAATCCAAAGCGGTGTCGAGCCGCCGCACTCCAAAAACGATGAACTGTGTGCACATTGCGAGAAGTTTTGCGGCTGCCTCAAGCCTGAGCCCAGCGCGTAACTCGGATGCCAGGTCCGGTATCTATTTTTTGGCCAGGCCATGAATTTGCGCTCTCACTCGCATAATTGATATTTTTGCATAAAAAACAAATACTGACAGCCATTTGTCACTTGCATTTTGACGGCGCATGGATCAAGATGTGCCCCGGCGGCTGACGTGCCCGGGTTCTGAGGGGACGTCCGCTCCATCTCCGTGAAACGCTGCATGGATCACACTGAGCCTGGAGGCAGGTATCAGCTTGACCATTCTTGCTCGGTTACATCGGTCGGCGAGTGGCCACGGCCCATTCGGAGCATTCATCGTACGATTGTCTTCGGGAGGTCACCATGGAGGCGGATCGAATCTTCCAAGCATCGCAATGGCAGGATCGCAAAGCTTGGCGCAACCATCCCCCACACCGAATTGCCGGAAGCACCGATCAGGAACGCCTGTCAGACACGCCTTGGCCGTCCCAACACACCGTCCTGGTCATCGACGATGAGGCGGAGGTTCTTCGCAATATTCACGATTTGTTGCGCCCCCAGTACCGACTCGTGGGCACGACGCAGCCGCACGTCGGCCTGGAGATCATGCGACAACGGCCGATCCAGATCGTCATCGCCGATCAGCGCATGCCGGCATTGTCGGGAATCGAGTTCCTCAAGCACATCCGCGTGGAACACCCCGAAGCGGTCCGGCTTCTCTTTACAGACTCCGCAGACATGAAGCCCGCCAGGGACGCGATTAACAGCGGCCAAATTTACCGCTACATCAGCAAGCCTTGGGACTCCCAAGATCTGCAGACCATTGTCCGACAGGCCGCCGAGCATCACGATTTGCTGATGCGCTGCAAGCGATTGGCGCATGAACTCCGAGCCGCCAATGAGGAGGCGAAAACGGCAAATGCCGACATGCTGCAAGCCTGCGATGCGGCGCTCGACGGCTGGTCACGGGCACTGGAATTGCGCGATGAGCAAACGGATGGCCATTGTCGGCGCGTCAGCGAGCTGACAGTGCAGTTGGCGCGGGCGATGGGGATCGAAGGAAGCCAGCTCCAGCAAGTTCGGCGGGGTGCCTTGTTGCACGACATCGGCAAGGTCGCCATCCCGGACAGCATCCTGGTCAAGCCTGGCCCTCTCACCGAGGAAGAATGGGCCATCATGAAACGGCATACCTGCTACGGCTACGAACTGCTCGCACGCATCCCGTTTCTCCAGGAAGCCCTGGACATTCCCTATTGCCATCATGAGCGGTGGGATGGTACCGGTTATCCGCGTGGCTTAAGAGGCGAGGAGATTCCGCTCGCGGCACGCATCTTTGCGGTGATCGATGTTTGGGACGCGCTTTGTTCCGACCGTTCGTACCGCAAGGCCTGGCCCGAAGAAGAAGCCCGCGCCTACATCCAGTCGCTTGCCGGCACGCAGTTTGACCCGAACGTGGTGGAGACCTTCTCGCAGCTCGTCTTTTGAGTTCCATCCTGATCGACCGATGGCACCCTCATGTCCGGAATGGGACGGACTCCGTAGAATCCCCTGGGATTTCCTTGTGCCAGGCCAGGAGGAGCACCGTGGAAAGCACCTGGACGCGACGACAATGGCTGGCTGGCGTGCCAGCTGCCCTAGGGACTGGATTGACCACCCCGCTTGTGTCTGCACAGCACCCAAGCACCCCCAACGGGGCGCGCGACGAGCCGTTCGGCTATTGCTTGAACACGAGCACGCTTCAAGGGCAAAAACTCGACTTGGTTCAACTCGTGGAAATCGCGGCTCAGGCAGGCTACCAGGCCATTGAGCCCTGGGTTCGCGAGCTAGAGGGATATGTAAAAAACGGCGGCAATCTCAAGGTGTTGGGCCAACGGATTCGCGACCGTGGCTTGAGCGTCCCCAGCGCCATCGCATTTTTCGAATGGATTGTGGACGATGAAGAGCGGCGCAAGAAGGGCTTGGAAGAAGCCCGCCGCAACATGGATCTGGTGCAACAAATCGGCGGCCTGCGGATCGCGGCACCGCCTACGGGGGCCACAAGCCAGACTGATCTCAACCTGCTCTCCGCCGCCGAGCGCTATCGCGCCCTGTTGGACATCGGCGAGAAGATCGGCGTCCTCCCTCAGGTCGAGCTGTGGGGTTTTTCGCGGACGCTGAGTCGCCTTGGGGAGGCGACCCTGGTGGCCATGGAGAGCGGCCATCCACAGGCCTGCGTCCTTGCAGATATCTACCATCTGTACAAGGGTGGCTCGGCCATCGAGGGCTTGCGTCTCATGAGCGGCACAGCCATGCACGTCATGCATTGCAATGATTACCCTGCGCAGCCGCCTCGTGCAGCCATTTCGGATGCGCAGCGCATTTATCCCGGGGACGGGATCGCTCCAATCAAGACCATTTTTCGTACCCTGCGGCAGATCGGATTTCGCGGGATGCTTTCGCTGGAGTTATTCAACCGCGATTACTGGAAACAGGATGCTCTCACGGTTGCCCGCACCGGTCTGGACAAAATGCGGAATGTGGTGCGGAACAGTCTCCATTAAGGCGCTTTGCATCCGTGTTGGGCAAGGGGACACAACATGCTCCAGGCTTCGGTTCAAGTTTTACAGGTTTGTTTAGCGGCGGTGCGCAGAACCGCGCGGGGCGCATCCGCACGCGGTTCTGCGCACCGCCGCTAAACGGACCCAACCAACCGGACCATGGATGAGTGTTATCGTGTCCGCTTCTAGCCGTCGGTCGCCACTCATCCAGAGGGCTAACACCGCAATCTCTATTTTTTCCACACGGATCATCCAAGTCCCGATCATCCTGTTGGCGAACTGAACCGTGGATTGCACCCTGTGACTACCCCTCGTGTGTCGGATGGAGTTCGGTTGTCAGGATGGTCGGGATTCCGGGAGCAAGTCCAACGAATTCTCCTTGAAATGCAACCGTGGCGACAATCCTTGCCGGTGCTCTTTACGAGGATAAACTGAAGCCGCGGTGTGGAGTCCATGAATTCAGATCACCGCTGTCCGGTTTGAGCGCCAGGCACCGAAGCGGAAGCGATGATTTCTTAACCATCTTCCATAGGCCTTGTCATGCCACATCTTGGAACCAGCCTTCTGACTCTCCTGTTGACCTTGGCGCCCGGTGCCCAACCAGGCCCGGAGGATCTTTGGGACGCGGCCCGCAAGGGGGACGCCAAGGCTGTCGCGGCCCTGCTTGATCAAGGAGTAGATGTCAACGCCAAGACGCGCTACGGCGCCACCGCCCTCTGGTTTGCCGCCTACAAGGGCCATCTCAACGTTGTTCAGATGCTGCTCAACCGCAAGGCCGACGCCAACGTCATGGACACCGTCTGGGGCGACACACCCTTGAGTATGGCGGCCAGGGAAGGCAAGTCCCAAATGGTCACAGCCCTTCTGGCCGCCGGTGCCCGCGGGGCTGACACCGCCCTTCTCGACGCCGTTCAGCAAGGCGATGCCGAGATGGTTCAGGTTCTGCTCCAGAAAGGCCAGATCCGTCCCCAGGTGCTCGGTGCCGCCTTGCTGACCGTCAGCAAGCCGGCCGTGCGTGAACGGCTGACGCAAGCCGGGTCCCGTCCACTCGGCAAGGATGAAGCCGCGGCCGGCGATGATTGGACGGCTTACATCGGCGACTACGAGAGTCCGAACGGCTTACGGATCAAGGTCCAACTCCAAGAGGGCCGGCTCCGTACGGTGTCCGGGTCCGGCACGTATGTGCTGCATGCGGTCGGCCGGGGAACGTTTGAGGCCATTGGACGGGACACCGATGTGATCTTTGAACGGGAGGGACTGCACGCCGCACGGATGCTTGTGAAGCGACACGGTATGGAAGCGACCGCCTTTGGACGAGTCGAGGCTCGCAAGGAGGCCACCCCTGTCCCCCGGCAGGTAGATAATTCCTCGATCGCCGTCGCGGCGCCGGGCCAATGGCCCTCGTTCCGAGGTGCGTTCGCTTCGGGTGTGGCGGACGGCCAGCTACCGCCGGCGACCTGGGATGTAAACAAGTTCGGATCGCGCTCGTGGAAGACGTCCATCCCTGGCCTGGGCCACTCCTCCCCGATCGTTTGGGATGATCGCGTGTTCGTGACGACGGCCGTCAGCGATGATCCAAATCCCGAGTTCAAACCCGGCCTGTATGGTGCCGGCACAACCGCGAAGGACATTATCAAGCACAGCTGGCGCGTTTACTGCCTGGACAAGGCCGCCGGCAAAATCGTGTGGGAGCGCACCGCTTGGGAGGGCGTGCCAAGACTGAAGCGGCATATCAAGTCGAGCCATGCCAACCCGACGCCGGCCACCGACGGCAAGCATCTGGTGGTTTCGTTCGCCTCAGAAGGCTTGTATTGCTACGACCTGGACGGCAAGCTGCTTTGGCAGCGCGCTCTCGGCCTGTTCGATGCCGGCGCATTCAATGATCCGGAGTTGCAATGGGGCGCCGCTAGCTCACCGATCGTCTACAAGGGCTTGGTTGTTATCCAGTGCGATCGCCACAAGGATTCGTTCCTCGCCGCCTTTGACATCGACACCGGCAAGCCCGTGTGGAGCACGCCGCGTGATGAGCCGCCGTCGTGGGGTACGCCAACCGTCTATGAAGGCCCACACCGCACCGAGCTGATTGCCAATGGAACGAACTACATCCGGGGTTACGACCCGTTCACGGGCAAGGAGCTGTGGCGGCTGGGGCCGAACGCCCAGATTACCGTGCCGACGCCGGTGGCTGGTGACGGCCTTATCTACGTCACGAGCGGCTACCGGCCGATCCAGCCGATCTACGCGATCTGGGCTGGGGCCAACGGCGATCTGTCGCTGAAGGGTACGGACGAATCGAGCGATTCCCTAGCCTGGAGCAAGAGACGGGGTGGGCCGTACATGCCGACGCCGGTTTTGTACCGGGGCCATCTGTACACGTGCTC
This sequence comes from Gemmataceae bacterium, assembly GCA_035295665.1. Lineage (GTDB taxonomy): Bacteria > Planctomycetota > Planctomycetia > Gemmatales > Gemmataceae > DATGIQ01. Next base: position 600 of record DATGIQ010000053.1, on the reverse strand, counting down.
GAACAATGGCATGGTGGCCTGTTACGATGCGCGCACCGGAAAGCAGGTTTACCAGGAGCGGCTGGGCGGGACGGGCGGCTACTCCGCCTCGCCGGTGGCCGCGGACGGCCGGCTTTATTTCACTAGCGAAGAGGGCAAAATATCGGTGGTAAAGGCCGGCCCGGCCTTCGAGCTCTTGGCGGTCAATCATCTGGACGACCCCTGCATGGCGACGCCGGCAATTGCCGACGGCCGAATCTTCTTTCGGACCCAGCATTCCGTTCTTGGAATCGCACGCTGAATCGGGGAGCTTTGCCGTCGAACGCGAACCTTTCCGTGCCCGGTCCTTTCTGTTCTTTGCGCGATGGATGCGATGGCGCGGCAACGGACGGCATTTTTTGGGAAGCTCCTTGCAATTGTTCTTCCGTGTGGCTACGCTTATCCTCTGGAGTCGTAGCCCAGGCCCAAGAGGCCGTTTATGCGGCAAAGATGGGCTAGAGCAACTTGACGGTGCGCGGAACGCACGCCAGGTTGCACGCCTGCCGGCCCGACTGCAGGCATCAAGCCGGCGGCTCGCGAAATCGTTACACCCGGTCACCGGATGCTCTGGGTAACGGAATG
>DATGIQ010000052.1:0-23713 GCA_035295665.1 Gemmataceae bacterium | reverse complement strand
CTTGCCCGCCCTGGGATGGACCAAGCAGCTCGAGAAGGTCTTCCGCGCCTTGCAAAAAATCAACCTCGCTGTGCGCGGCCTCTACGGCGAAGGCAGCCGGGCTTCGGGGGACTTTTATCAGATTTCCAACCAGGTCACGCTGGGTAAGAGCGAGGCAGTCATCCTCACCGAAATCCGCGAAGTGATCCCGGAGATCATCAAGTACGAACGCCACGCCCGAAGTACGCTGATTCGGGAGAACCGGCAGGCACTCCACGATAAGGTTTCCCGGGCCTACGGTACACTCTGCTCCGCCACGATGATGACTTCGGAAGAGACGATGGATTTGCTTTCGAGTGTACGGCTGGGCATCAACCTTAGCTTGCTGGAAGACATTACCATCGGCACCGTGAACGAACTCTTCATCCAAACCCAACCGGCCCATTTGCAAAAGCTCATGGGTAACCTGCTCGACGGCGAAGAACGCAATGCCGCCCGCGCCCGCTATCTGCGGACCCGGCTGCGCGAAGCTGGGGCACATCCCAATTAACGGCCCGAGCCATTCTCCGATCCGGCTGGAGCTGGCGTCGGAAGCCAATACAGGACGGCGACCATTGCAACCTCCGCGGCCGTCCAGACCAGGCGCAAGACGATGACTGTCAGAGCGGCCAGGGAGCGCGCCTCGTCCGGTCCGAGGCCCAGGCGTTGACGAAGGTCGGGGATCAAGACTACGAGCAACAATGCCTCGCGGGCTCCCAGGCCGCTGGGGAGAAACAGGATGATAAAACCCGAAACGTAGGCCAGCGCCACGAAGGCCGTGACCCGCATCCAGTTCTCCCAGCTCCACGCCGGACCGGCTCCCACGGCATGCAGAGTCGCCCACAGGCTAGCCCCCAGCATGAGCCAGCAGCCGGGAGTCAGGATCAATCCCTGGATGGCACAGTTCGTTTGAGGTGTTGGCAAGTCCGCCGCATCCGCTTGGCGGAAGGGAAGCGTCAGCCGCTGCACGAGCCGATGGAATACCGGCGGCAAGCTCGGGATACCAATCCCTGCTACCAGAACCAAGGCAAGCAGGCAGAGATCCTGCGGGGGGACGGAGATCCCATCGGCGGCGTCGCCATGAAAGACCGTCCAGATTCCCCGAGCGATGTGTCCGTCTGCCAGGGAAGCGAACTCTTCGGCCTGCACACCAAACCAGACCGCGGCGAACACCGCTCCGGAGAGCATGGTGATGAAGACCTCGTAAAAGGATGTGAGGATGGCGACGCCGACGCGGGTCGTGGAGCTGCGCACGAGGTTGGAACGCAGGAACAGGGCCCACGCTTTGCCAGGCAAATATTTGCCCATCTGGCCGATATAGTGAGCCCGCACCGTAGCAAGCAGCGCAGGGCGTTGTCCCAGCAGGACCAGCAGGCGATACCAGTAGAACGCTGAAAAGCCCAGGCCGAGGAGGTAGAGGACGGCACTCAGCCCCAGCCAACCGGGGTGGAGCGTCCGTTGCCAGAGTTCCGGCCTGGCTAAATCGCGGGCAAATTGCCGGCCGATCGCAACCAGGATGGCAAGGGCAAGAACCGTTTTCAAAACCGGCCACGACTTCCGCAACCATGCCCGCATAGACTGTGCATTGTACTCCACAGTCCGAAAAGCGTCTGCCTGGGCGCTCACCGGACTGTACAATGGCTGGAACTCCGCGTTTGGAGTGTGGTGGCTCGACAACGCGTTGGCTCTTTGGATAACCAAAAATCCAAAGCGATGTTGAACCACCGCACTCCAGGTTGGCTGCATGCACGGAATCCGTGGTTTTCTTTGGAGGTTCAAATATGCTTCGCCAGACGCTGTTCGTGGCCGGGCTCATTGGGTTGGGAATCGTGCTCTGGATGGGCCTTTCACGCTCCGCCATAGGCCAGGTCGGCAAGACAACAGCGCCGAATGCCGCGCCCTATGTGCATGCCGTGATTTTCCACGTCAAGAAGGATGCTCCGGAGGGAGAGGTTTCGGCGCTGATCCGCGATGCCCACGAGTTGCTGCGGCCGATCCCCTCGGTGCGGGAGCTGCGCGTCGGCCGGCCGGCTGAGAAGAGTACGCCCAACGTTGCCAGGAAGGATTTCCAGGTTGGGCTCCTGGTGCTCTTCGACGATGCACAAGGACTGGAAACGTACCTCAACCATCCCCAGCACCAAAAGTACGTGGACAAGCACATGAGCCATATCGAAGCCGAAAAGCTCTCTGTGTTCGACTTTGTGAACCAGACCAAGTAACCGGCACCGCACCATTCCCGATGCCGCCGCTTCTAGGTAAGATCGTAGGGGAAGGCTCCGAAACGCTCGCATTGAGGCTAGACCATGCTCACATTTCGCTGGATGACCGCGGCATTGATGGTGGGTTCGCTCGCCGCCTCGGCCTGGGCTGATGAGACTCGCGAATTATTTAACGGCAAGGACCTGGATGGCTGGGTCGTGGAACAAAGGCCGTACAAGGACAAGACCGGCCAGAACACGCCGAATTGGTTCGTGCGCGACGGAGTGCTGACCTGTGCGGGCAAGACGTTCGGGTTCCTCCGTTATCAGAAGCAGGAGTTTGCCGATTTCGCGTTGCATGTCGAATGCCGGCTGTCGCCGAAGAGCAATACCGGCATCGGCATCCGGACCGTTCCGTACGATCCCCGCAGGGACAAGGAAACCCGCCCGTCGTACTACAGCTACGAGATCCAGGTGCAGGATGACGAGGGTAAGCCACCCGATGCCCATAGTACCGGGTCGCTGTACCGCTACGTGGCCCCGAAGGCGAATCCGATCAAACGCGCCCCCGTCTGGAACACCGTGGACATTGAGTGCCTTGGTCCACGGATCCGCGTGACGATCAATGGACAAAAAGTCCTGGACGCCGACCAGAGCGCGATCCCGCAAATCAAGGACAAACCGCTGAAGGGCTACGTCTGCTTGCAGAGCCACGGCGGTCTGGTTGAATTTCGTAATGTCCGCATCCGGGAGCTGAAAGCTCCGGCGGGCAATGGGCAGACAGTCCGATGAGAGAACAATCATGAGCGATACCGATAAACCGGAAACCGCATCCGCAGAGCAGGCGACTCCTCGCCCTCAACCCAAGCTCGGTCCACCGCCCGCGCTGGAGCCGGAGGATATCTCCGGCCCCGGTCCGCGCCTCAAGGATCTCGACGCGGCGATTGAACGGGAATTGCAAGAAGCGATGGGCGGCCTGAGTGATAAGGAACTGTACGGGGAACCCGCCCAGCAGCACCGCAAACAGCCGGCCGGCCCTGAACAGGGGCAGAAGAAGGCCCGCGTGGTCGCCGTTCACGGCAGCGACGTCTTTCTCGATGTGCCCGGTGGCCGCACCCAGGGGATTCTTTCGCTGGCACACTTTCCGGAAGGGAGCCCCGCGGTCGGCAGCGAGGTTGAAGTTCACATCGAAGGCTACGATGCCCAGAACGGCCTATTGCTGTTGTCGCGCAAAGGGGCGGCGGTACACGCTGATTGGTCGAGTGTCGCGGCCGGCATGATTGTCGAAGCACGCGTCACGGCCACCAACAAAGGCGGGCTGGAGGTCAACGTCAACGGAATCCGCGGGTTCATGCCCATTAGCCAGATCGATCTGTATCGCGTGGAGGATACCGAGCAGTTTGTCAATCAGCGTTTGCGGTGCATGGTGACAGAAGTGAATCCTCAGGAACGGAACCTCGTGGTCAGCCGCCGCGATCTGCTCGAAAAGGAACGGGAGGAAGCGCGGGCCAAACTTTGGCAAGAGCTGGCCGAAGGGCAGATTCGCGAGGGCATAGTTCGTTCGGTCCGGGACTTTGGTGCATTCGTGGACCTGGGGGGCGTCGATGGTCTGCTGCACATCAGTGAGATGAGCTGGTCGCGGGTCGAGGACGCCAGCAAAATCGTCCAGCCGGGCCAGGCGGTCAAAGTCATTGTGCTCAAGGTAGACCGGGAAAAGCAGAAAGTGAGCTTGGGCCTTCGCCAGCTGATGCCCAGCCCGTGGGACACCGTGGATGCCAATTATCCAACGAACACGGCGGTGAAGGGGAAAGTGACCCGCCTCATGGATTTCGGAGCCTTCGTCGAGCTGGAGCCCGGTGTCGAAGGGTTGGTCCATATTTCCGAGCTAGCGCCCCAGCGGGTACGCCGCGTCGCCGATGTGGTGCAAGTGGGGCAGGAAGTGCGGGTCATGGTGCTGGATGTGGACCGCAATCAACGGCGAATCTCCCTGTCGCTCAAGGCCGCGATGCCGAAGGAAGCGGAGGAACCGGAGGAAGAGGAAGAAGTCGAGGTGAAGCCACGGCGGCCGCGGACGACACCGCTTCGCGGCGGACTGGGCGATCATTAATCGGCCCGATCCTTTGGCGGCGATTCGCAGAAGTGCCCGCTACTGCGAATCGCTACCAATCAGGAAGGGCAGCCGGAACCCCTTCAATCCGGCAATTCCTTGATATATATGTTTTTGAACCACAGCTTGTCGCCGTGATGCTGCAATTCAATCGGCCCTTTGGTCGGCAGCGGTTTGCCGCGTTCCCAGTAGTTTTCCAGCGGTACGTTGTCCACAACCAGTTTTCCATTTAGGTGGACGGTCACGCGGTCCCCGCGCATGAGGATGTGGAAGGTGTTCCACTCGCCGACCGGCTTGTCGGCAACGGTGAGCGGATCCTTTGGATGGTTCTTGTTGTTGTAGAGCCCGCCAGAGCCCACCGGGTTGTCCCAGATCTGAACCTGCGGATTGCCGCGCAGGTAAATCCCGCTGTCCCCTTTCTTGCCGATTTTCCAATCGACATACAGCTCGAAATTACCGTAATCCTTGACCGTTTGCAGGCTCTGCCCTTTCCCGTCGTAGTTCAGGACGCCGTTCTTGACCGTCCAGTGCGGCAAGTATTTCTCGTTCGCCTGCAGCTGTTTCTTGGCGAGCTGTTCCGGGGTCAGCTTGGAGCGCTGGGGCAACTCGACCAAACCCTGCCAGCCAGTCAGGTCTTTGCCGTTGAATAGCGCCGTGAAACCAGGCGGCGGCATATTATCGTTGGGGCCGGCCTTCTCCTCCACATCGGCAGCAAGGACGATCAAGGGAAATGCAACCGCGCTGGCAAGGACCGACAACCGCTTCATAATTCTCCTCCTCAGGTGCAAGGAATGCGTGATTTCTTGGTGAGAAGGATATGGTGTGAGGAAACCGCGCGAAAGGCAAGGGAAAACCCCGCAAAATCTCGACGCGTCGAATGGGGCCCAATGCGGGCCCCCAAGCGATTGCCCTGAGCGTCCTCAGGCCGCGCTATTCCGATGCGCTGTGTTTCTCGAAGGGCTTGCGCACCGCGGCCGCGGCACAGCCCACCACGTCGGGCACGGGGTGGCCTTCGCTGGAGTAGGCGCCCGAGCCACCTTGATACCGCCAGTGGTTCCAGTACAAAATCACACGGTGCGGCAGCAAGCAGCCGTGATAGTCCCACCCCCACGTACCTTCATCGCAACAGCGATGCGTGCCGCCGACCGCGCTGCCGCCGCCCACATAATACCCGATGTCCTGCGGTGTCTCGGAGGGACGGGCATAGCAGGCCACCTCCAGCGGGCAGCCCGCCCGGCAATGGGTGTGCTGTGCGCAGGCCTTGCCTTCGCCGCCAATTGCCGCCAGCCCACTGGCGAGCAGGATTGCAAACCAACGCCCTTCCATGGGATCTCCTCTTCTGGCTTGTTTCTCTCTCATTGCACTCTCGGCGCCTTTGCGCGAAAGGCTTCTCGTACGTGGTTTCGCGCAAAGGCCGAGAGCAAGAAAACGAGGTTCGAACCCTTTGCAACTGCATCTCACCCTTCCGGATTGCGGTCGAATTTTTGGTACGGCAACCGAATGCCACGGACCATGACCTCATCGGCGGTCAAGATTGTGGGCGGCGGTTGGAACCCTTGTTTGCCGGCAAACGTCACGACATCGTCTTGATCGACACCGTCGCCGCTCACCCCGAACCCACCGACCTGGGCACCCTTGTACAACGGTACCGCACCGGGGAAGAAGACAATCCCGTTCTGGTTCAGCAGATTGATCGGATCGTGGAAGTTCGTGCCCGGATGGAACGCATCGTATCCGAGGACGCTCTGGAAAGCCGACGCCGGCAGCGGAGCGCCGGAGTTCAACCCCGTCGCAGGATCGACACCGCCGTCGTTGAGGATCGAGAACGGGCCCGGAGGCGCTCCATCGATTCCCTCGGGAAAACGCGGCTCGGCCAGATAGCGGAACGTTCGGTTGGAAAAGGCCGTACCGGCCGGAACGCCTGCTAGCTGATCCGTTGGCTGGAGCTGGTTCGGATCGGCGTAATAGGACGTGTTGCGCGATTTGGCAACCGCCACATCGATGGAGAAGATCGTTGCATCCGGCATCCGGTAAAGACCCAACAGGTTGCCGTTCAGGTCAGACACGGCAAAGACCATTCGCGCCGTCGCTCCGCCCGGGGCTCCGCCCGGCCCGACGCGGATGGCCGCACGGGTGATGTTGGACTGGGCGATCCCCTGGTTGACGATCTGAACTACGTCGGCGGCCGTCAAGCCAGTCCCGTCGTGCGGTGTCACGAGCCAGCCGTCGGGAACCGGAATGCCGGAAACGTAAATGTCTCCATGTTGATCCACGGGCAGATCCTTGTCTCCGGCTGGGTTCCGGGTGCCGAGCGTAGCTCCGAAATGGGTGAGGGTGTCGATTCCTCTTGTGCCGCCCGGACCGATCGTGTCGAGCGTGATGCCTACCAAATCCAGGCGGATCGGAGTGCCCAGATTGGTCGGTAACCGACCTCCGACCGCGGCGAAGGCCATGTACTCGGCTTCCAGCGATCGGTCGCGCTTGGCGGGGTTGAAATTGACGCTGAGGGAGGAATTCTCTTCATCGGCAAACCCGGTGGTACCTGGGAAGAAGACGCCGATGCCGCCAACTTCGTGGAAGTTTCCGGCGGCGTCCTTGTTGTAAATTGGAATGCCGCCCGGCAAAGTACCGATCCCACGGGCCTGGGCCGTGGGAAGGATCCCGCTCACAAACCCATAGGATTCCGGGGCCTGCAATCCCGCTTTCTTGTCGGCCGGCACAAATTGATCGGGTACGTTGAAGCGGTTCGGCATGACATTCGTGACCAAGTCGGCCGCCGTCTTGATGCCGCTCGCATCGGGATGGACGATGCTGTCCCGGTTGGTGCCCTCGATGTTGAACAGGTCCACTTGCGGCGTGAAGGAGACGCCCGGCGGAAAATGTCCGCCCAGACCAATCGGTGCGACGAATCCGGGTCCACGCAGCGAGGAGTTGGGATCCGCGATATTGGGATTCGATTCCACTTCACGCTGGGTGATGGTCGATTGGCTGATGAACTGGATGGTGCGCGAAGTCAAGGGAGCTTGGTCGTTTCCGAAGAAGGCCCCGGTGCGGGCTTCGGCCAGGGCCCCGTCGACGGCAAATGTCAGCATTGCCGGATCGTTCTGGATATTGGCCGCTACCCCGGACTCGACGCGCACACCCAGGATGCGGCCGCCGCGGTCCACGACAGCAATGATGGCATCATTGCTGGCCGATGCGGAGGATGCAGCGTCCAGGATGGATTTCACATCGGTCGCGGAGAGGCTCTCGCTGGGATCTGGCGCCGGGGGATCGCCGGCCTGAGCCAGGGGTGTATACTCTGCCGAGGCCAGAATGGCCGCCACCACCTGTGCATCCGGTGCGCCGCCCTGCAAGGCGCTCACATAGGCCGTCAAGCCTCCCGGATCGGCCGAGCGGTGTAAGAATTGCTGATAGAAGCCTTGGACCAGATCCTGTTGATATTCCTGGCTCCTCAATATGGTCAGCGCGACCTGTATCCGGCTGGTGCCGGTATTCAGCACCTGCGTGAATGCGGCTTGACCACTGGGATCAATCATTCTTTGTAGCGCATCTTGGTAAAGGGCGCTCAGGAAGCCGTTGTTCGTGCCCCCGCCTCGAGTTTGGAAATATTCATTCGAGCCGGCAAGGATAGCCGCCACCTGTTCGGAGGTGCTTCCCATTGCCAGGAGCCCGGCATACGTCGTCAACCCGCTCGTGTCCGCTTGCCGTCCAAGGAACGTCCCATAAAGGACTTGGACTTCATTACTCTGGAACTCAGGACTGCCCTGGATTCCAAGGGCGACCTGCCTACGCGTCGCCGCTCCGCCATCCAGAAGGCCGGAAAAGGCCGTCAATCCGCCTGGATCCGCTTGCCGATGCAGCAGGCTCACGTAGGCCTGGGACACAAAGGCAAGATTGTTCGCATCCAACATCTGCCGGGATTCCAGCAGTTCGATCGAAAGGGATTGTGTGCGGTGCGGTCGTTGGGGAGTCGTCACGGTGTTTCGCGAACGCATGCTGTGCCACTCCTTCTGCAGGATTCGCTGTCGGCGAGGATCACCCCTGGTTCCGGACACCAGGTGGTAGCTAACGCACTCGCTGACAGCGATTATTGTAAGCTATCGGCAGAAGCCGCAGCCTATATGATTTCATTATTTACCATTTCTTGCCCAGCCTTGCAATTTCGCCCAGCACGGCTAACCGGCCAGTTTCTCCCCGAAGCCTAGCTTCCCCGTGTAACCCGCTTAATTCCCAATCCTGACAAATCTGCTTAGTTGCTCAAGAGTGTTTATCTCGCTACCCGATAATTCCGCTGTCCAGGGCCTCTCGGCGGAACCGGGCCAAGGCAGGGGCCATTCACTCTACTAGAGAGTCTAAGATATGTTGCGTAACAAGCGGGCGGGAGCAGGATGGAGTGGCCTGGTCCTCGGGCTCTTCCTGGCGGGACTGGCGTCGAGCGCTTCACTCGGCCAAGGGCCGCAACCTGCGACCTCCGCGGCGGGCTCCCCTGCGCCCGATCAGCCGGAACGCCCGGATGAACCACTGCGACGGCCGTTGGAATCGACCCCGCCGCCGGCGGAGCCGTCCGCACTCCCAACGGCGGAGCCCTTGATCCAAACACTGGTGGATCCGCCCCTGGGCTTTTCGGGACCATCCGGTGTTCGTCCCCGCGAGGTCCAGCAGACCAGCGATTTCGTTCCCGTCGAGGACCGCTGGCGCGTCGGTTTTCCGGCCTGGGACCGGTATAACAAGGGACACCCGCGGCTGGATGACTATCCGTACGTGGAAGGACATTGGTGGGACCCGTTCAACCAGAACGTTTTCAAAGGAGACTATCCGATCCTCGGCCAGCACACGTTCCTAGATGTCAAGGCCACCAGCCTGGCGGTCTTGGAGGAACGCCAGGTACCGACGCCCACGACCCCCTTTGAGAGTACCACGCGGCCGAATCGGGAGGATTTCTTTGGCAGTCCGAACCAGTTCTTCTATTCACATTATTTCAGCTTGGGCATCGACCTGTTTCATGGCGACACCGCCTTCAAGCCGGTTGACTGGCGCGTGAAGCTGACCCCGACGTTCAACGTCAACTACCTGGCTGTGGACGAGCTGGCCGTCGTCAACCCCGACGTCCGCCGCGGGACGACGCGCGGCCGGACTTGGTTCTCGCTGGAGGAGTACTTCGTCGAGAGCAAGATCACCGACCTGAGTCCGGATTATGACTTCATGTCCGTCCGCATCGGGTCACAACCGTTCACCAGCGACTTCCGTGGCTTCATCTTTAGCGATACAAACCGGGCTGTCCGCATTTTTGGCACACGGCTCTCCAACAAGGACCAGTTCAACCTGCTCGTGTTCGACCAGCAGGAGAAAGACACGAACTCCGACCTCAATACGTTCCAGAGCCGGCATCAAAACGTCTACATTGCCAACTACTATCGCCAGGATTTCATCTTTCCCGGCTACACGACCGAGGTCAGCGTACATTACAACCACGATGGCCCGACCTTCCACTTTGACAAGAACAACTTCCTGGTCCGCCCTGATCCAGTCGGCGTGTTTGAGCCACATCGCCTGGATGTGGCTTACCTCGGCTGGGCCGGGGACGGGCACATCGGCCGGTACAACATTTCGCACGCCTTTTACTGGGCCCTGGGCCGTGACAGTCTGAACCCGATCGCCAACCAGCCGCAGGACATCAACGCCCAGATGGCGGCTGTGGAGCTTTCGTATGATCGGGATTGGGTGCGCTTTCGGACCTCGTTCTTTTGGGCATCGGGGGACAGCGACCCCAACAACAAGCACGCCACGGGCTTCGATTCAATCCTGGATCACCCCAATTTCGCCGGTGGGGATTTCAGCTATTGGCAGCGGCAAGCCATCAAGCTGTTTGGCGTCAACCTGACCAACCGCGAGAGTCTGCTTGCGGATTTGCGCTCGAGCAAAACCGAAGGCCAGAGCAACTTTGTTAACCCTGGTTTGTGGCTGGCCAATGGCGGGGTCGACTTCGATCTGACGCCCAAGCTCCGGATGATTAACAACGTCAACTTTCTCTGGTTTGACGAGACGGAGTCGCTGCGGACCCTCATTTTCCAGAACCGGGTTCGCAGCTACATCGGCACCGACCTCAGCACTGGTTTCGAGTACCGACCGCTGCTCAGCAACAACATCATCATGACGGCGGGTTTATCCACGCTCCTTCCAGGAAGCGGGTTCCAGGACCTGTACCGGCGTTTCACCGATCGTGTGAATCCGCTGTTGGCCAGCTTCATGCAGTTGGAATTGACGTACTGAACGAAGCCAGAAAGGTTGGCGCAATTACGGGAATCGGCAAAACCGCCGAAGGCTCTTGACTGTCCGAGCCGATTCGGTATAGTTCGCCGCCCATCGTTCCGGCATGGGTTCTCGAAGGCGGAGGTCTAACCGTCCATGACACGATCGGCAAACGGATGGCCCGTGCGGATCAGTACCCTCGTGATGCTGATGCCCGTAGTCTTGGTGGGCCTGGCCTTGACCTCCCGTGGCCCTTGGTCGGCGGCCCGTGCACAAACAGCCGGCGCTGCCAATGAGCCGTTCCCCCTGCCGCCCGAACTCCAAGGCGTCGATCTGCTCCGCCAGACTGAGGCAGAGGCAGCGGGGAAGAGTGCGGGCTGCATCGCGTGCCATGCCAGCACCCACGACCCGCACAACAAGGCGACTGTCCACCTCGGTTGCGTGGATTGCCACGGCGGTGATCCAAACTCGACTGTCAAGGAACAGGCTCACGTTTTGCCACGCTTTCCCGGTGCATGGAAGACTTCTGCGAACCCGGTACGGTCGTACGCGCTGCTGAACCATGAATGCCCGGAATTCATCCGGTTCGTCAACCCCGGAGATTTGCGGATCGCGCACATCAGTTGCGGCACGGTTAATTGCCATCCCCGTGAAGTCCTGCAGAATCGCAAGAGCATGATGACCCACGGCTGCATGTTGTGGGGGGCCGCCCTGTACAACAATGGCGCGATCCCGAACAAGTGGAGCCGTTTCGGCGAGAGTTACAGCATGCATGGTGTGCCGCTGCGCGTCCAAACCGTGCCGCCGCCCACCGAAGAAGAACTGCGCACCAAGGGAGTTCTGCCGTTCCTCGATCCTTTGCCTCGCTTCGAGATTACGCAGCCGGGAAACCTCCTACGGATCTTCGAGCGGGGCGGCCGCTTCCGCCTAGAAACCGGCATCCCGGAACGAGACGAGGACCCCGGCAAGCCACGGACGCGCCTCAGTGACCGCGGCCTGGGCACGGAGAATCGCACCGATCCGACCATGCTGGGTTTGCAAAAGACCCGCCTGCTCGATCCCACGCTCAACTTCCTGGGTACCAATGACCACCCCGGCGATTACCGTTCGAGCGGCTGCACCGCGTGCCACGTCATTTATGCCAACGATCGCTCGCCGGTGCACTCTGGGCCCTACGCTGACAAAGGGAATCGCGGCTTGAGCTACAATCCCGATCCGACGATTCCCAAAGAGGAGCCAGGCCACCCTATCGAGCATGCGTTCACAACGGCCATCCCTACCAGCCAGTGCATCGTCTGCCACATTCACCCCGGCACCAATGTTCTCAACACCTATCTGGGATACCTTTGGTGGGATGAGGAAACCGACGGCGAGTTGATGTATCCGGCCAAGCAGAAATACCCCACTTCCGAAGAGTTCACGCAGGCGCAGATGTTCAATCCCGATGAGGCGGCGGCCCGCGGGCTGTGGTCGAACCCCCGCTTCCTCGAAAGCGTCTCCGAGTTAAATCCGAAAGCTCGCCACACGCAATTCGCCGACTTCCACGGACACGGCTGGATCTTCCGTGCCGTCTACAAGAAAGATCGGAAGGGCAATCTCCTCGATGACAGCGGCAAGGTCATCGACTCGGTGACAACCGACAAGCTCATGACGGCGATGCGTGTGCCGGTCGAGGTCAAAGAGTTGCTGAAAGAACAAGCGAGCAAAGGCAACCTCGATCCCGAGTTGAAAAAGCCGGATAACATTCCGGTGCACTTGCTCGATATCCATCTCGAAAAAGGGATGCACTGCATCGACTGCCATTTCATCCAGGACAGTCACGGGAACACCAAGCTCCAGGGCGAGGTCCGTGCGGCCATCGAAATCCAATGCATCGATTGCCACGGGACCGTGAACCAACGCGCCACCCTCCGCACCACCGGTCCGGCCGCGTACACTTCGTCGCCGGAAGGAAGTCGGAACCTCGAATCCCTGCGGACGCCTTTCGGGAAGCGCCGTTTCGAGCGGCGCGGTAATACCATTGTGCAAAACTCGATGGTCGAAAAAGGACTGGCTTGGGAAATTACTCAGGTCGTCGACACGATTACGCCCGGCAGCAAGCACTACAACGAAAAGGCCGCCCTGGCCAAAACGGTGCGTCTGGATGCCGCCGGCCAAATGGTTTGGGGGCCGGTCACGGGCGAAAAGTGTGCCCACGCCAACGAGAACATGAGCTGCATCGCGTGCCATTCGTCGTGGAATCCAAGCTGCTATGGCTGCCATCTGCCCCAAAAGGCGAACAAGAAGGTTCCGATGCTCCACAACGAGGGAGACGTGTCCCGCAACTATATCTCCTACAATTTCCAGACGCTGCGCGATGATGTCTTCATGTTGGCCCGCGACGGCGATGTGACCAAGAACCGCATTGGGCCCGTACGCTCTTCGTGTGCCATTCACGTCAGCTCGTACAATGGCAACCGCGAGGAGATCTACACGCAGCAGCAAACGATCTCCAGCGAAGGGATGAGTGGCATCGCCTTCAGCACGAATGTGCCGCACACCGTCCGGGGCCGGGGAGCCACCAAACTCTGCACCGACTGCCATCTGTCGAAAGATGAGGACAACAACGCCATCATGGCCCAGCTCTTGATGCAGGGCACGAATTACGTCAACTTCGTTGGCCGCTTCTGCTGGGTCGCGGCCGGCGAGCATGGCCTGGCCGCGGTCGAGGTTACCGAACGTGACGAGCCGCAAGCGGTGATCGGCAGTTCCCTGCATCATCTGGCCTTCCCGGATTACTTCTGCAAGCACGTGGAGAATGGCCGAATGCTCAAACACGCCCACGAGCACCCCGGCAAGGATATTGGCGACAGCCTTTTCCATCCGCTCCGCAAGCCGGAGATCCTGATGGTGCAGAACCGCGGCGAGTATCTGTATGCGGCCTGCGGAGAACAGGGGCTGCGCGTTTTCGATATCGCCTTCATCGCGGACAAGGCATTTTCCGAGCGGATCACCACGGCGCCCGTGTCGCCGCTGGGTCAGCGCTTCTACGTGCGGACCAAATACGCCACCGCGGTGGCGTCGCCGACAACACTGGCCCCCGATCCGACGCGTTCCCACGATCCGCTCAATCATGAGCCAAATATTGCGGGAATCTACGGCAACATTTACGTGACCGACAAATACGAAGGGCTGGTCATCGTCGGGATCGCCACGACAATCAACGGCAATCCGCTGGACAACTTCTTGAAGCGCGAACTGACCTTCAATCCGGACGGAATCCTCTGTGGGGCGCGGAACATCACGATCGTGGGGACGTATGCCTATATCTGCTGCGATGCCGGCCTGGTCGTGGTGGCGCTGGAGGATCCCAAGCATCCGGAAATCAAATCGGTCCTGGGCGGAGATTGCCTCAAGCATCCCCATGCGGTGCAGGTGCAGTTCCGCTACGGTTACGTTTGCGATGAAGAGGGGATTAAGGTCCTCGATGTCACGGACCTCGCCCGGCCTGTGTTGATCTCCAAGTTAGACCTGGCCGAGGCCCACAACATCTACCTGGCACGGACCTACGCCTATGTGGCTGCGGGATCGCAGGGCCTCGTGATCCTCGACATCGAGAAGCCGGCGCTGCCGCGGATCGATCAAGTTTACAACGCGGGCGGTTGCATCAACGACGTGCACGATGTGAAGCTGGGAATCACTTATGTGAGTGAGTTCGCCTATCTCGCCGACGGTAAGAATGGGCTTCGGGTCGTGCAGTTGACTTCACCGGAGACGCCCGGCAACGATGGCTTCAGTCCGCGGCCGACTCCGGAGCTGATTGCGACCTACAAGATCCCGCACGGTGGCCATGCCGTGGCGGTTGCCAAGGGGCTGGACCGGGATCGCGCGGTGGATGAAAGCGGTAATCAGATCGCGGTCTTCGGTCGGGTTGGGGCGCGGCCACTGAACCTGGAGGAACAGCACAAGCTCTATCTGCGAGACGGGCACCCGTGGAAGGTGAGCGATGATCCAAGGGATGAAATGTATAAGCACGTGGAAACCGCAACGGGGCGGCAACGCTGAGCGGCAGTGCCTCCGAGGATGCCTTCAAGACATGAGGCATCGAGGTTTGTTACCATATGGTCGCGGCCGGCATTGTACAATGTGTTCGAAGGCCTAATGATGAGCCAGGTCGCCGGCGTCATTTTTCCGACAGTTCCCACACGAGATCTGCCGGAGCATGCGGCTTGACCATGCAGTTCACGACTCGGGAAAGCAGTAGCAACGCCGGGCCATCATCGGGACATTTGCCGCGCAGGTTGGCCAGAATCCGGGCCGCTTGATGAAAGTTCTGATTCTCGAATTCCGCTAATCCCGCTTCATATTCCCGCTTTGCATCCGCCCAGCAAGGGTGATTCGGCGTCGGGAGCTCATACAATTCAACCGGTTCGTGAATGTTCACTACCCGTACCCGGCAGAGGCGACGTGCCTCGAACCCCTCTCCCAGCGCCGCCTGTGTCGCGCCCGTGATCAAGAGCTTGGTCATGAAGTGCTTGGTGGCACCTTGCACGCGGCTCGCCAGGTTAACGGTGTTGCCGAGTGGGCCGTACTTGAACTTGTGGCGGGTGCCGGTGTTGCCGACTTGGGCGATGCCGGTGTTGATCCCTATGCCCAGATCCATCGGCTCTCCAAGGGCTTGCTGCCACTGCCGATTCAATTCGGGAAGGACGCTGAGCATGTCCAGGGCCGCTCGACAGGCGAGCTGAGCATGGGCGGGCTGTACCTCCGGCGCGCCCCACATCGCAAATAACTCATCGCCAATGTAATCGACAAGCACGCCGGCATGGGCCCGCACACAATCGGAAAGCGCCCCCATCACAGCGCGCAGCCATTGGACCGTGCCCACCGGACCAAGGCGTTCGCTGACGCGGCTGAAGCCACGTATGTCGCAAAAGAGCAACGTCACTTCTGTGTCCCGCCCTTCCAAGAGATCCGGCCGCGCTTCGAGTTGCCGGGAAAGCTCCGGCGTGAAGAACTGTTCGAACTGAAAACGGGCGGCCAAGGCGGCCTTTTCCTGTTCGAGGCGGGCAAGCCCCGCGGCCACGCCGCCGGCGAGCAATTCCACCAGCATGGCTTCCAGTTCTGCAATGGGCGTTTCTGTGGCAGAGCGGATATCGCGGCGGCGTTCGCCGTAGAGGACGCCGATGACCGTGCCGTCCCTTTGCAGAATCGGAGACGCAACGACCGCCTTGACCCCGATCAAACTCGCCCCCGACAGAGTCGACGTGGCGGGCAGCGCCCAAAAAGTTCGCTTCTCCTCGTGCACGCGGTTCAATACATGCTGACTCGGCTGCGTGTCGGCATCGGTGGAACTCGGATTCGCCGTCCAGCACGTCTGGGTTTGCCACTTGCCTTCATGCAGGAGGAGGACGCGGCCGGAATCGAGACCGGCAAGTTGCACGACGGCCTGGGCCGCGCGCTGGAAGAAGTCGCTGGAATGGACCGCGCTTTGCAGCACTTCCACGACGGTGCGCAGCCAACTGAGGATGGCCCGGCTGCCGATTTGCCCCTTGTTGGATCGGTCGAGCGAGGCCAGCGCGGAAGCGGTCAGGGCCGCCGATCCCGGTGGGGGGACGACTTCGGGTAAAGATTGGAGCAGCTGGCCGCCGGGGACCTGCGGCTGGAGGATCAGCGTGCGTTTACCCAGATTCAGGACAACCGGCACGGGCAGTTCCTGAGAGGCTTCATATCTCAATTCTTCGCCGTTGGGGAGGGCCAAGCAGCGCGCTTTGCTCAAGTTCGTGACCCGGACCCGGTTTTCGGCAAGCGGCTGGATCAGAAGATGTTTCCGAGAGACATTCGGCTCCGCCTGGTGGGCCACGACCACGCGCCGCCGGTCCGCTTCGCGCCGTTCGGAAAACAGTTCTTGATCTCCTTCGCCTTGCCGGCCGAGCTCGATCGTTCCCTCGAACTCCACGCAATGAACGAGTTGCCGGTTTTCATACACTTGCATCTGGTAGCTGGCGCTCATGGCGGCTCCGGTTTACAGGTTGCCCTCCCCTGCTTCCAAGTTTGTTGGATAACAAGGGAACATCTCAAGAATAACCTTTTGCGACCCGCCTGAGAAGGCTTTGCAGAAGTCAGCATGAGGCCAGATTCGCCGTCAACGGCTTGACAGTTCATCTGCCCCTGTCATAATCGGTAGATCTCCCCTCGCCTTTGCCGCTGGAGATTCCGCTATGCGCTCGCAGGTACCTGAGACCACTGCCGGCTCGTCGGCTGACCTGGCTCTCCCGGAGGGTGATTCCGTACCGTCTCCTGCCCTAACGGCGCCCATCTCCTCTGAGGAAGCAAGTTTACCCTCCGCTCCAGCAGGTTTGCCTGGTTCGGCTACCGCTCCACTTGAAACGGGGAAGCGCCTCTCGTCCATTCCGGTCGGTCCTCGTGAGGCGAAGCGGCGTAGCCCCGGTGCCAGCCAGGCCGTGACGCCCGAAGATCCGTACGGCACGCGGCTTACCGAGACTCCGCCGGGCCCTTGCGATGCGATCAGCGCCGGTTGGCCGGAGATAGCCGGCTACGAAATTCAGGGCGTCCTGGGACGGGGCGGCATGGGGGTCGTTTACAAGGCTCGGCAGGCCGGCCTCAATCGGTTGGTCGCGCTAAAAATGATCTTGGCCGGTGCCCACGCCGGGTCGGATCAGATTGCGCGCTTCCAGGCTGAGGCCGAAGCGGTCGCCAGCCTGCAACACCCCAATATTGTCCAGATCTACGCTGTGGGCGAAGAAAACCACATCCCCTATTTTTCGCTGGAGCTGGTGGAAGGCGGGAGCCTGGCTCAGCGGATCGATGGCTTTCCACAACCGGTGCGGGAGGCAGCGCAATTAGTCGAGACCTTGGCGCGGGCCATGCACTATGCTCACGAGCGCGGCGTGGTCCACCGCGATCTCAAACCGGCGAACATTCTACTGGCCAATACCCCAATCGAACACGGCGAAACGCTGATCAAGCGGATCGGCGCGGATTCAATCCGCGACACTTCGCCGGATCCGCATTTATCCGCATTCCATTCGATGATCCCCAAAATCACCGACTTCGGCCTGGCGAAGCGGGTGAAGGTCGAGGTCGGCCAGACCCACACCGGGGCGGTCATGGGCACGCCCAGCTACATGGCTCCCGAACAGGCGGCCGGGAAAACCAAGGAGGTCGGTCCATCTGCCGATATCTACGCTCTGGGGGCCACGCTCTACGAATTGCTCACCGGCCGGCCTCCGTTTCGTGGCGAGACAACCTTCGAAACCCTTTCCCAGGTGCTGGATCAGGAACCGGTGCCGCCGGCGCGGTTGCATCAGAAGGTGCCCCGCGATCTCGAAACGATCTGCCTGAAATGTCTACAAAAAGACCGCCGCCGCCGCTATGCCACAGCCCAGGACTTGGCCGATGACCTGGGACGCTTCCTTGCCGGTGAACCGATTCACGCTCGGTCGATCGGGATAGGGGAACGGACGTTGAAATGGGCCCGCCGGCGCCCGGTGGCGGCGGCCTTGGCGGCCGTGAGCACCCTGGCCGTGCTGATTCTATTTATCGCCGTCTTTGCCCTGATGGAAATGCGGATCTGGGCTGTCCGTGCCAGCGAGCAGGAAACTCTTCAGCGGCAACAGCTCATGATCTCGCGCGGCGAATCGGAAGCCCTCATTCTCGCCGGCGAGTCGGCCATTGCCGCCCAGAACTGGGAAGAAGCAAGCAGACCCTTGGAGAAGGCGCTCGCCAAGATCGGTTCCGAGCAGGCCTTGGCAGACCTGCGCAAGCTCACGGATGCGTTGCTTGCTAAAGTCAACTCCAAGCTAGCCGAGCAAGCGGAGCGCCGCCGGGAGCAGGACAAATACCAGCAATTCTTCAAGCTTCGTGATGACGCTCTGTTTCATGCAACCCTTTGCACCGGCAGAGATATCCCCACGAATGTAAAAGCAACCGAGGCAGCTGCGCGCGGGCCTGGCTGAATTTCAAGTGAAGATCGATTCTCCTGAGGGACCGGTGCTCGGCCATTTCGAAAATACGGAACAAGGCAAGGAAATTCGTGAAAGCTGTTATGAATTGTTGCTCCTCCTGGCGGAGGCGGTCGGCTTTGATATGCCCAATCAGCAGCCGGAAGAACGGCACCGCCATCACACCGAGGCACTTCGCATCCTGGATCGAGCCGCGAACCTGGGAGTGACAACTCAAGCGTTTCATCTTTACCGGGCCCGCTACCTGGCTGCGTTGGGCCGGGACGGGGAGGCTCGACAGGAACGCCAACAGGCCCGGGCGACGGCGGCGAGTACCGCTCTCGATTCCTTTCTGAGCGGGAATGAGAAGATCAAGAGCGGGGATCTGGAGCAAGCCAGCAAGGACCTGGAAAATGCGGTGCGCGTGCAGCCGAATCACTTCTGGGCGCATTATTTCCTTGGAATCTGCTCCTTGAAAAGGCATGGGCCGGCCGAAGCGAGGGCGAGTTTCAACACTTGCCTGAGCCTGCGTTCAGGCTTTATCGGCACCTACCTGTTACGCGGATTCGCCCATGCGGAATTGCAGCAGTTCCGCGCTGCCGAAGAAGATTACGATAAAGCGCTCCAGCTCAACCCTACCGAGGAGGACAGGTATGCCATCTACGTCAATCGGGGCGTGATGCGAATCCGCCAGGCCGAGTTCCCCGAAGCTCTGGACGATCTGCGGCGGGCCATTTCGTCGAACCCGGATAAGTACGAAGCTTATCTGGACATGGCCCAAGCCTACCAAGAGAGCAACCAGCTGACCAAGGCCGTCGAGTTGATCGACCAAGCCATCGCTCGTGCCGCGGCCAAGGAGCCGCTTTACCGGATCCGCGCCCAGATGCATCTGGGGCTTCAAGATTCTGAGGCGGCTCTTCGCGATCTCGATCAAGCGCTGCATACCGGACAAAATCCGAAGAACGCGGTCTTGGCGGCCGAGGATCACGTGGAACGAGGACGGATCCTGCACCAGGGTAAGCGCTATAAGCAAGCCGTAGCTGCGTATGAAGAAGCGCTGGCACTCCGTCCTGAATTTGCAGAAGCTTACCGGCTGAAAGGTCGGGCCCTCCTGGAATTGCAATGCTTTCCGGAGGCCATCGAAGCATTCGAGCAGTATTTCAAACGAGCTGATCCCGATGTCCCCACCTATCTGGCTTGTGCCTGGGCCAAGGGAAAAATTGGCCGCTACACGTCGGCAATTGATGATTACACGCTTGCCCTGAAATTCAAGCCGGACTCGGAAACGTTCACCAACAGGGGCTGGATGCACTTGTTCTGCGATGCCCCGAAACTGGCACAGCGCGATTTCGAGGAGGCTCTTCAGCTCAATCCCAAGAATGCGGAGGCGTACAACGGTCGAGGGTATGCCCGGGTTCTCCAAGGGAAGTACCAGGAGGGGATCAAAGACGCTAAAACGGCCCTGGAGTTGGGGCCAGAAAGCACGCCGCTCCTGTACCACGCCGCGCGGACCTTTGCGCAAGCGGTTGGCAAATTAGACGTCGACCCCACCCGTCGAAGCCGTCGTGATGCTGAAACAGGATATGCCTACCAGATTCGCGCCTTCGAGCTGATTCGGGGGGCGCTGCGCTTACTTCCCGAGATCGAACAATCGAAGTTCTGGGCCAATATCATCAAGGCGGACGGCGCTCTTGATCCCATCCGCACAAGCTCGCAATGGGCGTACCTGGAGTCTCGATATTCGAAGCCGGCAAAATAGTCTGCCCCCTTGGTTCGGAGGAGTCCACTGGTGGCTTCCCTTGCTTTCCGATTGGCGTGGAGAGGAACGAGATCGGTATCCGGAAAGAGCCGGCTGCGTGTCAAGCCGCGCGAGAGGCACAACCGTCTGTGCCTGGAATGGCTTGAGCATCGTTGCCTGCCCAGCACCGTGACCACCTTGGCCGACGACGGCCCCGGCTCGCTTCGCGTCGCCCTCACCACGACCCAGCCTGGCGGGACCGTGGATTTTCTGCCCGGCCTCATCGGCACGATCACTGTGGCCCAACGCTTGGAAATCGACCATAACCTTGCCATTGCCGGCCCGGGCGCAGGTGTGATCACGATCAGCGGCAACAGCAGCGTACAGGTGTTCCACATCGCCTCGTCGGCCACGGTCCGGGTGTCAGGACTGACCATCACCAACGGCTTCACCGGACAAAATGGTGGTGGAATTTTCAACGAGGGGACTCTGATCCTCAGCGACTGCACCGTCTCCGGTAACCGCGCCCAAAGCGATGGGGGCGGCATCAACAACACCGGGACGCTTATCGTTAGCAACTGTACCCTGTCGAACAACGGAGGCACGCGCCAGGATGGCGAGGCCGACACCCAGCGCGGCGGTGGAATTTACAACACCGGGACGCTGACGATCAGTACCAGTACGCTTGCCGGCAACAATGCCAACGCGAACGGAGCCGGCCTCTGCAATCGTGGAACCTTGACGGTCAACAGCACGACTCTTTCAGACAACGGACGCCTGACGACCGTGCTGGATCCGCGTGGTTTCGCAGAGGCGATCCCCAGCCATGGCGGCGGCATTTACAATGACGGGACGCTGATGGTCACCAACAGCACGCTCAGCGGCAATAGTGCAGACGATGCGGGCGGCGGTATTTACAACCAAGGCGCCCTGAGCGTGCTCAATAGCACCCTGTCGGGCAATGGGGGCATGAATGCGCCCGATGGCAACGCGATCGCGAATAACTTTCTAGGTACCCTGACCGTTCGCAACACGACCTTCTCGGACAACGGGCTCACCTATGGTGCTGTCGGAAGTGTCCTCCGCAATGACGGCGTATCGACGGTGGAGAATAGTACGTTTTCGAGGAATAAAGGGTATCTGGGGGCGCTCGACAATACGGGCTCGCTGACGATTACGAACAGCACCTTCTACCGCAATCAATCAACGGAAGGTGGGGCCATCGTCAATGACGCAGACAATGGAAGAGTGGGGACACTCGCGGTCAGCGATACCACGTTCGCCGGCAACACGGCGAGCAGCATGGACCATGGCACGTTCCACGGTAGCGCATTGAGTATCCGTGCGGGCACCGCCATGCTTCGCAATAGTATTTTCCAGGGTAGCCAAGGGGACAATCTTTACGTTACGGGAGGGGCTGTCCTCTCGCAGGGATACAATCTGAGCAACGATGATGGCAGTGGTTTTCTGACCGATTTCACGGACTTGATCCATACCGACCCCCTGCTTGGTCCGTTGCAGGACAACGGCGGCCCGACGCAGACGGTCGCGCTCCTTCCTCGTAGTCCCGCCCTGAACACCGGCGATCCAACGGTGATCAATACTGCCGATCAGCGCGGCGTGTTCCGCACCGGTGGCGCGAACCGAGGCGCCTACGAGGCTTCTGCCAGTAGTCTCAGCTTGGCCGGCCTCGCGGCGACGAATACCCTGTGCGTGCCCACTGGCTTCAGCGTGATGGCGAAGGACCTGTTCGGCCAGCCAGCAGTCGGCTATCGGGGCACGGTCCACTTTACCAGCAGCGGGCGTGCAAGCTTGCCCGAGGACTACACGTTCACGGCAGCCGACGGTGGCATGCACACCTTTCAGGCTACCTTTCGAGCTGTGGGCATCCAGGCGATCTCGGTCCAGGATACGGCGAGTTCCGCGCTGGCCGGTACGCAAGGAGATTTGACGATCATCCCGGCCGAATTCAGCTTCAGTGAGTTTCCGTTTCCCATAACGGCAGGCTCGCCACTAGACTGCACGGTCACCGTCACGGATGCCAACGGCAATCCAGCGCTCGGCTACTGCGACGCCGTGCAGTTTGCCAGCAGCGATCCCTTGGCGCACCTTCTCTCCAATTCCTATACGTTCACGGCCGCCGACAAAGGTGTGCATTTATTCAAGCACTTAGTGACCTTCGAGACTGTCGGGACTGACTTGTCACTTACGGTCACAGATGCGACAACTCCCTCCCTGACCTTTACGAAGACCGACCTCAAGGTCGTCCCCTCGAACCTCATCCTTGGCGGCTTTTCTTCCGACCCTGCGATTGCAGGCTCGGTTCAGAATTTCACGGTCACACTCCAGGATGCGTACGCTAATCGGGCACAAGGCTACGTGGACACCGTGCGCTTCCGCAGCGACGATCCGCAAGCCATCCTGCCCGCTGACTATGCCTTCACGACGGCCGACCGCGGCACACATACATTCCAGGTCATCTTCAAAACTGCCGGTACGCACGCGCTGACCGCTACGGATGTGATGGCTCCCCTGCTCACCGACACGCACATGAGCCTTAGGATCGTTCCGGCACCAGCAACCACGCTGGTCTTCGGCGATTTTTCGTCCGCGTTCACAAAGGCGGGCACGCCGTTGAGCTTCACGGTCACGGCCAAGGATCCGTATGGCAACCAGGCGATTGGGTACAGCGGTACCGTACAGCTAACCAGCAGCGATGGCCGGACTGCCCTTCTCGCTGCCTACTCCTTCACCGCTGCCGACCAAGGTCAACACCAATTCCAGGTGACCTTCAAGACAGCCGGCGCCCACATGCTCACCATCACGGATGCGATGGATTCGGCCCTGACCACCACGCAAGGGGATCTTGCGATCCTGCCAACAGATCCTGTCCGATTAGAGATCAGCACGTTGCCGGTGTCCATCATCGCCGGTGCGGCCAACGCGTTCGTCGTCACGGTGCGAGATGCGTATGGCAACCCGGTTACGGGCTACCGCGGCACGGTGGAGCTCACCAGTAGCGATCCCAAGGCTGTTTTGCCGGCGGGTTACACGTTTACCTCTGCGGACCAGGGACAGCACCAGTTCCAGGTGATGTTCAAGAAAGCTGGCTTCCGGGATTTGACCGTTACGGACTCCACGGCTCCGACCTTGACCATGACACGAGCAAGTATTCTGGTCAAGCCGGCGGAGCCCCATGAATTGGCCATCAATCCACCCTCCGCTTCCACCAACGCCGGGGCGGCGAACGCTTTCGTCATCACGGTTTTCGATGCGTACGGCAACCTGGCGACCGGCTACGAAGGGACGCTGCATTTTGCGAGCAGTGATCCACGGGCACTTGTGCCGGCGGATCACACGTTCACCAGCGACGACCAAGGGGCGCATACATTTTTCGCGACGTTTCAGACGGCCGGTATCCAGTCGCTGATCGCCACCGATACGGAGGATCCCAGCC